>NZ_CP151951.1:4405000-4750000 GCF_038592985.1 Paenibacillus sp. FSL R10-2782 | reverse complement strand
GTGGCGAACAACGATAAAGCCTCGGGGAGCTGTAAGCAAGCTTTGATCCGGGGATGTCCGAATGGGGAAACCCGGCTGTCTTCATCGACAGTCACTTTCTGCTGAATACATAGGCAGAACAGAGGCATACCAGGGGAACTGAAACATCTAAGTACCCTGAGGAAGAGAAAACAATAGTGATTCCGTCAGTAGCGGCGAGCGAACGCGGATTAGCCCAAACCAAGGAGCTTGCTCCTTGGGGTTGTGGGACGTCTCACATGGAGTTACAAAGGAACCGGTTAGATGAAGAGGTCTGGAAAGGCCCGCCAGAGAAGGTAAAAGCCCTGTAGTTCAAAACCTGTTCCCTCCGAGACGGATCCCGAGTAGTGCGGGGCACGTGAAACCCCGTATGAATCCGGCAGGACCATCTGCCAAGGCTAAATACTCCCTGGCGACCGATAGTGAAGCAGTACCGTGAGGGAAAGGTGAAAAGCACCCCGGAAGGGGAGTGAAATAGATCCTGAAACCGTGTGCTTACAAGAAGTCAGAGCCCGATCTATGGGTGATGGCGTGCCTTTTGTAGAATGAACCGGCGAGTTACGTTCCCGTGCAAGGTTAAGGTGAAAAACTGTAGCCGTAGCGAAAGCGAGTCTGAATAGGGCGACTTGAGTACGTGGACGTAGACCCGAAACCGGGTGATCTACCCCTGTCCAGGGTGAAGGTGCGGTAACACGCACTGGAGGCCCGAACCCACGCATGTTGAAAAATGCGGGGATGAGGTGGGGGTAGCGGAGAAATTCCAATCGAACCCGGAGATAGCTGGTTCTCCCCGAAATAGCTTTAGGGCTAGCCTCGGAATAAGAGTCGTGGAGGTAGAGCACTGATTGGGTGCGGGGCCCGCAAGGGTTACCAAGCTCAGTCAAACTCCGAATGCCATAGACTTGGTTCCGGGAGTCAGACAGTGAGTGCTAAGATCCATTGTCGAAAGGGAAACAGCCCAGACCATCAGCTAAGGTCCCCAAGTGTGTGTTAAGTGGGAAAGGATGTGGAGTTGCACAGACAACCAGGATGTTGGCTTAGAAGCAGCCACCATTGAAAGAGTGCGTAATAGCTCACTGGTCGAGTGACTCTGCGCCGAAAATGTAACGGGGCTAAACACGCCACCGAAGCTATGGCTTGATACTTAGGTATCAGGGGTAGGGGAGCGTTGAATGCGGGTTGAAGGTGTACCGTAAGGAGCGCTGGACTGCATTCAAGTGAGAATGCCGGTATGAGTAACGAAAAGATCTGTGAGAATCAGATCCGCCGAAAGCCTAAGGGTTCCTGAGGAAGGTTCGTCCGCTCAGGGTAAGTCGGGACCTAAGGCGAGGCCGAAAGGCGTAGTCGAAGGACAACAGGTCGAAATTCCTGTACCACCGTAATCCGTTATGAGCGATGGGGTGACGCAGTAGGGTAGTGACGCGGACTGATGGATGTCCGTCTAAGCAGTGAGGCTGGTGTGTAGGCAAATCCGCACATCGTAAGGCTGGGCTGTGATGGGGAGCGAAAATTGTAGTAGCGAAGGTCATGATCTCAGACTGCCAAGAAAAGCCTCTAGCCAGGAGAAGGTGCCCGTACCGCAAACCGACACAGGTAGGCGAGAAGAGAATTCTAAGGCGCGCGGAAGAACTCTCGTTAAGGAACTCGGCAAAATGACCCCGTAACTTCGGGAGAAGGGGTGCCTCGGTAGGGTGAATAGCCCGAGGGGGCCGCAGTGAAAAGGCCCAAGCGACTGTTTAGCAAAAACACAGGTCTGTGCGAAGCCGCAAGGCGAAGTATACGGGCTGACGCCTGCCCGGTGCTGGAAGGTTAAGGGGAGTGGTAAGTCCTTTTAGGGCGAAGCTATGAACCGAAGCCCCAGTAAACGGCGGCCGTAACTATAACGGTCCTAAGGTAGCGAAATTCCTTGTCAGGTAAATTCTGACCCGCACGAATGGCGTAACGACTTGGGCGCTGTCTCAACGAGAGATCCGGTGAAATTTTAATACCTGTGAAGATGCAGGTTACCCGCGACAAGACGGAAAGACCCCATGGAGCTTTACTGCAGCTTGATATTGAATTTGGGTACGATCTGTACAGGATAGGTGGGAGCCTGAGAGACTTGAGCGCCAGCTTGAGAGGAGGCATCCTTGGGATACCACCCTGATCGTATCTAGGTTCTAACTTGGTACCGTGATCCGGTGCGAGGACAGTGTCAGGTGGGCAGTTTGACTGGGGCGGTCGCCTCCTAAAGAGTAACGGAGGCGCCCCAAGGTTCCCTCAGAATGGTTGGAAATCATTCGAAGAGTGCAAAGGCAGAAGGGAGCTTGACTGCGAGACCTACAAGTCGAGCAGGGACGAAAGTCGGGCTTAGTGATCCGGTGGTACCGCATGGAAGGGCCATCGCTCAACGGATAAAAGCTACCCTGGGGATAACAGGCTTATCTCCCCCAAGAGTCCACATCGACGGGGAGGTTTGGCACCTCGATGTCGGCTCATCGCATCCTGGGGCTGAAGTAGGTCCCAAGGGTTGGGCTGTTCGCCCATTAAAGCGGTACGCGAGCTGGGTTCAGAACGTCGTGAGACAGTTCGGTCCCTATCTGTCGTGGGCGTAGGAAATTTGAGAGGAGCTGTCCTTAGTACGAGAGGACCGGGATGGACGTACCGCTGGTGTACCAGTTGTTCCGCCAGGAGCACCGCTGGGTAGCTATGTACGGAAGGGATAAGCGCTGAAAGCATCTAAGCGTGAAGCCCCCCTCAAGATGAGATTTCCCAGTATGTAAGACCCCTTGAAGACGACGAGGTAGATAGGTTGGGGGTGGAAGTGCAGTAATGCATGGAGCTGACCAATACTAATCGGTCGAGGGCTTATCCTAAAGTATAGGACGCAATGAAGTTTCGGATCCAGTTTTCAGGGTGTAATACCTTGAAGGTATGTAGAAGATACATACGAATACGTTGGATTTCTATACACGCAGTAGCGTGGTACCAGAAATCTGCACGGAAGAATTTACGATGTAAATTCATGTTTGGTGGCGATAGCGGAGGGGTTCCACACGTACC
The DNA here is from genome assembly GCF_038592985.1 of Paenibacillus sp. FSL R10-2782. Classification (NCBI taxonomy): domain Bacteria; kingdom Bacillati; phylum Bacillota; class Bacilli; order Caryophanales; family Paenibacillaceae; genus Paenibacillus; species Paenibacillus sp. FSL R10-2782. The sequence continues at coordinate 4,746,940 of NZ_CP151951.1, read as the reverse complement.
CATCCCGAACACGACCGTTAAGCCCTCCAGCGCCGATGGTACTTGGACCGCAGGGTCCTGGGAGAGTAGGACGTCGCCAAGCAAATCCTTATGATTACTATTCCCTGATAGCTCAGTTGGTAGAGCACTCGACTGTTAATCGAGTTGTCACAGGTTCGAGTCCTGTTCGGGGAGCCATTTGCTCTCATAGCTCAGCAGGTAGAGTGCATCCATGGTAAGGATGAGGTCACCGGTTCGAACCCGGTTGAGAGCTTGTGTTATGGCCCGTTGGTCAAGCGGTTAAGACACCTCCCTTTCACGGAGGTAACAGGGGTTCGATTCCCCTACGGGTCATAGGGTAGTATGGAGGCTTAGCTCAGCTGGGAGAGCATCTGCCTTACAAGCAGAGGGTCGGGGGTTCGAGCCCCTCAGCCTCCACCATATTTCATCCTCTTACCTGGTTGAAATATTGGGGAATTGTGAATCATATGCATATTGGGGATTAGCCAAGCGGTAAGGCAACGGACTTTGACTCCGTCATGCATAGGTTCAAATCCTATATCCCCAGCCATTAAGAGCCATTAGCTCAGTTGGTAGAGCACCTGACTTTTAATCAGGGTGTCGAAGGTTCGAGTCCTTCATGGCTCACCATTTTATTACATGCGCGTGTGGCGGAATTGGCAGACGCACTAGACTTAGGATCTAGCGTCTTTGACGTGGGGGTTCAAGTCCCTCCACGCGCATCTTGTTTTTGCGGACGTGGCTCAGCGGTAGAGCATCGCCTTGCCAAGGCGAGGGTCGCGGGTTCGATTCCCGTCGTCCGCTCCATATTTGCGCCCTTAGCTCAGCTGGATAGAGCGTTTGACTACGAATCAAAAGGCCGGGAGTTCGAATCTCTCAGGGCGCGCCATTTTTTTAAAAAAAATTATATGTCGGGATGTAGCTCAGCTTGGTAGAGCACCTGGTTTGGGACCAGGGGGTCGCATGTTCAAATCGTGTCATCCCGATACTAATTTGCGGGTGTAGTTCAATGGTAGAACTTCAGCCTTCCAAGCTGATAGCGTGGGTTCGATTCCCATCACCCGCTTACTGATCACCTAGAAGCCGAGAGGCTTCTTTTTATTTTGTCCACATTATATAAACGTTCTCTGTGTATAGGTTACTGCAAGAATCTCCTGTCTTGCACAGTTGGGGATGACTTGTGCATATTGTACATAGGCGCTCGTTGCTTTAAGATCCAGATCCCGTATTCCCCCCTCTTACGTATTCTTTTCTCCTATAGTAAGGCTAATTTCGTAATCAAATTCCTTCATTATAGGAATCCTATGACCATAATGATTCGGATAACTCCAAGCCTGCTGTATTCAGTTGTACACAAGGGCTTCTTTTATGTGGGTATAGCTGCGTATGGAAGGAAAAAAAAGCTCAGAAATATTGAAAGATGGCTGTTTTGTGTATATCTTTGTGGATAGAAGGCTATTGGCTTTCACTTTGTCAACAATTAATAAACATATGCACATAATGATGCATGATTTTTTTGTTTTTAAAATCATGCTGTTTATAACACCTGTGCATAAAGTCTCATGATTCTCTGGGTCATAAAGTTATTTTATTTATTAAATTTCATTTTTGTGCATAAAAAACCAATATATTCTCAAAAAAAGTATTTTAAAAACGTGACTTTTTACTGTAAATTTTGCAGCTTTTCACGCGTTTTTATTGTATGATGTTAAGAAAGTGTCAAATTTCGTGTGTATACGTACCTATTCAACAAAGCTGTATTGAGTGTGAACAGATCAGATGGGGGGAAAAGCATGACTGAGCTTACGTTAACCGCTAACAAAAACCAATCCAACAATCTGCTACGGCGGGACGTTCGTTTTCTGGGGAATATTCTTGGTGAGGTTTTGGTTCATCAGGGTGGCAACGAACTTTTGGATATTGTAGAAAAGATACGTGAGACAAGTAAATCGTTACGTGCGGGGTATCAGCCGGAGTTGTATGAGAATTTCAAACAAATCGTTAGTGGGCTGGATACGGACATTCGTCACCAGGTTATTCGCGCGTTTGCGATTTATTTTCAGTTAGTGAATATTGCCGAGCAAAATCATCGTATCCGCCGCAAACGAGACTATGAGCATTCTGCTGGTGAAGATGTTCAACGTGGTTCAATTGAAAATTCTGTTCAGGAACTTAAGCAGGGTGGATTTTCTGCTGAGGACGTTAGCAATCTCCTGGAGGAGCTTTCTCTGGAACTGGTTATGACTGCACATCCTACAGAAGCCACGAGACGGGTGATTTTGGACATTCACAAGCGCATTTCCGAGGACGTCATGCTGCTGGATAATCCTATGCTTACCTTGCGGGAGCGGGAACAGGTGCGAGAAAATCTGCTGAATGAAGTGATTACACTATGGCAGACGGACGAACTGCGAGATCGTAAACCAACTGTGTTAGATGAAGTGAGAAACGGGATGTATTATTTTCATGAGACTTTGTTTCATGTGCTGCCTGACGTATACCAAGAATTGGAACGATGTTTAGGCAAATATTATCCTGAGCAGAAGTGGCATATTCCGACCTATTTGAGATTTGGTTCCTGGATCGGTGGGGACCGGGACGGCAACCCGTCTGTTACGGCTCATGTTACTTGGGAAACGTTACGTATGCAGCGTAAGCTGGCTTTGAGAGAATATCAGCACACGTTGAAGGAATTTATGGGTTATCTGAGCTTTAGCACTAGCATTATACGTGTCTCTGATGATTTGCTGGCTTCTATTGAGGAAGACCGGACCCATATTACGCTTAAAAAGATGGAAGTGTGGCATAACGAGAAAGAGCCTTACCGTATCAAGCTGGCTTATATGATAGCCAAGGTGAATAATATCCTGGATGAAAGCAAGCAGGGCACGAAGGAACGTTATAGTTCAGCTGAAGAGCTTATTGCGGATCTGAACGTTATTGATGACAGCTTGCGTCATCATTTTGCGGATTATGTGGCAGATACTTATATTCAGAAGATGATTCGTCAGGTAGAGCTGTTCGGCTTCCATACGGCTACGCTGGATGTACGTCAGCATAGTCAGGAGCATGAAAATGCAATGACTGAAATCCTCTCTAAAATGAATATTGTTGCGGATTATGGCAAGCTGCCTGAGGAAGAGAAAATAGACCTGCTGGAAAAGCTGCTGAACGAGCCTCGTCCGATTACGTCGCCGTATTTGAAATATAGTGACAGCACTCAGGAATGCCTTGATGTATATCGTACGATTTATCTGGCTCAGGAGGAATTTGGAAAGCAATCCATTACAAGCTACTTGATCAGTATGACTCAGGGAGCAAGCGACTTACTGGAAGTTATGGTGCTGTCTAAAGAAGTGGGTTTGTTCCGTATCGAGAAAGATGGCACAGTCGTATGTACATTGCAATCCGTTCCTTTGTTTGAAACGATAGACGACCTGCATGCTGCCCCAAGTATTATGAAAAGGCTGCTGAACTTACCTGTATATCGCCAATCCGTAGCAGCAATGGATCAGCTTCAGGAGATCATGCTGGGATATTCGGATAGTAATAAGGACGGCGGTGTGGTAACGGCGAACTGGGAGCTTAGGGTTGCGATGAACAGCATTACGGAAGTGGTTAATGAGTTCGGCGTAAAAGTAAAGTTCTTCCACGGACGCGGGGGAGCACTGGGACGCGGAGGCATGCCGCTTAATCGCAGCATTTTGGCCCAACCTCCTCATACGATCGGAGGCGGCATCAAGATTACGGAGCAGGGTGAGGTGCTCTCATCCAGATACTCACTCAAGGGCATCGCTTATCGAAGTCTAGAGCAGGCAACGTCAGCTCTGATTACCGCAGTGGCGTATAACCGTTCCGGTAAGAAGGAAGTGTTCGAGGAGAGCTGGGAGGAGATCATTGCCCGTATTTCCGAGGTATCACTGGAGAAGTATCAGGATTTGATTTTCCGTGATCCGGATTTCTTCAATTTTTTCAAGGAATCAACGCCATTACCTGAGGTGGGCGAGCTTAATATTGGCTCTCGTCCGTCCAAGCGTAAAAACAGTGAACGTTTTGAGGACTTGCGCGCCATTCCATGGGTTTTTGCATGGACGCAAAGCCGTTATTTGCTGCCTGCTTGGTACGCGGCTGGAACAGGGCTGCAAAGCTTCTATCAGGACAATGAGGAGAACCTCAAGGTGCTGCAAACGATGTTCAAGGAATCAGCTTTCTTCCGCTCCCTTATTGATACACTGCAAATGGCGATTGCCAAGGCGGATTTGCTGATTGCAGAGGAATATGCAGGGATGTCTGATGATGAAGAGGCTCGCCAGCGCATTTTCGGACAAATTTCAGAGGAATTCAAGCTGACATCCGAGCTGATTTTGAAAATAACAGGACAATCGGAAATTCTGGACGATGTGCCGGTAATTCAGGAGTCCATCCGATTGCGTAATCCTTATGTTGATCCGTTAAGCTACTTGCAGGTTCAGTTGCTTAGTGAGCTACGCGAACTGCGTGAGCAGAACGGGGACGATGCGGAGCTGCTACGTGAGGTGCTGTTAACTATTAACGGAATCGCCGCAGGGCTGAGAAACACGGGCTGATACAGATTGACCGCATGAACACAGGCAATCGGGCGCTTATGGGTGCCCGATTGTGCTGTCTGTATGCATATGACGGAGCAGGAGTCCTATTGGTGTCAACGCTACAGTTGATTTTCCGATAAAATTGAACTACGATGAATTATTATAACAAGGTAATGAGCAACCCATCAGCAAGTCTGGGGGAGTATAGAGTGGATAATATGGAAAGCCGCTTGGTTAGGCTGGTGCAGAAAGGTGATCAGCGAGCTTTTGCGGAGTTAGTCGAGTTATATAAAGATCGGATTTTTCATCTTTCCTACCGGATGCTGGGGAATCGCCATGAGGCGGAGGATCTGGTGCAGGAAACTTTTTTGCGTGTATATCGTAATTTGGAAAAATATGATCATGGGCAGAAGTTCTCCACATGGATTTACCGGATTGCGACGAATCTGTGCATTGACCGTCTGCGAAGGAGAAAGCCTACATACTCACTGGATGCTGAGATGAATGAGCAGGAAGGTGTGGATGGGTATGCGATGCTCGCTAGCGAAGATCTTACACCTGAAGGGTATACGCTGTTGTCCGAGACACAATCCTTAATTCATGATGCCATTGACAGCCTTCCAGACAAATACAGGACGATTATGGTTTTGCGTTACTTGCAGGAGCTTTCGTTGCAGGAAATTAGCGATGTGCTTAATCTTCCAGTTACTACCATTAAGACGAGGGTTCACAGGGGCCGGGATTTTCTACGCAAAAAATTGGAACACAAGTTGTAAATCATGTGTTCAGGATCTTGGAAAGTGCGCGCACAGATGTTTTTTGTGAAACATATTGCTCGTTGTAGCGTATGTAAAGTGAGCAAAGTTTCTAAGCCGAAGCATGTTATGTAGAGAAACACGGAAGAATATTAGAAAGGATTGGCTCATATGGATTGCAAACAAGCCGTCTCTTTTATGCATGACTATCTGGATGGCGACCTGTCCGAGCAGGAAAAACAGGAGTTAGAGCACCACTTGTTCACCTGCCCGGAATGCCGCATGCGTTTTAAAGAGCTGGAGCGGACGGATGCGATGCTTTATGGTACACGGCATCAAGTGCCGTGTGTATCGGATGAGCTGACACTTCGCATCATGAATGCTTTGCCGCCGCATAGAAGAGCACCAATGGTGCCTATGCTGACTTGGGTGAAAAGGCACCCGGCTGTTACGGCCGCTGCTTTCTTTCTTGTTATTATATGCTCAAGTATGGCAAGCTTTTCAACCACAGACCATCAATTGGTAGTCAAGGGAAGCCATCTGGATCAGGTTGTTATTCAAGGGGATACTGTAATTGTGCCTGAGGGTAAATCCATTGCTGGAGATTTGACCGTGCAAAATGGCGAGGCTCGGGTATATGGTGATGTGGAAGGGAATGTAACTGTGATTGACGGTTCCTACTATCAAGCGTCCACAGCACATATTGCAGGACAGGTCAAAAGTATTGATCAAACCTTGGACTGGATTTGGTATAAAGTTACTGATTTGTTCGGGGGTACGTCCTCTCCATAAAAGAAGCTTGAACTGGCAAGAATGATATCGAGCGCCTCTTCCGCTGGAAAAGGCGCTTTTTTTGTATATCAAGCTGGCGATTTGTACTGTATTTTACTGATTTTAGTGGTTCTTTTTGTCATGCAGCTTGCAACGCGGACCGTATCGTTATAACCTAGATAGAGAGAGCATACTGTGTACATATTACATTCACTCACTACAGAAAATTGCGGGGGCATGCGCATGTTGGATTATTTCGCGGACCTGACTTGGAAAGAGTCCATTAAAGATATTATCGACATTCTGATCGTAACCTATATTATGTATCAGCTTATTTTACTTGTTCGTGGAACGCGTGCAGTTCAATTGCTAAAAGGAATTTTGTTCCTGGTGCTCATTTGGGCGGTTAGTACGTGGTTTGATTTGTATACGCTCAAGTGGCTGATGAACCAGATGTTTACCTTCGGTGTGGTAGCTATTTTCATTATTTTTCAGCCTGAATTGCGTCGTGCCCTGGAACAACTGGGGCGAGGCAAGCTGTTTGGGCGTTCGTCTGCGGATGATGAGGAGATAAACAAGTTAATCGGGGAAATGATTAAGGCGCTGAATTATTTATCACGTAGAAAAATAGGGGCTTTGGTCGTATTTGAACGCGAAACGGGGCTAAACGAATACACGGAGTCCGGTATCAAGACACAGGCAGTGGTCAGTTCTGAGTTGCTGATCAATATTTTTATTCCAAATACGCCTCTGCATGATGGTGCGGTCATTATTCAAAATAATCAGATTGCTTCTGCGGCCTGTTACTTACCACTGTCGGAAAATCCATTTATCAGCAAGGAACTGGGAACCCGTCACCGGGCAGCCATTGGGGTGAGTGAGGTAACGGATGCCGTAACTGTGGTAGTATCAGAGGAGACAGGTCAAATTTCTTTGGCTATCAATGGACAGGTCGTGCGTGATATTAAGGAAGAATCCTTAATATCCAAGCTGTATGAGGAGCTGCGACCGGCACCATCTTTGAAGGAAAAACGCGGCTCATTCTGGAATCGGAGGGGAGGCCGTGGAAATTCATGATGGACAAATGGATTAACAACAATACGATTTCTAAAATATTGGCACTCGCGGTTGCAGTCCTGCTGTGGGGAATGGTTCATCTGGACACAGGCACTCCTTCGTCCACGCTGACCGTTTCTTATGATAATAAAGTGATTGATAATGTAGGCATTCAGGCCAGTGGTCTGGATGAGTCAAAATATGTATTATCTACAATGGATACTGACCATGTGAAGATGGAGGTTAGAGGACAGCGCTCCGTGCTGACTTCTTTTTTCGCAGATAATTACCAGGCTCAATTGGATTTGAGTGGGTTAGGAGCAGGGACTAAAACCTTACCGCTTGTAGCCAATCTGCCGAATGGCGTGGAGTTGGTGTCTATGACTCCTAATCGTGTTACGGTCACGATTGAGGAAAAGGCAACGAAATCATTTGATGTTTCTATTGTTTCCAAGGGTAAACCGGATACCGGCTTGCAGCTTGGTGTGCCTGTGGTTGCCCCTCAAACGGTGAAGGTCACCTTGCCTAAAAGCCAGTTGAGTACAGTGGCTGCGGTGCAGGGGGGTGTGGATACGGAGGGAATCTCGGAGAAATTTGAGCAGAAGCGGGTGAAGCTGAGGGCTTACAACAAAAAGGGACAGGAACTTACAGGAGCGGTTATTGAGCCTTCCACAGTGTCAGTTGAAATCCCGGTAACCCAACAAACGAAATCCGTGCCTGTGAAGGTTGTTTATTCCGGGGAGCTGCCGAACGGTTTGGCGCTTTCCAAAGTTAATGCAAATGTAAAAGAAGCGGTCGTTTACGCTTCGCAGGATGTTTTGAGCAGCCTTAGCTCCTATGTTACGGCTACACTCGATCTGACCCAATTCACGGAAGCAGGGACCCAAACAGTTCAAGCTAATTTGGCAGCGCCCGCTGGTTCTGATAAAATCGAGCCTGGCTCAATACAAATTCAGGTGACAGTTGCACCCTCTAGTCAGGTGACCGATGCGGAGCGGACATTGTCAGGCATTCCGATTGTTGTGCAAGGGGCAGGAGATGGGACGACAGCGACTATTACAACGCCTGCGGACAAGACGATGGATGTTACCGTGAAGGGGCCGCGGGATATGATCAGCAATTTAACCAATGATGATATTAGTTTGGTCGCAGACGTAAGTGGTCTGGAGGCTGGTCAGCATGAGGTTGCTTTGAAGGTAGGCCTGCCCAAATACATTACGCAATCCGGAAACGCCAGCCAGTTAACGGCAACGGTAAACATTGAGAGCCCTTCAACGCCAGCTGTAACGAATCCGGGCAGTGGGAATGAATCAACCCCTTCCGGCAGCGGTAATAAGGGGCAGGAGAGGCCACAGGAGGGCCAGAGCGGTCAAGGCGGCTCCTCTGATGCGAAACCCGGGGACAATGCGGCTGCGGAGGATAAAACAAATCCTCATAACGGCGCAGATTCTTCTGCAAATGGAACCCCGGAGAGCGGTCAGCCATAACATGATTTATCTGTAGTAAATATTTAAGGTTCATTAGACAAAAAAGGGAGTCATTATCATGGGGAAATATTTTGGTACAGATGGTGTACGAGGCATTGCTAATCAGGAACTTACAGCAGAACTGGCATATAGCATTGGTCGCTGCGGCGGATATGTTTTAGCAGGGAATGTAGAAAAACCGACAGTTGTTATTGGTATGGATACACGGGTGTCTGGTCTGATGCTGGAATCGGCGCTTGTAGCCGGTTTGCTGTCTATAGGGGCTAATGTGGTTCGTGTGGGTATCGTTTCAACGCCGGGAGTCGCTTATCTTACGCGTCAATTAAAAGCGGACGCTGGTGTCATGATCTCGGCCTCTCACAATCCGGTGGAAGACAACGGAATTAAGTTTTTTGGCGGCGACGGGTTTAAATTGACAGATGAAACGGAACTAAGAATTGAAGAGCTGATGGATGCGAAAGAGGATCAATTGCCTCGTCCGATTGGCGGCGAATTAGGTACAGTTGTTGTAGACGAGCATTCTCGCTACGATTATCTGGAGTTTTTGAAAACAACGATTAGCCATTCTTTTGAAGGGCTCAAAATCGTGCTGGATTGTGCGAACGGAGCGGCTTATGAGCTGGCGCCAAAGCTTTTTGCGGAATTGGGAGCCGAAGTTCACACCATCGGTGCGGAGCCAAACGGACTGAATATCAACGATCATTGTGGCTCAACCCATCCTGAGAAGCTGAAAGAGGAAGTGCGTCGCTTGAAAGCTGACATTGGTCTGGCCTTTGACGGCGATGCAGACCGTCTGATCGCGATTGATGAGAACGGGGAAGAGGTAGACGGCGACTATATCCTTTGCATCTGTGGGGATGCGCTGAACCGCGCTGGAAAGCTCAAGGACAGCACTATTGTATCGACTGTGATGAGTAATATTGGCTTTTACAAAGCAACGGAAAAGCTGGCGCTCAAGACTGCAAAAACAGCGGTTGGTGACCGTTATGTGATGGAAGAAATGCGTCGGGGCGGCTTTAATCTGGGCGGTGAGCAGTCAGGTCACGTGATTTTCCTCGATTACAATACGACAGGCGACGGTATGTTGACCGGGATTCAACTGGTGGATACCCTGAAAGCTTCCGGTAAAAAGATGAGTGAGCTGAAATCGCTCATGAAGCAGTATCCCCAAGTGCTAGTTAATGTGCGTGTACAGGACAAACGCAATTACGAGGGCAATCCTGCCATTGCAGAAGCGATTGAGCAGGTGGAACAGCAATTGGGTGATAATGGACGCGTATTGGTTCGTGCTTCCGGCACAGAATCGCTTATTCGTGTTATGGCAGAAGGGCCGAATAAGGATGAGCTGGAGCAGTTTGTCGGACAGATCGTAGATGTTGTAAAAAAAGAATTGGTTTAAAATTTTGTAAACGTCGGTTGCCTGTTGAAAGTAAGCAGGCGACCGCGTTTGCAGATATTATTTTTAATTGAATACTTACCAGAACCTGCAAATATGAATAAAGTGTCATTGCCAAATGATGCTGAGCTGAATATAATATAGGGATGCTGTGACTCAGAAAGAGAAAGTGAGGGTTGTAAGGTAATGTAATACAAGCGCCAGAGCTTGATTTTGCGCGGGGGAACTTGTTGGTGAGGCAGATCATTCAATTTGGATGATGTTGCTCACAGATGGGTTCACGGCAAAGCGAGCTGACGAGGTGAAGGTGTTCGAAACATTCGGCGGGGACCTTCCGGTGAGGCATCGACCCGTAAATCGGCAGCGGAAAATAAGCAGGCAACTGTTTACACAACGCACCGATAGATGCTTTTATTTTATAACCTAAATTATAAGATTCATTTCATGAATGTGCGGCCATCATCATTGGCGTGCGCGGTTTGGGAATTTCGTTACATTCGTGAAGAGATGCCTGTAATTTTCTATAGTTATCATTGACAACTTCATAGATGAATGAACTTTATTCCGCAATCTACCGCACACGTTAGTCCTGTGATGAGTCGTCCTGTGAAATGATGATCGGGAGGATAACGAATATGTGTGGCATTGTAGGATATATTGGTGATCAGAATACGCAAGAGGTATTGATTGACGGATTGAAAAAGCTGGAGTACCGCGGTTATGACTCTGCGGGTATTGCTGTGTTTACAGATTCAGGACTGCAAGTAGCTAAGGCTAAAGGTCGTCTGGCGAATCTGGAAGCGAAGCTGGATGGTGCGCCGCTGGTAGGCCATGCAGGCATCGGGCATACACGTTGGGCAACACACGGTAAGCCTTCAGATGAAAACTCCCATCCGCATTTGGATGAGAGCCAAAAGTTCTCTGTGGTTCATAACGGGATTATTGAGAACTATCTGGAACTGAAAGAACAGCTGATCAGCGAAGGTCATACCTTTATTTCCGAAACGGACACGGAAGTTATTTCCCATCTGGTTGCGCGCGAATATCAAGGGGATATCGTCAAAGCGGTACAAAAAGCAATTACCTTTATGCGCGGTGCTTTTGCACTGGGTGTGTTGACAGAGCACGAGCCTAATAAGCTGGTAGCTGTTCGTCAAGCAAGCCCGCTGGTTATCGGTGTGGGAGAAGGCGAGAACTTTATCGGTTCCGATATTCCGGCTATTCTGAAATATACACGCAATGTATTTATTTTGAACGATGGCGAAATGGCTGTTTTGACTAGTGATGCCGTCGAATTAATGACAATCGAAGGTCAATTTATTTCTCGGGAAATGATTCATGTCGAATGGGATGCTGTAACAGCGGAAAAAGGCGGCTATGAGCATTTCATGTTGAAAGAAATTCACGAACAGCCTAAGGCTTACCGTGACACGATGTTGGGCCGAATCGACAAAGAAACTAAAAAAGTTGTTCTTCCTGAGTTGAAGCTGACAGAAGAACAAATTAAAAATATTCGCAATATCCAAATCGTTGCTTGTGGTACAGCCTACAATGCTGGTTTGATTGGTCGTACGGTTATTGAAAGCTTGGCTCGTATTCCGGTGGAAAACGATGTGGCTTCCGAGTATCGTTATCGTTCGCCAATCGTAACACCAGAGACATTGGTAATCGTAGTGAGTCAATCCGGTGAAACTGCCGATACGTTGGCAGCACTGCGTGAAGCACAAGCGAACGGCGCTCATGTACTGGCGATTACAAACGTAGTTGGCAGTTCCATTGCCCGCGATGCAGATGATGTGTTGGTTACACTGGCAGGACCTGAAATTGCCGTAGCTTCCACCAAGGCATATTCTTCGCAGTTGGTTGCGTTTTACCTGTTTGGTCTGTATCTGGCTCAAGTACGTGGCACACAAACGGATGAGCAAGTAGCTCAAGTGTTGGCTGCTATGGAATCACTGCCAGAGCAGGTGGAAGAAATGCTGGGTAAAGCAGACGCAATCAAAGCATATGCTGAGCAAATTGCTAGCCACAAGCACCTATTCTTTATTGGTCGCGGTCAGGACTATGCTGTAGTACAGGAAGGCTCCCTGAAGCTCAAGGAAATCTCTTACATTCATTCCGAGGCTTATGCTGCGGGTGAACTGAAGCATGGTACATTGGCATTGATCGAAGACGGCATTCCGGTTATCGCTTTGGTAACACAGGAATCCGTGTTGGAGAAAACCGTGAGCAATATCAAGGAAGTGAAAGCACGTGGCGCAGATGTTCTTGCGATTACGTACGAAGAGCACGCTGTTGAACTACTGAAATCGGTGGATCAGGTATTTGCAATTCCGAAGACACTTCCAATCCTGTCTGCTGCGATTTCGGTTGTATCTCTCCAGTTGCTGGCTTACTACGCTTCTCTTGCATTGGGGCATGATGTGGATAAACCACGTAACCTGGCGAAAAGTGTAACGGTTGAGTAAGGTCAGTATATCGATACAAAGGCTGCTGTCTGGTGATAATCGAGAAATAGACAATAAAGTTGTGTACTAAATATTAATGACAGATAACAAGAATATCTCTTCTTAGTAAGTATTTAACAAAAGCCCGATGAGCAAGTATCATCGGGCTTTTTTATTAAATTCAGGAGGCGACTGCTTTGGTTCAATCAGAACAAGTATAGTTGCATGACAAATCAATGAGCTTTGAACCCTTTCCTGTATTGGTATTTTTAAAGTAATTGAAGCAAGATAATTTCAAGTTTCTGTTGAAAACAGTATGAGAAATAAAGAGTTTGTTATCGAAATGTAAAAAATGTTTTTTATCTCTAAATACAACAAATATCTAAAATATATATTTATAAATAAAGTATTTATTTAATTCTTTATGGATGGCAGGTGGAGCAATGAAGACTTTGGGTGAAAGATAAAGAGTATAAGAAAATTAAATAAGCTTAATCAAACTGACTTTTCATCAACTATTGGTATTTCTCAGGGTACATTGAGTGAATTGGAGAAAGATAAGTATAAACCATCCTTAGAGACCATAATCTCCCTAAAACTAAATTTCGACGTTGATTTAGATTGGTTGTTACTTGAAGAGACGTTAATTTCTTATAACGGATTATTTCGAGTAAAATTAGATGATCTTGAATCAAAATTAATCACAGGATTTCGAAAGTTAGACCTGGACAACAAACAGGAAATAGAGGAGATCGTAAATTTGAAGTTAAAGCGGTGTAGAGATAAATAAACCTTCACTGAACCATATAGGGGACTCAGTTTTGCAAAGCCTTCTGCAGTTATGTTATTAAGTTCACATTAGACATATAATCCATCCGATTGAGATAGACACACGGCTATCCATATAAATCTGGTAAGGTATGAACGTAAGTGTCCAGGTATACAAGTTCTTTTTTCAAAATGCTGTGAAACGATTCAATGCAAGCATTGTCATAACAGTTCCCCTTTCGGCTCATGCTCCCCTTCATGCCGTATTCCGCAAGCTTTTCCTGGTATTCATGGGCTGCATACTGACTGCCGCGATCTGAATGGTGCAGGACTTCGCCGACAGGACGGTGAGTCTGGTAAGCACGTTCTAATGAGGAAAGGACGAGTTTTTTTGTCATTCTGGATCCCATTTGGAAACCTACAATCTGACGGGTATATAGATCCATAACACTGGCCAAGTAAAGCCATCCCTCATCGGTGGGAATATAGGTGATATCTGTCATCCACACTTCCCCTGGCGCCTCAGCGGAAAACTGCTGGCTCAGGTGGTTTTCGTGGACGGGCATCGGATGTTTGGAATTCGTTGTGGCTTTGTACTTCTTCACGGTTCTCGATTTCAACCCCAACTGTTTCATGATTCGGGCTACTGTTTTTTCGGATACGTCAATGCCTTGTTTAATGAGAGAATGATAGATTTTCCGACTGCCATAGAGTCGTCTGGATTGCAGGGAAAGTTATCTAATTTTCTGCTCCAACCGGATTCTCCGTTTCTTTCGTTCACTTGGGCGCGTTCGGTTTTGCAGTCAGGTATAGTAACCGCTTCGGGAGACGTCAATCATTCGCACATCTTTGCAACCGGGCACTGGAAGCGGTATTGATGTATAAATACAAAGATTAGTGCCGGTCTTTGGCAAAGTAGTGCATGGCCTTTTTTAGAATATCGTTCTCCTGCTCCAAATCACGAATTCGTTTCTGTAGTTCTCGTGTGACTTGGTCTTCCGTTTTTAGATGACCTTTGCCTAGAAAGGCCTCGCCGCCATCCTGTTTGTATTCTGCTAACCAACGAAACAGTGTGTTTGCGGAAATTCCCAGCTCTCTCGCTACTTGGGCGACGGCTTTCCCTTCTTCCTGAATCATTTGAACGGTCTGAATTTTAAACGCTTTGTCATATTTTATACTCATGTGGACACCTCGAATGAATTTGATTTTATTCTCGCATTCTCGCTTCTCGGTGTCCACTTTTTAGTCTAGCATCACAGTCCGGTCACGTCTTTTTTGCTGAGTCCACGCCTGCTGAAAGGTTCGGAGAACCAGTTCATTGTCGTTCCTGGTGCTCATTTGATAAGCGATAATTTCGTTATTGAACAAATCCTTCACGGCTGAGAGATAGAGCGACTTCTCGCCTACACGATATTGCGTAATGTCTGTTACCCATTTGGGGTTGGGAGCATCCGCCTTGAAATCCCGTTTCAATATATTTTTTGCCACCCGACCTCCTTCAGAAGAAACATAATTACAACGATGCGGCGGATCCTCGAACGAATTCCTAGATCCAGCATGATTCTGAGTACCTTCTTATGATTCATCCAAACCCCATGGTCGTGTAGCAGGAACAGTTGAATTTGGCGATAACCCAAGACTCCGTTATCCCGTTCATACACCTTCTGAATGAGTTCTTTCGCGGCCTGGTCCCGTTCTACTCCTTTACGTTTCAAGAAAGCGTAATATCCACTTTTGGAGACAGCAAAGAGTTTGCAGAGGTTGCTAACGGCGTAATTTTTTGCGGCGCTCTCAATGACTCTATATTTAGACGTTTTACCTCCTGCATCCAGATTTCCAAACACTTTTTTAGCATTTCATTTTCCCGTTTGAGCTTTTGAATATTTCTATCCTGATCGGTATATTCTTTACGATGCTCCCGTTGATCCAGTAGCCCAAATTCCCCTAGCCTCGGTATCTCTTCATCCATTTCTTTACTCGCCCGTGGTCTTGAATCCCAAAATGCTCCGTAATGTTCCGATAAGCCCATCTTTCCTCCACATGTAAACGAATGGCCTCTTTTTTGGTTTCACCCGAGTAAGTTTTAAACCTCTGTCCTTTAATCGCCATAAAAATAAACCCCCTAGAATTTCATCGGACAAACCAGGGGGGTTATCCAATGTCTATTCTAAGGGGTGCACTTCACTACAGGGCTGGTTTTGTACTACGGGCTAATTGCTCGTGTATTTTACCCAATCGTATTCGGCGTATAGCGGATTCGCTCCGTTATATGGACCTAGCCAGTCGTCAACACCAGTGCCATTCCATAAATTCATCATAATCTTGCCTGGCGTGCTCGGTATGTTCGTAGTTGCTGTATGCTTTAGAACCCCGTCAACATACCACTTAATGTATCCTGGCTGCCAATCGAATGCATAGGTGTGAAAGCCTCTTGATGCATCAAAGCCCAGATCAACAATCTTCTCGTGACCACCGACCCCGTTTGTATAATAGTTGAATTGCACTTTTGTCGTGTCTTTGCCTAAAAATTCAATATCTATTTCATCCCATGGCGTGCCATCAGTAGGTCCCGTATACGTAAAAAAGGAAGATACGATCCCTGTATTTTTAGCAGGCTTCATGCTGACCTCGTATAAGCCGTATCTGTAAGTATTCGTCGATCGATACTCTCCGCAGTCAAATTTATTGTACGCGGAACTCGTTAAGCCAAGCTTCATTTTGCCATCGTTCGTAAAATTGACATTATTGGCACGCCAAGTGCAATTAAACATGTTCCCATTGGAATATCCGTCCGCCTTTTGCCATACACCCGAATTGAAACCATTAAGTGGTTCCCAAAAAACATTCCCCGCATAAACACTTACCGAAAAAAACAGAGAGACAATACCAGTGACCATTAAAGTGAACCAAGATTTCTTCTTCATTTTACACCTCCATAAAAGATTGACCAAACATAAAGAAACGTCTGACAATGATACATTATTTCAAGTATTGACAGGCTTACCGAAGAAATATAAAGCGCTTCCATATTTGGTATTTTCATTGTAGCGTGATATTGAGGCGTACACAATAGCAAACTTAACGCTCAAAACATAATTTTAAAAAACCTAAATTTTATCAAGTTGTGGTTTAAAAATGCACCGCTGGGCCGTTACTCACGCCGATAACTAGAGCGCCTACGCCGGGCGAGAGCACCCGGCCCACCCCGGCCAAAGAGATCTATGTTCCTGTCGTTCGTTTCACGCAGCCCGCGGAGCAAAAGAGCTGTGGGCCAAATCCAAGATGGCATGCACACATCATGAGCCGCCACGCTTCATCATCGTGCTATAGAAGTTGAATCAAAGAAGGATGGTTAAAGAAAAGATAGCAAGACCTTTTTAGGGGGGCTTGCTATCTTTATGGTTTAGAGCAATTTTTCCAAAATCATTACGTCTATATATTGGCCGTCCATAACTCCTTGCTTTTCAAAAACGCCGACTTCACGGTAACCGATCTTCCGATAAAGCATCTGACCGTTTTCATTAAAGAAGAAGGTGGACAGGACGATCTTATAAAAATTGTTTTTATTAGCCTCTTTCTCTAATTCCGAGTGAAGCGCACTACCAACGCCTTTACTGCGAAAGGTTCGGTCTACGTAAATCGAAAGGTTCGCAACGCCATCATAAGCACATTAGGCTTTCTTGGCTTTTATAACTGCGGAAACAATATAATCATCTACGTTTGCACCAGGCACCCAATCCTTGATGAATGATTTGGATTCATCTTTAGGTTCGATGCTAATACTCGTAAATCCCCTTTGCTGCAGCATGGATTTTACTTCTTCCAATGAGGAGGCGCCGGAAATACAGCCGGAATACAGCTCATTCAGGTCGTTTTTTAGTTCAGAAGGGAGTTCTGTAGTCGTAATGATATGTAAGTTTATTTATATCAAAACACTCCTTTAATTTGGATGGGATAGGTGGAACAGAATCTGAATACTCTTAGTTTTAGTTAGCAGCAGTAGAGGTTTGAACTGGCGTTGGGAGAAAAAAGTCAAAAGACAACCGACTTTTTTAGTTGAATTTGATCATAGGTATTCCGGCGCATAGATGTTTTCGCACTTTTTAAAACCTCCATTTGTTTGGATTTAAATTTGTAAATTGCAAGTAATATATACTTGATTTTAGAATGGAGACAAATTAGTATATAAGCATATATTTATATGATTGAAAGGGGGTTACACATTGGAACAACTTGGTTATGTAGCCGATCATTTAAAGCTACTGGGGGATAAAACCCGCTTGGCCATGCTTTCCCTGCTAAGAGAAAGAGAATGGTGTGTTTGCGAATTCGTGGACATCTTCGATATGTCGCAGCCTGCCATTAGCCAGCATTTAAGAAAATTAAAGTCGCAAGGGATCGTAAAAGAAGAAAAACGAAGTCAGTGGGTATTCTATTCCTTAAACGTAGACGACAAGCCTCATATTCAAGCTGTGCTTGAATGTATGCCAGATTCAAAGCATATTTTAAAATGGCTGAATAAAGAGGGATCCATAGCATCTTGTGGACCGGATTCCTCAGCTTAGCTTGCCCCTCTTAAAGGTTGTTCAGTTTATCTCCCTATTGAGATAATGCTGGTTTAAATATAAGTATAATATAAGTATATGCTTTAAAAATAATGTGAGAATGGTGGATTAAATAGAGAAAGGATTTGTAGAAAGAGCAGATAAAGAACTGGACATCATGGTATATGGAGGTTTTGTACATTGGTTTTGTTGGCATGCATTATATTTTTAGCCACTTTAGTGTTGGTGATCTGGCAGCCTAGAAATCTGTCTATTGGCTGGTCAGCCTGCGGAGGAGCCGTACTTGCTCTACTGTTGGGTGTCGTAGATTTGCATGATGTTTGGGAAGTTACTCGGATTGTCTGGAATGCGACTTTGGCTTTTGTGGCCATCATCCTGATTTCGTTGGTGCTTGATAAAATCGGCATTTTCGAATGGGCGGCGCTTCACATGGCACGAGTTGCGCGGGGAAGCGGAACCCGGATGTTCGTTTATGTGAGCGTTCTTGGCGCCGTTGTCGCTGCTTTTTTTGCGAATGATGGTGCGGCTTTAATTCTGACACCGATTGTTCTAGCGATGGTTCGGGCACTGAAATTGGACGAAAAAATGGTTTTTCCTTTCATCATAGCGAGTGGGTTTATTGCGGATACGACGTCGCTTCCGCTTGTGGTCAGCAACCTGGTGAATATTGTATCAGCCGATTTCTTTGGCATCACGTTTATGGAATATGCGAGTCGCATGATTGTACCTAATTTATTTTCCTTAGCGGCTAGTATCTTGGTATTGTATCTCTTTTTCCGCAAAAAGATCCCCCAAAAGTTTGATGCTGCACAGTTAATAGCGCCTGCAGAAGCGATTAAAGACCTAAAAATGTTCCGTATTTCCTGGATCGTTCTCGCGGTTCTGCTGGTTGGCTACTTTGCAAGCGAATTTTTTAATATTCCTGTTTCGGTGGTAGCCGGCATCGTTGCTATCTTTTTCTTGCTAATGGCGAGAAGAAGTCCGGCGGTCCCAATGAAAGAAGTTATTAAGGGCGCTCCATGGGCCATCGTGTTTTTCTCCATTGGGATGTATGTTGTGGTGTATGGTCTGCGTAATGCCGGTTTGACGGATCTGCTGGCTCATGTGATTCAAGCGGCTGCTGATCAAGGTATGTTTGTGGCCACCATGGGCATGGGCTTTATCGCGGCGGTTATCTCGTCGGTGATGAATAACTTGCCTACGGTCATGATTGATGCGCTTGCTATAAATGCCACCCATACAACCGGCATGATCAAAGAGTCGCTGATTTACGCTAATGTGATTGGATCGGATTTGGGGCCGAAAATAACCCCGATTGGTTCATTGGCCACATTGTTGTGGCTGCATGTGCTTAGCTCCAAAGGCGTTAAAATTTCTTGGGGAACTTATTTTAAAACAGGCATTATTTTAACGATTCCTACACTTTTTATTACCCTGCTGGGCTTATATCTGTGGTTAGTTATTTCATAATTGAACATTAAAGGAGACGTTTATGATGGAAAAAAAGACAATTTACTTTTTGTGCACCGGTAATTCTTGTCGGAGTCAAATGGCAGAAGGCTGGGCCAAGAAATACTTGGGAGATCGTTGGAATGTGTACAGTGCAGGCATTGAAGCGCACGGTCTTAATCCTAAAGCGGTACAAGCGATGAATGAAGTAGGGATTGATATTTCTGGTCAAACTTCGGATATCATTGATCCTGTCTTGCTGAACAGCGCCGATTTGGTTGTGACCTTGTGCGGGGATGCTGCCGATAAATGTCCCATCACACCTCCACAAGTTCGCCGTGAACATTGGGGATTTGACGATCCGGCCAAAGCAGAGGGAACGGAAGAAGAAAAGTGGGCCGTCTTCCAGCGGGTTCGTGATCAGGTGGGAGAACGCATTAAACAATTTGCGGTAACTGGCGAATAATAGAACGTCAAGTCGGGAGTCATAAATTTCGTGACGTGGAGACGAATCTGGTAAAATTTTTTGAAAAATACGTTGTTAATGATATCACTCTTGAGCCACTTCCAGACGCCCTCCATGAGATTGAGATCGGGGCTGTAGGGCGGCAAGAATACAAGCTCCAAACAACGGTGTTTTTGTAAAAAGGATTGAAGCGCCCGGGCATGATGGATGCGACTATTATCCAAAATAAGGACTATTTTTCCGGTTGGGTAAGATTCCAGCAGCATCGCCAGAAAACGAATCCAGGCGGTCACATTCGCTTGTTCGACTTCATAGTGATGGACTTGCCCCGTCTCGTAGTGGATCGCACCAAACAACTTGGCTCCTTCATGCTTGCTATGAGTTTGAATCTGTTGCTGTTTTCCTTTGGGAAACCAGTTATATAGGCCGGTCTATCTTTTTCGATAGGGTCTTTCAAGCAGCAAGTGATTTATGGAATGGGTACCCCTACATCCGTGATTAGGGATTCTTGGGAATATAACGAGTTAGAGTTGAAGTTGAGGCTGTCCCCTGTGCAGAGTTGTTTCTGCAAAGGGAGACAGCCTCTTTTTTTGACGATCCATGCATAGGTTCTTGCCCTGTCAGTATGACAATCCGAGGTCACGATTGGGGCTTGCTGCTCCTCGTATTCTGGAGACGACCCAATACAATTTGCACGGCAATCGCATCGTCCAGATAACCTAAAGGAAATACATAATCGGGGATAATATCTGTGGCGGAGACGAAGTACAACAAGCCGCTGCCGAGGATCGAGCGCTCCTCCAGGGTGATATTATCGCTACTGTAGAGCCGATACATTCTCTTGAGCTCCTCAATGAAAGGTCCCGCGCCGTTGACGCTTTTTACTTTACCGGGAAAGTCATTGTGGATAATCTGAGCTCCTTCTTCGGTTAGGACATAGGGTTCGTATTTGCTCAGTTCTTTTTGAACCTGCTCGGCAGTAAACTGTTGGTCAATGAGGTTGGAGGCTTGAAGAATTTCTTTAATGCTGTTGATGGAGGAGTAGATATCGTTTGGGTGGTTCTGATGAGTAGGGGGAGTGGAGGCGACATAACCAGCAGCTTGGAAGAGTGGAGCAGAGGGAACGTCAAGATGAAAAGCAAAAGCTTCCAGATGTTCAGGCTTGGCTCTTTGCTTCCCGTTAACGATTCGCGATATGGTGGCCGTATCAATGCCGGTAGCAGCGCTTAGCTTGCGCATTGATAAAGAACGTTCTTTCAGCAAGGTGAGCAGTGTCTCACCTAGTGTGGCGTTTCTCTTCGCATCGGACATTTGCAGTTCACCTCACCTTGTGTTGGTGTTGAACCAAATGTTGAGGGGATCTCAACATTTTTAGAGATGATGAGCACCTTTTTGCAATATGCTCAATAGTATGACTGTAAACTGACAACAAGGAGTGAGGACCCCATGGTTGCGTGGCTTTTAATTTTTGGCTTTGCTTTATCATCCAGTCTGGATAATTTGGGTGTTGGAATATCTTATGGGATTCGGGGTATACGTATTAACTATTTATCAAATTTAATCATTGCGGTCATCTGTTTCATCCTTAGCATGACAGGGATCATATCCGGTCAGTGGCTGGCGAGGGTTCTTCCGGGTATATTACCCGTCCTAATTGGAGCATTGTTGCTGTTCATTGTCGGTACCCGCATCATTCTGCTGGCAGTACCGCGTAAGAAGCAGGAATCCAGACAGGACAGTGAAGAAGCCGGGGAGGAAGTGTCAGGCCGATCACTCGAAGGAATTCTACAAAATCCAGAAATCGTGGATAAAGACAAATCAGGCACTATTGGATACCTTGAGGCAGCGGTGCTGGGGGTTGCACTTGCTGCTAATGCCGTTACGAATGGGATCGGTGCAGGTCTGATAGGACTGTCACCCATTGCGATCTCTCTGACAGCGGCAATCGGCAGTTATATCACGGTTTGGCTTGGTGTGATCCTTGGACAAAAATTGTCGGCGATTCGTATCGGCTCTTTCACATTAGGTCAGTTCAGTACGGCCTTAAGCGGCGTTATCATTATTTTGATTGCTTGCAATACTTTTTTTGGATAAGTGAGCGTACTGCTAATTGAAGCCGTCCCTCCACTGATGTAGTGGAGAGATGGCTTTTTTAGTTTTTTATGCGGGCAAAGACAATTGATGCAAGGATACGCAGTTTATTCTTTTTCAATCCTGACTACAGTGGCATAATAGGACTATTGTAGAGAGGTGAATGGAATGACATGGCATCCATTGCAATCTTTTGTCAGAACGGCGAAAGATCATTTAAAGGACATGGTGAATGTCAATACGACCATTGGTGAACCAGTTACCGTATCTGACTGCACCAATGATTTCTGTTTTGAACCATATGATACTTACAAAAAATGAGACGATATTGACTCATATAATATTATATGTTTTTTAATTCATGTGATATAAAAATGGATCATTTGAACGTATGTGGATTCAAATTTCGTAATAAAAAACAAAGGAGAAGCCCAAATGGGATTAAGTTACAATGAAAACAATTTACTAAAACTCCTTGCCGTTGCCATAATTGACAGCCCAAGAAGCACAATCAAAGAATTAGCGGAAGCCTCAGGCATAAGTAAGGCAACATTGCACCGCTTTTGCGGAACAAGAAAAAATCTTGAGCTAATGTTAAACAAGAAAGCTTCTGAGGTTATTGAGAACATCCTTAAGGTGATAAATGCTGAAGTTACAGACACCGAGATTTTTGTCTCGTTGATATGTGGCATGATTAATGGCGAACGCAGAGGCAGAATTGCATCGACCGCAACGAAGATTAATAAGCTGCCTCCGGTCGAGTACCGGAAGCAGCTTATAGCTAGGATCTTTTGTTATTTATTTTTTTTCAGAATATCAAAAATGATCTTTGCATTATCTGTATTGTCGATAAGTCCCGTAAACAATTCTTTCCCTGGCCCGTAAGCATAGACCGGCACATCTTCTCCAGTATGACCACCTGTTGTCCAACCAGCAAATGAACGAGTGTTGAAGATGGCTTCAATGGCATTATCGATTTTAACTTCGTCCTTTGTAGCAGAAGCAGTTTTGACCGATTGAACTTCACTTTCTGTAAGATCTAAGGAGATATATTTCTTAAGTGTATCTTCAACACTTGCGCCAGCAACAATTTCTTTAGCCATAAAATCTGGTGTGCGCGTTGCTGCTTTAATTGGTGCTACATTAAAGTTGTATTCTCCATTTGCACCGACCGAAAATCCGCCGGTAGAATGATCAGCAGTTGCAACTACTAATGTATTGCCGTCTTTCTTGGCAAAGTCGATTGCTGCTTTAAATGCTTTTTCAAAATCCGCCATTTCACTCATGGAAGCAACCACGTCGTTGTCATGGCCTGCCCAGTCGATTTGGCTTCCTTCAATCATCAGGAAGAAACCATTATCATTTTTATTTAATCGGCTGATTGCAGCATTAGTCATATCTTCTAAAGAAGGTGTTTCTTTGGCACGATCGATGGCTTTATCTAGTCCACCTTGGGCAAACAGACCGAGAATTTGATCGTTTTTATTGTTCAGCAATCCTTCCCGATCAGTGACATAACCGTAACCGGCTTTCTTGAACTCTTCAGTTAAGTTTCGGTCTTTACGTATAAAATTGCTTAGTCCACCACCAAGCATGACATCCACCTTGTGCTTTCCATTAATTTTTTCATCAAAGTAATCATCAGCAATGGCGTTCATGTTTTTGCGGCTAACATCATGTGCACCAAATGCTGCAGGAGTAGCATGGGTGATCTCAGATGTTGCAACTAAGCCGGTAGATTTCCCGTTTTCCTTCGCTTGCTCTAATACCGTTTTGACATCAGTTTTATCGTTATCTACGGCAATGGCAGCATTATATGTTTTAACACCGGCAGACATTGCTGTGGCAGCTGAAGCGGAGTCTGTTATATTTTGAGACTCATCTTCCGGATACGTCGTTTGAGCACCTACAAGATACTGATCAAACTCTGTTTTTTCCATCAGAGGGGTTGCCGGGTTATCTTTCATATACCGATAGGCAGAAATATATGATGGACCCATGCCATCACCAATTAAAAAAATTACATTTTTAATTTTTTTTGTGTCTGAAGCTGCTTGTGTAGAAGCTCCTCCTGACACAATGCCAGTCATTGTGATTGATGACACCATAACGATAGGTAATATTTTTTTGAAAAAATGGCCTAACATAAAGTACCCCCTATTATTTGTTCGTAGATTACCGATGATAATCGGCTAACACATAGATAATATTAGTATTCGTATATGAGGGGAGAGATAGTTTTATGTAATCAAAATGTAAAGTGGAAGAAATAAGTTGTTGGTTGGCACGTTAATTAGGCAATAAAAAAATAACCGCTCCCATTACAAAAGCTAGCAGGGGGAAAGCCAGTTTAAATGTACTTCTGCGATTTTCATAAATGAAAACCTCCATTAATAATTATTTTCGGGAGAAAATAAAGCAAAAGCTTAAAATGATTACGCTAATCATCGTTATGGATGCATCTGTTGGTAAGTTAAATGATAAGGAAAGCGTGCACCCAAATATCGAATGTAGTCAGGATGAGAATACTCCCAGCAAACAGGCCGAAGACTTCCATAGCAGGTATTCCACCAATATGAGCATTAACGCCGCAGCCAATGAGCCCGTCATTAAGAAAGCACCTGTAATGGCAGGCTCTAATTTAATCCTGGTAGATAACGGACCGAATAAAAAGGAGCCGACAAGTATGGCCAGCATGGCTCCCAACATGGATTTGGTGCCTACCAACAATCCGAATGCACCTCCTAGAAGGGCCAGGTGCATAAGAGCAAACCTTACAACCGTAAGTTGAAACTGGATAACGACAATACCGATGAGGGATAAACACCCACCTCCGAGTGGCTATATATGTGGAAGATTGTTACGAAGGAATGAATTTAATAGAATACCTTATTTTCTAGAAAAAAAGTATTGCATATAGGTTTACTAGGTATTATGATTACTACAGATTATTTTTTTGTTCTCGAAAAAGGTATAAGGTTTAGACCTTAGAGATTTATGGATCGGAGTGTTGATATGTTAATCCCATCTCCTCTGCACTTTGAAAAAGTATCAGCTAAAAAGGTGAGTGATTTTATTAGAGAGCAGTTGGAAGAGGCTATTATTCTAAAAGAGTTGCTTAGCGAGGAGCAGCTACCAACAGAGCGGGAACTCGCAGAGATATTTAATGCCAGCAGAATTACAGTCCGTGAGGCGCTATCCCAATTGGAGTCCAAGGGGCTCATTGAGAAGAGAGTAGGTGCCAAGGGAGGGACCTTTGTTCTTCCCGTGACAGCAAACTCTCATAAACGTACCCGGGCAGAAATCGCAAAAGATTGGGAGCATATGCTGAAGGTCTTTGAATATCGGATGATTGTGGAGCCTGAGGGTGCTTTTTTAGCGGCTGCGCGGATCACCACAGATGAACTGGACTTGCTTCAGCACTATCTGGATCAGAGCATTGAAGCGGACTGTACCCGAGAATGGTTTCGGGCCTTGGATGTCAAGTTTCATTTAGCCATTGCTAAGGCATCGGGCAACCCATTTTGTGAAGCCGCAGTTAGGCAGATTCGGACCAAAATTAACCCATCGCTAGATCTCATGCCCTATGACGATCAGATTCGGACGGTGAACTACGACGTCCATACGGAAATTCTGAGTGCACTTCGTGCACGGGATGCTGAGAAGTCGCGGGAAGTGATGAAGCACCATATCGGACATTCCGCAGACGCCATTTATGCAAGATTGGTTGCAAAAGGCTAGTCGGTACTAAACAGAAAAAATAAGATGATTCGAGCGGGGATGATAATAATGAATATAAATGAACTTTTAGCATTATCCAGACCGCTTCAAGATCAGCTGGTTGCTTGGCGCAGAGACTTTCATCGCCATCCTGAAACGGGCTATGAAGAGGTTCGTACATCGGGAATTGTGGCTGAACACTTACGTGAACTTGGGCTGGAAGTGATAACAAATGTAGGTAAAACCGGGGTTGTAGGTCTGTTACGAGGAAAAAGCCCGGGGCCTACCATCGGTCTAAGGGCAGATATGGATGCTTTACCGATTCAGGATGAAAAAACGGCTCCCTATCAGTCACAGATTCCGGGAAAGGCACATTTATGTGGGCATGATGCCCATACAGCAATACTGATGGGAGCCGCGCAGTTACTTACGAAGCTGGGGCGGCCTGAAAGAGGAAATATCAAATTTGTCTTTCAACCGGCTGAAGAAGGTTTGGCCGGGGCCAAGGCTATGATTGATGATGGTGTGTTGGAAAATCCAAAAGTAGATGCGATGGCAGGACTACATATGTTCCCGGGTTTGAAGACAGGAACACTTGGGGTCAGCAAAGGGGTGGCTTTTGCATCCGCAGATGGCTTAACGATTAAAATTATAGGCAAAGGTGGCCATGCTGCTCGTCCACATGAGGGGATAGACGCAATTGCCGTGTCCGCGCAGGTTATTTCTGCTCTGCAAAATATTCCAAGCCGTCTGGTTGATCCACTTGAGCCCATTGTCATTACGATTGGTAAAATTAGTGGCGGTTATATGGGAGCTGCCATTGCACCTGAAGTAGAGATGATCGGTACCGTTCGAACTTTATCTGCGGAACTGCGCAGTCGAATGCCTGAGCTAATTGAACAGGTGGTTCGTGGGGTATGTGAGTCATTCGGGGCCGGGTATGAATTAAATTATCAGCATGGCTACCCGGTTGTGCAGAACGATTCGGATATGGTCGATTTGATGACCGAAACGAGTGAGCAACTGTTTGGCTCCAAGGAGTGGAACTACATCAAACCATCAACAGGCGGGGAAGATTTCGCTTTTTATTGTGAGCAGGTACCCGGTGTTTTCTTCCGGTTGGGCTCGGGGAGAGGAGATGAAGATACAAGCTATCCATTGCATCATCCCAAGTTTGATTTGGATGAATCGGTACTGCCTTATGGAGTAGCGATGATGTCGGCCATAGCGCTGAATTTTTTGAAGACAAAATAAAAATCGGGTTTGAGAGGCTCAGAAGCAGCTGTGTGGCAATATACAACCTCAATGGACTGGAGTGGACAAGATGTATAGACATAAGTGGTTTACAAGCGGGATTACGTTACTGATTGCTGTGATGATCCTGGCAGCCTGCGGTGCCCCATCCACAGGCGGTAGTAAAGACACCGCAGCATCGACATCGACCGGCAGTAAAGTACTAACGATCGCAAGTGCTACGGATATTGAGAGCTTTGATCCTCATAACAATAACAACACTGCGAGTGAAGCCGTTCTGGTTAACGTATTTGACTACTTGTTGAAAAATGATAGTCAGCAGAAGAAAGTCCCTGGACTTGCAACTACCTGGGAAAAGGTAAATGATACGACTTGGCGTTTTCACCTGCGCGAAGGGGTAACCTTCCATAACGGTGATCCATTCACGGCGGAAGATGTGAAGTATACGATAGAAAGAGTGGCAAAGGATAACACGCTCAAACAAAACTCCTACTTTAAAAATATTAAAGAAGTGAAGGTAGTGGATGAACATACAGCAGATATCATAACCGACGGGCCAGATCCGCTGCTGCTGAATCGTTTATCCAAAATGGGAGCTGGGATCGTACCTTCCAAGTATATTGAGAAAAATGGGATAGAGGCATTCCTTAAAAATCCAATCGGTACAGGCCCTTATAAGTTTAGTCAATGGATGAAGGATGATCGTGTAGTACTGGTTAAAAACGATAAGTACTATGAAGGTCAGCCCAAATGGGATCAGGTTGTTTTTCGTTCCATACCAGAAGCCTCAACGCGTGTATCTGAACTGCTCGCTGGCTCGATTGACATTGCCTCTGGAATCCCATCCACCGATATAGAACGTATTCAAGGCGAAGAGGGCAAAAAAATCGTCAAGGCTCCGATACAGCGAGTCTTGCAATTGATTTTACGTCAAAGCCAAGGCAGTGTTACGGCTGACTCCAAAGTGAGAGAAGCGATAGATCTCGCGATTGATAAAAAGGGAATCGTGGATAGCATCGCAGGCGGTGCCGGGATTGTAACCCGTACTTCCGTTACACCAGGCAACTTTGGTGCTGATCCTTCCCTGTATGAGAAAACATTATATGATCCGACTAAAGCCAAAGAACTGTTGAAGCAGGCCGGATACACTGGTGAAGGTCCAGCATTAACTCTTTCAGTATCCTCAATATACAAAGAGTATGCTGAAGTCGTAGCCGCCATGTTAAATAAAGAAGGCTTCAACATTAAATTGGACGTGCTGGAGCCAAGCGCTTTCAGTGAGCGTTACAGCTCCAAATCCTTCAAGGAAATGTTTATGATCGGGATTGGTAATTCCCTGTTTGATGCTTCCAACAACTATAATCGCTACCTGTTGGAAGAAGCTAAAGGCGAAACGGATTATAACAATCCGAAGGTAGAAAAGCTGTTGCAGCATGCCCTGACGAATCTGGATACAGCCTCGCGTGAAAAAGAGTATCAGCAAGTGCAGCAGATATTGGCTGAAGATCGTCCGGCCGTCTATCTTTTCCAAATGGAAGGGATTTATGGCACCAGCAACGGTGTGGATTTCCAACCGAGAAGCGATGAGATGTTCTATGCAGAGGATATTGCACCTGCAAAATAAATCAGAGAAGTGTACGGGCGGGGACCTCGATGCAGGTTCCTGCCCGTCCTTTTAAAATTAAGCCTGCTGGTTATGGAGGTGACGGATTGAAAACTTATATCGCCAAATCGCTGTTGCAGGTGATTCCTGTACTGCTGATTGTCTCTCTGATTGTATTCATCCTGGTGAGGGTAACCGGGGACCCTGTAGCCCTGATGCTGCCTGAGACCGCTACAGCCGAGGATCGTGCAGTATTAACGCAAGCGCTTGGGCTGGATCAGCCATTATATGCACAATACATTAAATTTATTGGCAGTGCCTTACAAGGCGATTTTGGCACCTCGTTTCGCTATGGTGAATCGGCTTTGCCATTAGTGCTGGAACGGCTGCCTGCCAGTTTTGAATTGGCAGTAGCCGCCATGATTTTTGCGATCATCATCGCAGTGCCGTTGGGCGTCATCTCAGCAGTCAAACGTAACACCTTTACCGATTTAATCATTTCCAGTTTATCCGTAGTCGGAAAGGCCATGCCTAACTTTTGGATGGGGATTATGCTCATATTGTTATTCTCCGTCATGCTGGGGATGCTTCCGGTGTCCGGTCGGGGCGGGATGGAGCATTTAATACTTCCAGCCTTTACACTGGGTGTCGGTCTTTCTGCACAGATGACCCGACTCATTCGCTCCAGTATGCTGGACATTTTGAATCAGGACTATATTCGAACAGCCCGAAGTAAAGGGATTCTCGAAATTGTGGTGATCGGAAAACATGCTTTTCGCAATGGATTGATTCCGGTCGTTACAATTATGAGCTTGCAATTTACGAGCTTGATCGGTGGCACACTGATTACCGAGACGGTATTCGCATGGCCGGGTTTGGGACAACTGCTTGTTGTCGCTGTGAATACACACGACATGGCTATCGTTCAGGCCGCTGTATTTGTGATTGCCTTTATTGTGGTTATCAGCAATATTTTAACCGATGTCGTTTACCGACTGTTTGATCCAAGAATTAAATACAGCTAGAGAGGGGAGGAGGAAGTGTGGCAGGTATTCATGATGTACAAGCCCTTGGCCCAGACCTAGACCTGGATGACCAAAAGAAAACACATCCGTCCGGTATCGGGCGCGTATGGAAGCAACTGTTACGAAGTAAAACTGGAACGGTCGGTGCAATAATCATACTGCTCGTTTGCTTAACGGCACTATGTGCCCCTCTGCTGGCCAGTCACAATCCTGCGGATATTGACCCGCTTAATCGTCTGAAGCCGCCCATGTGGCTGGCGGGTGGATTGCCGGAGCATTGGCTGGGTACAGATAACCTGGGACGGGATATGTGGAGTCGTATCGTATACGGGGCGAGAGTTTCGCTTATCGTCGGTGTCGGTGCAGTTCTGGTCTCAGGCACTATTGGCGCGATTCTCGGACTCCTCGCCGGTTTTTATGGTAAATGGGTGGATGCCATCATTATGAGAGTTGCCGATGCCTTTTTGGCCATTCCGGCTATTCTGCTGATGCTGGTCGTCCTGGCCGTGGTAGGGCCTGGCATGACTACACTTATTTTTGTTATTGGCGTTACGAATTGGGTTTCTTATACAAGGGTGGTCCGGGGCGAGGTATTGAGTATCAAGGAACGGGACTTCGTTAAAGCAGCCAAAGCGATTGGTTCAAAAAATAGCAGGATTCTGTTGAAGCACATTTTACCCAACGTCTTGTCTTCATTCATTGTAATTTCTGGTATGAGTGTGGCGACAACGATTATTATGGAAGCTTCTCTTAGTTTTCTCGGATTAGGGATCACACCGCCAGCAGTGTCCTGGGGTGGCATGCTGAGCGATGGGAGACAGTATGTAGCCACGAGCTGGTGGGTGGCAACGTTTCCCGGTCTGGCGATTACCATCACGGTCCTGGGCGTCATTTTCCTCGGTGACTGGCTTCGAGACGTGTTAGATCCCCATATGAAAGCGAAAGAATAACAGAAAGCGGGGGATCGGAAAAGATGACCACGAAATTGCTTGAAGTGAACCATTTGAAAACCTACTTTAAAACGGAGGATGGCATCGTTCCTTCGGTCAACGGTGTCAGCTTCACTGTGAATCCAGGCGAAACGGTAGCTATTGTTGGCGAGTCCGGTTCCGGTAAAAGTGTAACCTCCTTGTCTATTATGGGTCTAGTGGCTGCGCCGGGTAAAGTCGTGGGTGGGGAGATTCTGCTTGAAGGCCGAGACTTACTCAAACTGTCCAAGGGGGAAATGCGAAAATATCGGGGGAACGAGGTATCCATGATTTTTCAGGAGCCGATGAGTTCGCTGAATCCGGTATTTACGATTGGTAACCAAATCAGTGAGGTCATCCGGCAGCACCAGAAGCTGAGCAAATCGGAGGCACGGCAGAAAAGTATTGAGATGCTGGAGAGGGTAGGCATACCCGGTGCGTGGAAAGTGGTGAGTTATTTTCCGCATCAGTTATCTGGAGGAATGCGTCAGCGGGTCATGATCGCAATGGCCTTGGCCTGTCAGCCTAAACTGCTGATCGCTGATGAGCCAACGACGGCACTGGACGTTACGATTCAGGCTCAAATTTTGAATTTAATCCACAAGCTGAGCAAGGAAGAGAATACAGGTATCATTCTTATTACTCACGATTTAGGTGTTGTCGCGGAAATGGCGGACCGGGTGGTCGTGATGTATGCCGGGGAAGTGGTCGAGGAAGCGGACGTATTTGATTTGTTTGAAAAGCCGGGGCATCCTTATACGATTGGTTTGCTAGGATCACTCCCCAAGCTTACGGAACAGAGAGAATGGCTGGATTCCATTCCCGGTACTGTTCCTAATATGATGCAGATGCCGAGCGGCTGTCCCTTTCATCCCCGCTGTCCTTATGCCCAGGAACAGTGCACCAGGATTCATCCTGAAATACAAGCCAAGGATCAAGGACACTATGTCAGATGTCTGCGGATGGAGGAGGTGTCAGTATGAATGAGACAGCACAGGGAACACCGCTTCTCGAAGTGAATGGGCTTAAAAAATATTATCCTGTGAAAAAGGGCTGGTTTTCCCAAAAAAGCGGTTATGTACGGGCGGTTGATGGATTGAGTTTTAAGGTGATGCCCGGCGAAACCTTAGGTATTGTAGGTGAATCAGGTTGCGGCAAATCAACAACGGGACAAATGATTACACAACTGCTGGAGCCCACGGCAGGCGAAATTCGTTTTCAAGGGCAAAGCCTGTCTGATTTAACGGACGAAGAAGTACGCAAAGTCAGACGAGATTTACAGTTTGTATTTCAAGATCCGTACTCTTCTTTGAATCCGAGAATGAAGGTCTTTGATATCGTCGCCGAACCGCTTCGGGTACACGGGATTGCTAAAGGGAAAGAGCTTAAAGCTGAAGTTTTTCGACTGTTGCAGACGGTAGGATTAGGTGCTCATTTAGCAGATCGGCATCCCCATGAATTCAGTGGTGGACAGCGGCAGCGGATCGGCATAGCGAGAGCGCTTGCCATGAAACCGAAGCTCATTGTTTGCGATGAACCTGTATCTGCGCTGGATGTGTCGATTCAGGCTCAGATTTTGAATTTGTTAAAAGAGCTTCAGCAGCAGTTCCAACTTACCTACATTTTCATCGCTCACGGTCTGCCCTCCGTCAAGCATATTAGCGACCGTATTGCAGTGATGTACTTGGGCAAAATCGTGGAGCTTGCAGATCGTGATGAGTTGTTTGCAAGGCCACAGCATCCATATACAAAAGCATTGCTTGATGCAGTACCCGTCCCAGACCCGAGGCTGCGCAAAGAGCGAATAACCTTGACAGGTGAAATCCCCAATCCGACCAATCCGCCCTCGGGCTGTACTTTTCACACGCGCTGCCCATATGCACAAGAAATATGCCGTCAACAGGGACCACTGCTCGAAGAGCATACTCCAGGGCATATTGTGGCCTGCCATTTTCCCCTGCATAAGCAGATGGCTCACGAATAGATAACCTTTGGAAGTAGGAGTTAACCGAAAAAGGAGGCTACTCATGAATAAACGATCAATTGTACCGGAGGATTTATACGGATATCAGTGGATCAGTGATCCGGCAGTAAGTTCCGATGGAACGATTGCCTACGTCCACAAAAGCATAGATCGTTCAAAGAATGACTACCATACGCACATCCGTGTCGTATCGCTTCTTGGGGCTGACGATAAGCCGTTGACCGATGGCAATAAGGATTCAGCTCCTGCCTGGTCACCTGATGGATCGAAGCTTGCTTTTTTACGTGTGGTGAATGGAAGCAAGCAGCTATGGACGGTTCCGGCTGAAGGTGGAGAGGGACAGCGACTGACCGAGGTGAAGCGTGGAGTGGGTGCATTCGTCTGGTCGCCGGACGGGAAGTATATTGTATTTACAAGTATGGTTAGTATAAACGCCGAGCGGGAAGCCATGGAGCTTGAGGAATACAGCAAGCAGTCTGGTGACCGGGGGCGCATCGTGGATCGCACCACTCCCAAAGCTGAAGGATTGGGCTGGTGGAACGGTCTATTTAGTCATCTATTTGTTCTGGAGCTTGAAAACGGCCGGGTCACCCCAATCACCTCGGGACCTTGGAATGCTGCTTATCCCGTATGGTCCATGGACAGCAAGCGGATTTCGTTTTTGTCCAAACGTGTAGAAGACGACAAGCTGGATGCAGACCTGCTTTCGTTTTCGGATGTGTATACGGTCGATTGCGACGGCAGTTATCTGGTGAAGGTTACGGATTCCAGATTGGCGATCAGCCAATTTTCGTATGCACCGGACGGCAAAGCATTGACTCTGATCGCCAGCGATCGCATCTATGGCAGTGGTAGTCAGAACCGCCTGTATACGGTGCCTGTTACGGGGGGAGCCTCGCAGCTATTGTTTCCTGAATTGGATATGCAAATGGGCAACTTCGCCTTAAGTGATATGAAATCCTTTGGTCCGTCTCCATCTCCGGTATATGCTCCTGCGAGGATGAAGCCAGAAATGTATGTGCTCGGGACGGTGCAGGGTGCTGTTCACATATACCGATTCACAATGGACGGCAGTGTTCAAGCAGTAACTGCCGGAAGTGATAGAGATATCTATCAGTACACATTATCTTCTGATGGTAACTATCTGGTTTTTGCAGCACTTGATGTGAATCGGCCTGGAGAGCTGTATCAAATGAACCTGGAGACAGGGGAAGAGAAGCAGCTCACACGCCATAACGACGATTATATGGCCTCCTTGCAGGTGAGTGTACCAGAGTCTTTTTGGTTCGAGGCTGCGGATGGATTCAAGGTACAGGGGTGGATTTTCAAACCGTCTGGACTCGGCCCTGGAGAACGGGTTCCTTTGATTTTACAAATTCATGGGGGACCCCATGCGATGTATACCAGCACGTATAGCCATGAGATGCAGACGCTCCTTGCACAGGGGTATGCCGTGCTGATGACCAATCCACGCGGCAGCTTCGGTTATGGACAGGATTTTGCACAAGCCTGTCGGGGAGACTTTGGAGGAGGAGATTATCACGATGTACTGGACGCCTTGGACTTTGCGCTGAACCAGTATGATTATATAGATGAAACCAGGCTCGGCGTGGCTGGAGGCAGCTATGGAGGCTTAATGACCAACTGGATCATTTCCCACACGAACCGATTCCGTGCCGCCGTTACGCAGCGTTGCATCTCCAACTGGCTATCCTTCTATGGCTTGAGTGATATCGGTATTTCCTACACGGAGGGTATCGTCGGGGCTAATCCGTGGGAAGATCCTGAGCTGCTCTGGTCCAAATCCCCACTGGCGCATGTAAATAACATCGAAACTCCGCTGCTGATTTTACACGGCGAGGAAGACCTGCGTTGCCCGGTTGGACAAGGGGATGAGTTATATACAGCCCTGAAGCGGCTGGGCAAAACAACACGCCTCATTCGCTATCCCGGGTCCAATCATTCTTTGCTGAAGAGCGGTAAACCGTCTCTACGTGTAGATCAATTTGAGCAAGTAGTGTCCTGGTTTAATTCCTACTTGAGTAAAGGAGCTGACTTCGGTGAGTAAAGTACAATTGTCGATTCCGGTTGCCTTTCTGATCGAGAACTTGCGTACAAGTGGTGAGCAGAACGAAGTCATCATTGAGTGCATAAAGAAGCAGGATTTTTCTCCTTTACTCGACAAGGTTAAAGAAAAAACAATGGACTTCAAAGAACGCTGTCAAACGGCAGAAGACATAGGGGACGAGTGGGAAGAAGCGATCCGCAGCGGTTAATGAATTTAAGTTTTTACACATCAATGGATTGAAAAGGCTGCTTTATTTTCGTTTTGATCGAATCATAGATCAGGATTATGAGCAGGATGGAATCATGTTGAAGAATCTGCACCTTGATCCTAGTGAAATCGATACCTTGCAGGGGCTGATTGGCAGACAGTGGCAGGTGATTGAGGAGGACAATGAAGAAGTAGGCAGCGTGCAGAGAATCGTAAGTATTAAGCTTTTATATCGAAATGATGATAGCTTTTAAAGGGAAGATCAGTTACCATAGCTACGCCCAACAGTCCTGATGAGCATTTTTGATCGGGACTGTTTTTTATTTTATGGGCTAATTAATAAACTGAATTGCATCATATTTCGTTGACAGAGTCCACAAAAATCATTAATATAATTGTTGCATAAGTCCACTAAATAGGGGGAGTTATAAATCAATATAGATGCTAAGATCATCGCAGATATGAGACATTTCAATCGATTTTATACCAATATACTTGGTTTATTAGATAGACATGTGCTGGATAGCGGGTATTCCTTTACCGAGGCACGGGTCATTGTAGAGATCGGTATGATCGAACCATGTATAGCCAATACGTTAGTCGATTCTCTTAAAATTGATCGTAGTTATATGAGTAGAATCATTGCTAAACTTTGCAAAGAGGGCTTCCTTGTTAAGGAAAATTCTTCGGTGGATAATAGAACAAATCTGATTCGATTGACGCCTAAAGGAAAAGCGTTTTATCACCAACTGGATGAAAGATCTGACGAACAAGTCATAAAATTAGTTCAAGGTCTATCCGAGGAAGAGATTAAAGAATTACATACTTCTATGGTGTTCATTCAGAACAAACTAGAGAAATTGGAGAGAATACAAAATGATTAGATTTGAATGCGACTATACCGAAGGTGCCCATGAGCGCATATTAAAGCGACTATTGGAGACGAATGATGAACAAACCCCAGGCTATGGTGTGGACGAGCACTGTGAGAAAGCCAGAGCTTATATTAAAAAAGCATGTGACTCCGAAAATGCGGACGTACACTTTTTAGTTGGAGGTACACAGACCAATACAACGGTGATCTCTTCTATTTTGCGTCCGCATCAAGGTGTTATTGCTGCAAATTCTGGGCATATTGCTGTACATGAGACCGGCGCGATTGAAGCTACTGGACATAAAGTACTTCCTTTGCCAAGTGATGATGGGAAGATCCGGGCCGAACAGGTAAAAGAGCTGTATGACGCTCACTGGAATGATGGCACTTTTGAGCATATGGTACAGCCTGGTATGGTTTATATTTCCCAGCCTACCGAGAATGGTACGCTCTATACTAAATCCGAGCTGGAAGCGTTAAGTCAAATCTGCCGGGAATGTGGCTTACCCTTGTTTATCGACGGTGCCCGCTTGGGGTATGGCCTGGTTGCAGTGGACAACGATGCATCTTTAGCAGATATAGCGAAGCTGTGTGATGTATTTTATATCGGCGGTACAAAAATTGGAGCATTGATGGGAGAAGCGGTAGTCATTATCAATGATGCTTTGAAAAAAGATTTTCGATACATGATCAAGCAAAAAGGAGGACTGCTGGCGAAGGGACGAATGTTGGGTATACAGTTTGAAACTTTATTTGAAGATGGTTTATACTATGAGATTTCCAAGCACGCTATAGATATGGCCATGTTGATTCAAACTTCGCTAACGAAACAAGGAGTTCAATTTCTATATCATTCTACAACCAATCAGCAGTTCCCGATTTTTCCAGATCGTACATTAAAAGCACTGAGCGAAAAATATACCTTTTCCTTTTGGGAAAAAGTTGATGCTACACGTAGTGCCGTTCGATTTTGTACCAGCTGGGCTACGAAGAAAGACAATGTTGAAATGCTGATTCAGGATATCCAAGCATTACAGTAAATTTAATGGGGAAATCAGTTCATAGAATCTTAAAGATGTAGAATGACTATGTAATAGGCCATACTTTGTTGCATGTATTGCAGCGAAGTATGGTTTTTTTTTTGTATTTTACTTAATCCCAAGCGTTTACCTCGCCTATTGGTGTGGTCTGCAAGCAATGTTGAATTCGGAAAATACGCAGCTTAAAAATTGAATATATTTGTTTTGATGGGAAATATTCGATATATTAAGTGTGAGATGTATTTTTTGCTAGAAAAAAAGCTAGATCTTTTATGTTGTTTGTATAAATTTATTATGTTGGAGGTGTAGGGATGGCACGTGTGTTGGTAGTGATCACGCCTGCTGAAGGCCATGTTAATCCGTCATTAGGATTAGTTAAGCAACTGGTCGACAGTGGTGAGGAAGTGGATTATGTATGTACGGAGGAATTTCGTACGAGAATTCAGCCAACGGGAGCAAAACTGATAACCTATCCTTTTGTTGATGATGCTTTTTCCAAAGACGCCGATTTAAAGCCAGCGGAGTACAAACATCATTATCAATTTGTGTACATGATGGTTAAAGGTATGATCCTGCCGATTATTCCAGAGGTTTTGAGAGTTATAGAGAACAGGACCTATGATTATTTAATCTATGACTCTTTGATGGGCTGGGGAGGTACGATTATAGCAGAGAAGCTGGGAATACCTGCAATATGCTCTATTGCTTCTTTTGCTTTCGTAGAACCTCTGGGGTCTGGCCAAGGCATGGATGAAAATGATCCAGAGGTAAAAAGGCTGCATACGGCCACGATGAAAGTAACGCAGCAATTAGCTAATGAGCTTCAGGTTGCCGTCCCGGCTATGGATGAGATCGCTCCACATGCTGGGTGCTTGAAAATTGTTTATACAAGCCGTTATTTTCAACCGCAAGCTGAAAAGCTGGATAACAGCTATATTTTTACAGGTCCTTCTATTGTACCACGTAAAGATGCGCCCTCTTTCCCGTTCGAGCAACTTCGTGTTCTCCATCCACAGGCAGTTTACATCTCAATGGGAACCATTTTGAATAAAGACCTGGAGTTTTATAAGCTTTGCTTTGCAGCATTTCACGATTTACCTGTGCAGTTTGTGCTGTCTTCAGGCAATTATACAGATATGGAGCCATTGTCGGAATCTATTCCTGACAATTTTATTATCAAGCCTTATATTCCGCAATTGGACATGCTGCAGCATGTAGACGCTTTTGTTACACATGCGGGGATGAACAGCACAAGCGAAGCCTTGTATTACAATGTGCCGCAGGTCATGATCCCTTTAACATCCGATCAGCCTATCGTGGCCAATCGGGTGCAGGAGCTGGGAGCGGGTATAGTTGTGGATAAAAATGAGCTTACACCCGCTATTTTGAGAGCTGCCTTACTAGAGGTCTTGAGTAATTCAACGTATAAACAGCAGGCCCATGTGATTGGCGAATCATTACGTCAGGCTGGCGGGTACAGATATGCGGCAGATATCATTATGAATCATTTCTCCACAATAGAAAAATAAGGTGTCAGACTACAGACTGTGATTCCTTTCTTGTAGAGCAGCCGATTTTTCAAACTCTAATTTTTTGGAGATCGCTAGAAGACCAAGGGAGCAGAGGATCAGGGCCAAACATACCCAATAAGAGTTTCGATAGCCCATCCATTGAGCGGTCAATCCGCCCATTAAGCTCCCCGCCAGTCTTCCGATGGTTGTCGCATTGGAATACAGCGTCGAGGCATAACCAGGAAGAGAAGGCAACAAATCCTGCATGTAGCTGATGCCAATGGCCGAAATCACTGCAACAAAGAAGGCCAGAAGAAGCTGCCCCACTAATAACTGCCATATCTCCGTAGACATAAGGACGAGGAGATAATAGACAATCCCTGTTAAAGCTCCCCAAAATATAAGCAGACGGTTGGAGTATTTAGCAGCAAGTACGCCTAACATGATCATTAAAGGTATTTCTATTACCGCGCAAATACTGGATACTAGAGCAACGTCATTCGTGTCCCCTTTTAAATTATGAATGATAAATAAGGAAATATTTAAACTGTTCATCCAGTGTGCCACATAGAGCAAAGTGAGAACTGAGAACGGTATCAGAATCTCAATATTTTTATGTAATGTAATGTGATGAGGTGAAGTCTGATCCTTATTTTTGAGCTGAACAGGGGATTGCTTAATAAAACAGAATAGTAGAACAGCGATAAATACAAAAATAGAAGTTGTCCCTACAAAAATACCTTTAAAGCCGGTATGTGCAATCAGGAAAGACCCAAAGAGCGGTCCAGTGATAAACCCAAGAGAAAACATAGAACGAAGTGTTGAATTGGCAAAGGCATGATCAGCTGATTTACTGCGATTTACCGCTTCACGTGCACTGGCAAATAACTGTGGCATTCCAGGTGCTCCCATTGCCGTGAAGACAGTCATATATATAAAAAGTACATAAAAATTTTGAATGAAAAGATACCCTGCAAATGCTATCGCATTAAATAACGTACAAATAACCAAAATTTGTTTACGATCTAATCCAGTATCAGAACGCTTGGCAATCAGAGAGCTTATCCATATACCACAAATCAAGGTCACAGCCGTAAAAACACCAAAGGTTCCAACAGATACGCCAAGTGTAGTTGTAAAATATACAGCCAAAAAAGGTGCGCTGATCGATATGGCCATACCTTGCAATAGCATACAGGTCATAAATAGCGGGTAGTTAGGGATAACGAACAGATTTTTAATACGCTTTAGCATTTCATTTTTACACCCCTTCACATTTAGAAGAAGAATAGTAACTGTCTATCCTATCTAAACTATATATGATTTTAGCATAATTTGTATATTTACATTATTTAAAATATTATTTTGGACTTATTTAAATGGGATAGTTTAAGACCAAACTTAACCGAGTTAATGTTTCCCCTGAATTATGATAGGTATGGGGTCTGTCAGCTTTGAATCGGATGGAATCACCCCTTCTGACTGTATATTCGATGTCATTTACACGGACCGTTAATTCTCCATCAAAAACAGTCAAGAACTCCTCTGTTCCCTCTCCGTGCGAATCAGCACTTAGGAAGCCATCTTGTTCG
This sequence comes from Paenibacillus sp. FSL R10-2782, assembly GCF_038592985.1. Lineage (NCBI taxonomy): Bacteria > Bacillati > Bacillota > Bacilli > Caryophanales > Paenibacillaceae > Paenibacillus > Paenibacillus sp. FSL R10-2782. Next base: position 4,707,275 of record NZ_CP151951.1, on the reverse strand, counting down.
ATCTCGATTGAATAAACTTCAAAGCGTCTATCATCTTCGAAGGGGAAGTGGGGATAGACTCGATATTTTCCGTTATCTTCAGTTAATGTTTGAATCTCACTTCCTAAAACCACTTTTGTGTCTGGCTGGGGATTATTTATGAGTGAGGAAAAGGAAATTTTTAATCCGTTGGCTATTTTCCAAATCGTTGTAATTGTAGGGCTGGATTCGCCTCTTTCAATTTGACCGATCATCGTTTTGCTTACTCCAGTGAGTTCTGCGACCCTTTCAAGACTTAATTTCTTATGTTCTCTAAAGGCTTTTAAGTTTTTGGCAATGATCAGATTGATGGTTTCCATAAATACCTCCTGCACCTGTGTACAATATAACGTCTGTATTGTACAATAAAACGTAAAACGTTATATTGTTCTTTTTGTACATTATAGCATACATCGAAGAGGGGGTTCCCAAGTGCCTTTATTATCATTTTTGTTATATGTTTTTGTTACCAGTTTTACGCCAGGCCCCAATAACATTATGGCCATGCTCTTTGCTAATAAATTCGGGCTTAAAAAGACAATTCGATTTTGTTCAGGAGTAGGTGCAGGTTTCTTTGTAATCATGTTATTGAGTAGTTATTTTAATTTGTTGCTTGAAAATTTCATTCCCAAAATTCAATTTGTGATGACGATCCTGGGTGCAGCCTATATGCTATATCTGGCTGTAAAAATAATGATGAGTAAAGAGAATGGTAATGATAATGATGGGGGCAAGAATAACAGTTTTCTAACAGGTATGCTTTTACAATTTATCAATCCGAAAGGAATTTTATATGGTATCACTGCTATATCAACCTTCATCCTTCCATATCACCATTCCAATTTCAGCTTGATATTGTATTCGTTATTTCTAGCTTTTGTTGGTTTTATGAGTACATTCTGTTGGAGTGTGTTTGGCTCCGTTTTTCAAAAGTTCTTATCCAAATATAGAAGTCAGTTTAATATAATAATGGCTTTGTTATTAGTATATAGTGCAATTTCGATTCTTGTAGAATGACGACATGCAAGTCATACAAACAGTCCCGTTGAAGGAAATCTTCATTAGGACTGTTTTGTATTTTTGCGGACAGCTGATGAAGCGATGGCGAAAAGGCCGTTCAGTCTGCTTTATTTTTTTCTCTACAAGGCTCTTCCATAGAATATTCCTCCAGCACCGTTGCTTTATCGCCATAAACCCTGTCTAAGTGTTCTTCTCCCCATAAGCAAAAACGATCGAGCAAATCTTTAAAATCCCATCCGTATTCACTAAGCTCATACTCTACTTTGGGTGGGACCTGGTTATAGATAATTCGGTGGATGATTTCGTCCTTTTCCAGCTCTCTAAGCTGTTGGGTAAGCACTTTTTGGGTGATTTTCGGAATGAGTTGACGGAGCTCATATGTACGTTTTCTGCCGCTGGTTAAATGATACAGGATAATGGCTTTCCATTTCCCGCCGATGACCTCAAAGGTCGCTTCAGTCCCGAGCATATATGTTTTGGTATTATCTTTCATTTGCTTTTCTCCTCTCGGATCTGTAGTGCAAAAAAAGCACTAAGGAACCTTAAAGTACCTACGGTACATTGAAGTGCGTACTTCACACCTTCATATATATCAACCATAATAGCATCTGTAGACAGGGTACACCAATCACGAGGAGAAAGAAGGTTACGAAATCATGAAAGTTCTATTGGTCGTTACGCATCCCAGAGAGGATTCACTTACCCTTGCAGTCATGAATCGTTTTGTAGAGGGATTGAAAGAGAATAAGCACGAGGTAGATATTTTGGACTTGGATCGGGACGGGTATAATCCGGTGTACAGCGCAGCAGATGAATTGGATTGGAATTCACCTCATAAACAATATGCTCCTGAAACACGGAGAGAGATGGATAGAGTTGCGGCTGCGGATGCTCTGGTCTTTGTGTTTCCTCTATGGTGGTATAGCGTCCCTTCCATGCTAAAGGGATATCTGGATAAAGTGTGGAACATAGGTTTGCTTCAGGAGTTTACGACAAAGCAGGTTTTGTGGATGTGCTTGGCGGGAGGGACGAAAGAACATCTGATCAAGTATGAATACCACGATATGATTACTCATTATCTGAACAAAGCCATTGCTGGTTACGCAAGAGTAAGAGAGTCCAAGGTGGAGTTCTTCTATGATACTCTGTCCGAATCGAAGGACTACATTGAAGGTCTGCTGGAGCACGCTTATCAATTAGGCCGAGCATATAAGTAAACCTGAGGTAGCTATCCCAAAGCACCTTCAAAACCACTGTTATAGTGATTTCAAAGGTGCTTTTTATTTTAAGTATGAAGTGGGGATAGCTACCCTTTTATTGGCTTGTGTATAGGCGCGGACGCACCTCCTTGTGCAGAGATTCCGCTGCCAGGCATACTGGGAGCAGCGGAATGAGCCGCTCCCATTCCAGGAGCATCGCCTGTAGCATTTTTGGCCAGCTTTTGTTTTTCCCACAGCGCTCTGGCTATGACCAGCATGGAGAGTACACCGACATATAGTAACATGGATCCAAGCTCGGGAAGCATTTCTTGTAAAGGTGCACCACGCAGTCCCATCGAGCGCACAAATTTGTACAGCCATGCAAATGGAAAGAAATCACCGATTTGGATTGCTAAAGACGGAAATAACGATCTTGAAAGAACGGCTCCCGAGAGCACAAAAGCAGGCATGAGTACAATAACCATTCTGCCGATGGCTACTCCCGGATGTGCGGCTCCCCATGCTACCAGAATATTGAGACAAACTGTACCGAATACGTACAGAACAACCGGAATGATAAAGAGAACCGGATTGGCCTCGAAACGGCTGCCCCCAAACATTTTAAGTACTCCGAGAGAGAAGATTAAACCTGCCGTCGAAAACAGCGTGTAAGGAAGAATACGCAGCAATATATTGAACGGATTTTGAAGTTCTGCAGCCAGCCTTCGGGAAACCCTTAGTCTGGCGATCAGAGGCAAGCTGTTAATGTTTAACATCATAAAGGAGAACATACAGGTAAATGCAAGCACTGATGTATTCTGATAATCATTGGTTGGATTAAAGAGAGAACGTACTTCCAGAGCAATACCATTCAGGGCTCCCTGGGCCTGTTCCGCGTTCATTCCTGTTTTCATAATAGCTGGAACGGACAGTCCCATATTCTCGGATACGCTAATTTCCTGCATGGCCGTGCGAATCAAAGTAATAGATTGCGCATTGGTATTATCCAGAATCAGCCCCACACGACTGGAAAGGGAGCGATTGTGATTGGCCTCTAACCCCTTCGGCAGAGAAATAACAGCCAAAAATTTCTCGTGATAAAAATATTGTTCAGGGTTGTCAGTGTATGAAACAACCTCAGCCACGTTCATGTTAGGGGAGGCATCTATTTTCTGGATGAACTCACGGCTATAGGCTGTGTTATCCTGATCCACCACGACTACGTTAGCTTCGTTAATTTGGCTGCTTGGGAGTAGCAGTGAATATCCCAGCACTGCAATCAGCGGAAAAATGATAGCTATGATCGGGTACTTGGAATGAACCAGGTGCGTCCATTCATCACGAAGAGATTTCATCAGTATTCACCTCAACTGTCATACCCGGTAGCAAAGTAGATTCTTTTGGTACATATACACGTACTTGGAATGTAGCGGTATCCGCCTCACCTTTTTCACGAGACATTTTTACATTAGCGAATTGTGGTGCAGATGTAACATAGCGTACAACACCTTGCAAATCCTTATTTAGAGCCGAGATGTGGGTTTTAACTTCTTTATTGGCTTTAAATTTCCCCACTTGATCTTCGCTCACATAGAGATCGTAATATAACTCGTTGGTTTCTAAAGTAATAACGGGAGACCCTTGTCCCACATTTTCGCCCACTTTGGTACTGATAGCAGTGATCTTGCCATCCTGCGGTGCTTTCAACACCAGACGTTCTTTTTTGAGTAATAGCGTTTTAAGCTGGACTTCCTGTGTTTCCTTTTGTTGCTGTAGAAGATCAACGGCCAGCTTCTGATCTGCTAGCTGTTGACGACTTTGCTGAATGGTTTCCAGTTGTGTTTTGGAACGATCCACGGACAATTGGGCACCACGAATTTCTTCCGCTGCTTGTTTTACAGCAACAGATGCTTGTGTCGTTTGCTCTTTGGCTTGCATTCGTTCTTCTGTGGTTGCGCCATTGAGCAGCTTTTGCAGAGACTCTTGTTGCTGACTCAACTGATTTTTAGCTAAAGTCAATGATGACTCGGCATCATCCAATGCAGCTTTGGATACACTGCCTGCATCATATAGTGCTTTGTTACGATTATAGTTAATTTGGGCCGTCTGAACGCTTTTGGTTGCGGAGGCTACTGCAATTCGCTGTTGCTGAATGTCCTCATGTCGAGCACCATCATTGACATGCTTTTCCGCTGCTGTGGCTTGACGCTCAGCGGCTTCTGCCCGCTGCAATGCTGCTTGACTCTTGCTTTGAGTTACTTGGGATTGTGCAATATCGAGCTGTGCCTGCTTTTCCTGAGTTGCAGCTCGTGCATAACCTAAGTCAATTGATTTTTGCTGTTGGCTGATCTGTGTATTGAACTGGGCAATTTGTGTTCGTAGTTGCTCAATTTGCAAATCTACATCTTTGGCGTCCAGCGTCATAAGGATAGCCCCCTTTTTTACGGGAGTTTCCTCTTTTACTGGAATGCTGAGGACTTTTCCGCCTACTTGTTCAAAGGATACATGAATGCTGTCGGAATTCAGGGTTGTACCTTTAACAGATCGTGAAGCGTTGACTTGGTCTTGTCCGTTGGTTTGAAGCAGAAAACCTCCGCCAATCAGACAGGCAATAGAAATTAGAGGAATAATGAGACTGGTGACTTGTGTGCGATTCATTGAGTAAATACGCTCCTTTAAGTTAATCAATTGGATTAGGCATGAAGATAGAATAAATAATAGGGTATGTAGATATTATTTATTTTAAAATTAAAAAGTAACCCGGCTAACTAAAGCGTAGATTTTAGAGTTATTAAGGTTTCACTTTTTTATATAGTTCTTGTGCTTGGGGAATGCCGAGTTCTATTTTTTGCAGTAACATCAGCAATAACTCTTTTTCATTGGTGGATAGGTGGCTCATCAGCCTGGAGGTGCTTGTAAAATGTACAGGCAGAAGCCGCTCCATCAGTTCTGTCCCTTGATCAGTCAGTTTAACGATGCTCATACGACGGTCAGAAGGGTGACTTTGTCTAAGGACAAGACCATCGCGCTCTAAGCGGTCAATGAGTCCGGTAACAGTAGGTTTGCTTATTCCCACTTTCTCCGCAAGCTCTGTAGCCATCAGTCCTATGTTCATGTTTCGGTACAAGAGAATTAATATTGAAAATTTTCCATGAGATATACCGAATTGTTCAAAGCCCTCAAAGCTAACTTTAAAAGCACTGGAGGATACGCGCATAAAGAATAGCATGGCTTCTGTGGCTTTGATATCAATCTCGGGAATACGCTTGGAAAATTCTTGAAGTGTTTCACGAGTGGGCAAATCCCGTAAATCAAAATCCATAGGGTTCTCCTTTCTGCTGGAAGTTATTACAATTCAAAATTTTGTTAGCGGGCTAATCATAATACAATAATATTTAAATTACAAGCTAAATTTTAATGAGATTCTTTGTTTACGGAGTTTATAAAATTTTATCGGAAAGCGGAAGTTTAGCTTTGTTCCCTATTTTTAAGCCCACCACCATCATCGTACATATGATCATAGCCAGTATGAACAAGGTTGGTGTAAATGTCTGAAAAAGGTCGAGGCTCAGCCCGATCAAGGCAGGTCCCAGAGAGCCTAGCAAATATCCTCCAAATTGCATCATGGCAGACCATGAGGTGGCTTCTTCTGTATGCACTGCTTCTTCGATTGGAATGAGTAGCGCTAAAGGAAACAGTCCACCAGCGCCGATGCCCAGGAAAATAGCAGCCACCCAGGGAGAAGAGTGTGTCATCAACAGGACAATGCCGATCAATTCAGATAGACCACATAGAAGCAGCCATGTTGTTCTGTTTCCTGATTTACCGGCAAGAAGAGGAATGGAGAAGCTTACCGGGATTTGAATCAGGGTAAATAGGGTAAGCACCATACCGGATTGAGCATGGTCTAAACCCGCAGCTTGCGCGATGGGGGCCAGCCAAGCAGTCACAGCGTAAAAAATACCCGCCATACAGCCAAAAAATAAAGTAAATAAATGTACCCGTTTATTCCTGATCGAGAAAGATGAAATCCGCAGTTTTTTTGCAGGTGCTTCTCTTTTTTGAAGCAGGGGAAGAAGGAGTAGCACAGCGGGAACCGCTAAAATGCTCCAGAAGCTTAGAGCGTGCTGCCAAGAGTCCATTTGCCGGAAAAGTGGGACAGAAAAGCTGGATGCAACGGCTGCTCCGATTACCATGGAAACGGAATAAAGCCCGGTTAACCCTGGTTTCTCGGGAAAATATTTTTTGATAAACCCCGCAACCAAGGGGCCTGCGATTCCGATACCTATTCCAGAGAATATAGCGGTAGCGAGCAGGAAGGAAGTATGATGAACGAACATGCGCAGGAACGTGGCTATGAGGATCAACAACATAGCTGCAAGCAAAGACCTTTCAATACCTAAGCGACGCTGGAGCCAGATAGATGACAGAGAGAAGAGGCCCATACAAAAAATAGGCAGCGCCGTGATTAAACTGGCGTTCACCCCGCTTAATCCCAAATGAGCTTGAATGATATCCAGTAAAGGCCCGACGGACGTAATGGAGGGTCTTAAATTTAAGGAGATAAAAAATATAATCAGGATGAGATACACCAAACGCATACAAATCGCCTCTTTTCTTTAACATTGAATTCATTGTAGATTTCGCTATATAATAGATCAATACTATTTATTCTATATAAACAATAGTTATAAACTATGATTCGGAGGCGAGGTTCTATGGAAATACGGCAATTGCAATATTTTCTTCGATTGTGCAAAGAGCTGCATTTTTCTGAGGCCGCCTACAAGCTGGGGATTTCGCAGCCTACGCTGAGCCAGCAAATACGGGTATTAGAGGATGAGGTGGGGGTCCCTTTGTTCGACCGTATCGGCAAGAAAACCGTAAAGACGGAAGCAGGCGAGCTTTTGGAGCACTACGCTTCACAAGTCATTCAGCAATTGGAAAATGCAAAAAACGCTATATCTGATCTGACCCATCTCCATAACGGTCATTTACGTGTTGCGGTTCTGCCCTCTGATCTGGATTATCGACTGACTCCTATACTGATCAGCTTTCACAAGGAGTTTCCTCATACGAAGGTTCAGGTCATTCCCTCGATTGATATTTACAATGAAGTGCTCGATAATAAAGTGGATATTGGAGTAGGCTTGGGGCTTCATTCGGATCACCGTTTGCACCGCATCCCTTTTTATACGGAAACGCACAGCTTGTATGTAAATACAGAACATGATTTAGCAGACAAAGATATAATTGTACCGGAAGACTTGGCAAACATGCCTTTAGTGATGTATCCCAAAGGGTTTGTCGGGCGTGATCTGGTGGATCGTTGGTGTGAAGATCAGGGGATTTTAATCCATCCTTTGATGGAAACAGGCTCAGCAACGTCCCTGTTTCAACTGGTGAAAGAAGGCATAGGAGCTACGATTCAGCCGAGCCAACTGATTGAAAGCTTCGGGTCACTGGGGATTCGCGCGATTCCGATCAAGCATGCGCCTACCCGACATTTGGAAATGTTTTATCGTGTAGATAAATATGTAGGTCCAGCCGCAAAAGCCTTTATTCAAAAAATGGAGACGTTTTTTAAAAATTGAAATCCAAAGTGAGGAACCTTGAATGACAACAAAACTATACTACTCTTCTCCGACCCTTACGGAGTGGGAGACTTATATTACTCGCAGCATGGAAAGAGACGGCGGAAATTTTGTTATGCTGGAGGAAACGGCTTTTTATCCGCATGGAGGGGGTCAGCCATGTGATACGGGAACGATTCAGGGCATTCCGGTGATGGATGTTTTTCTGGAGGAGGGCGATATTTGGCATCAGGTTGAACGTTTGCCGGAAGATGAAAAGGTAGCTTGTACGTTGGATTGGGAGCGCAGATTTGATCATATGCAGCAGCATAGTGGACAGCATTTGCTGTCGGCGATTTGTCGGGAATTGCTGGGAGCGCAGACGGAAAGCTTTCATCTGGGACAAGAGTACGCCACAATTGATGTAAACTGTTCTGAGCTGACACCTGCGCAGTTATCCGCCATCGAGCAGGAAGTGAATCGGCAAATCTATAGTAACCGCAGCATCCATAGTTATGTTGTAACGAATGAGCAATTGAAGGACATTCCACTTGTGAAAATGCCAAAAGTAACGGAGAATATCCGCTTTGTCGAGATTGAAGGTATTGAATACAATGCTTGCGGCGGTACACATGTCGGCCGAACCGGAGAAATTGGAATGATCAAATGTCTGAAATGGGAGAAGCAAAAGGGGCTGGCGAGAATCCATTTTAAATGCGGCGTTCGCGCGCTTCAGGATTTTAACGAAAGTCTTCAGATTTTGGACGTGCTGTCTTCGAAGTTTAATACCGGGCGCAAGGATATCTTGACCCGCTTTGAAAAGTGGGAGCAGGAGCATAAGCAGCTCAAGGCGCAAGTGGACATCCTGCAAGAAGAAAATACTTCGTATCAGACAGCAGAGTTGCTTTCTGCTGTTCAGGGGAACGTTTTGGCTCATATTTTTGAACAAAAAGCCCTTCAGGAATTACAGCAAATGGCTGTCAAGCTGACATCTGAACATGATTTACTTGTAATATTAGCCACCACAGCAGAAAACAAAATCATTCTGACGCATAACGGCACACAGGATGTTGCCTGCGGGGCGTATTTTAAAGAGCATCTGGGCGCGTTTCAGGGAAAGGGTGGCGGCAGCAACCAATCGGCTCAGGCAGCGTTTTCGTCACGTGAAGACCTTTTGAACTTTTTTGAAACCGCCCAGCGGCAGTTTATTCAGGGCTAATGCAGGATTAGTGGCTCAGGGGTAGCTTCCACTTATGTTCTTTTTCCGTAAATAAAATAAAAGAAAAAATGAGTGCCACTACAGCGCCCCAGATGGCTTTATCTCCAATAGCCAACGTCAAAAATCCTCCCAGAAAAGCTCCGATCAGAAAGGTGGTCAGGATGACACCGTAACGCATGGCACGAATGGCAGCATTCGTGTCCTTGGTCGTAATGGCGATATACATCGCCTCTGTCGCAGATCTGAGGTTCCCCGTGCTGACGGTGGAGGTGTACGGCGCATCAATGAGCTTGCGGAAGGAAGTCATTTGTACAGAAGCAACGAATGAGACGATCACCGTCACCACCGTATTGGGAACCGACTGCGGAATCAGACCCACGATAAAAAAAATGAAAATTTCCAGCAGTAGAATGGCACGGGCCCAGTCCGGTGTCAGACGGTGGGTGGATTTTCTCTTAATTCCCTCGGCTACAAAAACACCCAGTGAAAAGGCGATCAGGGGCGGGATATGAGCTAACGCCTGACCCCAGTTTCCCTGAATGGCTTTGACAGCCAGCAGCACGATATTGCCTGTCTGTGCATTGGCGAACACGCCATCTCTTCCGACAAACGTGTATGTGTCCAGAAACCCTCCTACTAAAGAAAGTAAGGCGCCCAGTCGTAACGATTCGGACGTTACTTGATGTAAATGGATTTTGCCTTTCATATTCACGGCATAAGCCTCCTATGCTACAACGTCGATTCCTCTAACATAGCACGACTATTCCGATTCGACAATTCCATTGGACACTGCGGCACGAAAAAACAGGTGTAAAAGGAGAAGAAGTCATGGAGAATAAAGGATTTGTGGAGGCAATTCGCAGCATGACTGCGGGTGAACAAAGATTATGGCTGATAGACATCTTACAAGTGACAGAAGCTGTGAAACGGAAGGAAGCTTCTAAAGATGATTTGTATGAGCAAGTGTCAGAGTTATATGATTACTTGCTTGAGACTCAAAATAGACGCTCATGGTGGGAGCCTGACGAGGGTGGTACGCAGGTGCATATTGTGATTGGCGATTCTTTTGCAGGGAGTATGAAAATAGCACTCAAACAACTGGGATGGGAAGATACACATCGGGTTATTTCTTTTCGGGATAACTATGCCATTGGCCCATTGGGGCAGCTTCAGCAGGAAATGGGGCGTAGGCAACGGCGGGAATGGTTCAGAGATTATATTTATGATGAGCATGATGAGGATGCTGAAAGGGATGATTTTCTGTTGCTGAAGCAGTTTGCTGCTATTCCAGCGCAGGCGGACATTACGATCTGGACAGGGAGCAATGTGCCTGAGCAGGTGGGGCTTCGTTTAAGCATGTACCTGCTGAGGAATAGGTCTAACGATATTCGGATTAAAAATGCGGCAGATGCTTACAGACGTGTATTTAAACGTCCGGAAGCTACAGGCTTACGATCAGGCGAGATACCTGCTGACAAACTACAAGCTATTCTAAGTCAAGAGGACAAGGGTATTTCTTTAACACCAGAAGAAAGAGAACGAATGGCGGAAGAATGGTGTGAGCTGGCGATGAAGCCTGAGGTGCTACGTATATGGAAGGATGGAAGCATCGTTAGTGTAGAAGAAAACTACTATGACACCTATATTTTGAGTAAGGTGGATAAGTTGTACAAGCAGCAAGCACAGCCTGATTTTATCAAATCAGCAAGAGTGATCGGAGAAGCTATGGGACACCTGGATCAGCAGATGGGAGATGAATTTTTCGAATATCGGCTTCGAGCCCTGATTTATGAGGGAATGCTGGAAATCAAGGGAGTCCCAGGAGCCATGAGACGTTATAGTATTAGAAAGAAAGCATCTCCAAGTCCAATAAAAAAAGGACCTGAAAATGCTTGATCGTATTACCTATAATGTTGGGACTCGGCTCGAACCTACTGCAAGGCATGGACGAGGGCTTCGCCAAATTCTTGTGCGCCGTCTGGACCATCAGCAGTGATGATGTCGCTATGGGCAACCACATGCTGAGTCACATATTCGACTTGATGCGTCTGGAGCTGATCCTTTTGCACATCCACCGGATAGCATGCAGCCGTTCTGCCGGATAGCAGCCCGGTTTGGGCCACGGCTACAGAGCCTGCGCAGATGCCGGACAACAGAATTTTTTGCTCATGCGTTTGTTTCAGCAGGGCTTGGAGATCCGCGTTGTTCCACAGATGATCATTCGTGCCTGATCCGCCGATTACAGCGACTACGTCATAATCAGTAGGGACCGCGTCTGTAATAACCAGATTCGCGGTTGCTTTCCCATTGTAGTCACCAGTAATTTCGCCTGTTTGGGTACTGGCCAGCGTCACAGTAACGCCTGCTTGCTCCAGCGCTTCCTTCGGTTTAAACAATTCATCTTCATTAAAGCGTTCCGGGGGTATAATAAAAAGAGCCTTTTTACTCATACTTCATTCCTCCTTGAATGTGAAACGATATCTATTATTGTAGGATGGTTTCGTTCGGCTGTGAAGAATGCACTTTCAAGTGCGGAGGTTACCTGCAGGTTACAATTATGAAGCAAGTACGGTACAAGATCATGATGGAATAGAAGGAGTTAACCGATATATGTCTGATACGCTGAGAGAAGAAATACGGGAGAAAATCGTCAACGGAGACTATAACTGTGAAAAGGAACTGACCCTGTCAGTGTTAAGCGGCAAGTGGAAGGTCGTCATTTTATGGCATCTGGGGGTGGAAGGGCCGCACCGGTTCAGTGACTTGCAAAGGCTGTTTCCAAAGCTGTCTCATAAAGTGCTGACCAATCAACTGCGAGAATTGATGGAGGATGGTATTGTACACCGGGAAGTGTATCCCGAGGTGCCCCCAAAAGTGGAATATTCAATGACCGCGCTGGGGATGACGATTTTACCGATTGTAGAGATGATGTATGATTGGGGAAAAAAGCGGGTGCAGTCCATACGCGAGGAAATGCAACGTGGCGATATATAAGTAAATCATAGGGCAATCCGTCATATGAAAAATAGAACGCCTTGCGTCATGAGTACGAATTGTACTTGGGGCAAAGGCGTTCTTTGGCATGTTAGCAGTCTGTGTCCGTGTTGGTTTAACCAGGTTATTGCTGCTCAATTGCTGGCAGAACTTCAATCCAGCGGGTAGCCCAAGTCCCGATATGGTCAAACAATGGCGCTAAATCGTGTCCCTTATCCGTAAGGGAGTATTCGATCCGAACCGGCTTTTCAGGATAAACCATACGTTGTATGATTCCTTCTTCTTCAAGCTCCTTCAAGCGATCGGAAAGGACCTTCCCGCTTAAATTGGGGATTGAATTTTCGATAGCGACAAATCGTTGCGGACCGCTAGTTAGTTGAAACACGATTAATACCGTCCAACGTTTGCTCAATAGCTCCATAGCTTTTTCAAACCGTGGGCACATTTGCGGAATGTTCATTTGATCACCTCATGATCCTATTATTAACGATCAACTGTTAAAAGTAAATGAATTTACTTTACATAAATTTATAACTTGACGAAATTGAATGATATAAATATACTTTGTTACATAAAGTAACTTGTAAATTCGATACGGACGTATATATATGCAAAATGCTCATATATAAATCCTTAAAATTTGATATTATAACGATGCAATTAAATTGACAGGTACGAACTAATTGTTGAGGTCATGGTTTAGGTGTAGGGGGAAGTCAGATGAAGCTGGAATGCGAAGTATGCATAGTTGGGGGAGGACCAGCCGGGGCCTTGTTATCCTGTTTGCTGGCGGAGCAAGGTGTTTCGACGATATTGGTTGAGCGGCAGAGCGTGGCGGGAAAGGCTTTTCGCGGCGAAATTTTAAATGATGAGGGTCTGCAAGTGATCCAAAAGCATAAGCTGCTTGAACAAATTCATGAGGAGTACGTCCTCGCTTCGACGAGAATCGAATATTGGGAGCATCAGCAGCAGGTGAAGACGATTGAGCCAGCGGAAGGTAATGTGGGGGTTCACATTCCACAGCCTCGTTTTTTGGAGGCTCTGCTCAAGCAGGCTTCAACGTACGAGTCCTTTCGTTATTTGGCGGGCACGACAGTGACTGCGCTGGAAGGCGATAGCGAGCAGGGATACACGGGCTTGATCGCTTGCGATAAGAACGGCGATGAGGTTACGATTCGCAGCTCTATTATTGTCGGGGCAGATGGTCGCTATTCGACCGTGCGCAAGCTGGCGCAGATGCCAGTGACGAATATCAGACACGGCTATGATCTGCTGTGGGCCAAAATTATGGCACCTGCCGGATGGGAGCCTGTCACACGTCTGGCATTGGTCAACGGGCGGCAGTTGTCTTTATTTTCGCAGGCTGAGGGCTATATTCAAATGGGCTGGAACGTAGATGAAGGCAGCTTTCCTACCTTGTTTAAGCAGTCGTTTGAACCGTTCATACACTTGTTAGTTGAGACTTTCCCGGATTTAGAGCATAGCGTACATGATCAGATTCGTTCGTGGAAGGACTTTGTACCGTTGGATATTTTCAGTAGCCGCAGTGATACGTGGTCGCAGAACGGACTGGTCCTTATTGGAGATGCGGCGCATACCATGACACCTACCGGAGCTTTTGGCCTAAATGCAGCCTTGAAGGATGCCGATGTATTGGCGAGTGAGCTTCTTCGTTTGCGTCAGCAGGGTGGATATACCACAGAGGGTCTAAAGGCGTTTGAAGACGGGCGTCGGCAGACTGTCACTGAGCTTCAGGAACGACAGCTTACGATGGAATCCACGTTTCATGAGCATTTTTCACCCATAGAAAACCAGATCATACAGAAGTAAGCTTATATAGAGGATGGTGCAGAGAGATGAACCAAAAAGACGTAGCTACGCTACTTAACGATAAAATTCAAACGATTCGCGGAGAGCAATCCTCGACGATTTTGGTAGGGCCGATTAAGCTGCCGGTCAATTTGGAAGGGGAAACAGTTGTTTTTCAATGGTATTGCTGGTTGCCTGTACGGGATGAGGAGGATCGTCAGGACCTGCTGAATGCCACCGCTGACACGATTGTGAAGCGTTTGTCCACGCTGGATTTGGCAGAAGGACAACAATCGAGCGTATTGGTGTACGGCGATCTTCAACAATCGGAGAATGCGCTTGTTCGTATGCATAGCATTTGCCATACTGGAGATATTTTTGGTAGCAAGCGTTGTGATTGCGGATTTCAGCTCCATCAGTCCATGAAAATGATTGTGGAGCACGGAACGGGTGCGTTGTTTTATCTGGCAAACCATGAGGGCCGTGGGATCGGTTTGTTCAGCAAAGCGATGGCCTACATTTTGCAGGAGAACGGTATGGATACTGTTGAAGCCAACCACCAATTGGGTTTTGAAGATGATACTCGCAATTATGCGGATGCGATTAGTGTGCTTCGTCACCTGAGACAAAAACCGGTAACCTTGATTACGAATAATCCTAAGAAGCTGGAAGCTCTGAAGCAATCTGGTATGAACGTGGCTGGCCGTATGCCGCTGTGGGGCGATGTGTCGCAATATAATGAACGGTATTTGAATACGAAGGTGGAACGGTCCGGCCATTTGCGGGATTTCGATTTCAGGGAGGTACTATGACCACTCACGAGAAATACATGCGCCTGGCGCTGGAAAATGCCAAAAGTGCCAAGGGACAAACGGAACCGAATCCGCTCGTCGGCTCGGTCATTGTGAACAACGGCCGTATCGTCGGGATCGGCGCTCATCTGAAGCCCGGTGAGCCACATGCCGAGATTCATGCTTTGCGTATGGCGGGGGAACATGCCCGGGGAGCGACAATTTATGTAACGCTGGAGCCTTGCTCTCACCATGGACGGACAGGCCCGTGTGCGGAAGCGATTGTGAAGGCTGGCATCCGTCGGGTCGTTATTGCAGCGCTGGACCCGAACCCGCTGGTTTCGGGCAGAGGGGTACAAATCTTGAAGGATGCGGGTATTGAGGTCATCACTGGGGTATGTGAGCAGGAATCTGTCCGCATGAATGAAGTGTTTAACCAATATATCGTGAGCAAGCGTCCTTTTATCACGATCAAATCGGCGGTGACGCTGGATGGCAAAATTGCCACTCGAACCTCGGAAAGCAAATGGATTACGTCCGATGCGGCACGGGAGGATGTGCATCGTCTTCGTCACGAGCATGTGGGGATACTGGTCGGTGTACAGACAGTCATTCACGATAATCCGCAGCTGACGACTCGTCTGCCGGAAGGTCGGAATCCGATTCGCATCATTCTGGATAGCACGCTTCGCATTCCTTTGGATGCCCGTGTCATTACAGATGGTGAGGCACCTACCTGGATATTTACAGGACGTGCTTATGATGAAGACAAGCGGAGCCAACTGGAACAGTTGGGTGTAAAGGTATATCCGACACAGGATGAAGGCAGTGAACGGGTCAACCTGCCGCAAATGCTGGATATTTTGGGTACGGCGGAGGTAGCTTCGGTGTTCGTGGAGGGCGGGGCCGAGGTGAACGCTTCGTTCGTGCAGCAAGGACTGGCTGACAAGCTTGTGCTGTACATTGCGCCGAAGCTGGTTGGAGGGCGTGGAGCACCGGGCTTTCTCGGGGGAGAAGGCGTGTCCGCCATGAGCGATGCGGTGGCGTTGCAGGATTTGAGCGTAACGCAGGTCGGCGTGGACTGGAAAATAGAAGGGTATTTTGAGCGGGACAAATGAGTGAGGTTGTGGGTGGGAGAAAGCGCTCCGCGAAGGGGTTGATCTTCCGATCGCTGTTGCAGCGGGATTCTTCGGATTGTATAAAATATGTAGAGGTAAGAATCCCACTGCAAAGGCGAACGCTCACGCTTTTCCAGATTCAACCCCTCCGCTCCGCTACTACCCGCCACAAAGTAACTCATTTTCCGAAATGGGGTAGGGCAATGGGGGAAGGGCAAAAGGACTTAGAGACTTAAAGATTGAGGATCTGAAGGGCTAGAAAGCCTGGAGGATTCTTTTTTGTATACTTAACGTTTATTAGGGTGAATGGTTAATGGGATGAATAACTCATAGGGTGAACACCTAATGGTGTGAATGGTTTAGAGAATGAAGAAGTTTACATATATTGCAATATGACAAAAGACACGAGGGAAGCGAATGTGCTTCTCAGGTGTCTTTTTTTGTTTTATTTAGGAGTCGTAATACTTTCGCCATGTTCGTGAGTGCGGGTGTGCGTGATAATGTTAAAGGCTGATACAGAAAGATATTACCGAGGTGAGGATTTCAAATGGTCCCGCAGTGCCTGCTCTGATCGGGTGAGGTATCCTGTAAATCTGATGTATCCACCAAATTAGGGTTCGAATCCCAATCGCCTTCCAAGCGACTCATGGTAGAGTATTCAAAAAATCGAGAAAAACCAATGAAAAGACCCGGATGAGAGTATCCCGTTTCTGGTCCACATGACAGGAGTCGGGGAGGTGGCTATGCGGCCAGCGGATACCGGAGAGAGCAAGCGCCGACAGGCCCCGAGGCTTCGGGAGTGCGAATTTACAGTCGATGTTGGATTGATAAATTCCATCCTCGCAACACGGGAACAAGCGGCACCTTCCTTTTTCCTCAAGCTTGGCCCCGCCCGCTACCCCGAAGGGATGCTCTGCCAGGGTCACTAACCCTGTTACAACGAATAAAAATGAAGAATCCTCATTTTAAAAGTATGTTTTGACTATATTGTGCGAACAGCGATCGGAAGATCAAATGGATCGCGGAGCCGCCTTACATAAAAATGCACACTTTTAAGCTGAGGATTTTAAATACTAGGAGTGATACGATGTTTAAGAAAATAACGATTAAATCGGATGAGCGCGGGCTGCTGTTTAAAAAGGGAAGCTATCACAAACTGCTGCTGCCGGGGACTTATGTATTGAAGACATTTCAGCAGGAAACGGTTGAGATTTTGAATGTTGCTGAACCATTTTTTGTACCGGATCACGATATTCGTTTGTTTTTGACGGATTCCGTTCTACTGGAGCAATTGACCGTCGTCGATGTAGAGGATTATGAATATGTGCTGCATTATGAGGATAATCGGTTCGTGGAGCTGCTGCCCGCTGGTAAATATGCTTTTTGGAACGTGCTCAAGGAGCATCGTTTTGTTCATGCGGATACCCGGCAGCCTGCGATTGACAAGGCGTTGGGGCAAGCTTTTTTGGCCAAGACACAGGGTTACTGGAAGGCGCTTCAGGTGGCAAGCTATGAGCTGGGCTTCCTGTATTATGATAACGTGCTGCAAGGCGAGCTGAAGCCGGGGAAATATTATTTCTGGATGTCGACGGTGAACACGGAGATCAGAACGATAGATTTGCGTCAGCAGCAGATGGACCTGATGGGGCAGGAAATCATGACAGAGGACAAAATTACACTGCGCCTGAACTTCGTCTGTCAGTACCGCATAGTTGACCCGCTGCGGGCGCTGGAATTTCGGGCATTCGAGGAGCAAATGTACATTATGCTTCAACTGGTGCTGCGTGAGTATGTCGGAACGATGAAGCTGGATGATTTGTTGAAAATGAAGCAGGAAATTGCGGAATATGTCTTGACCCGTCTGAATGAGCAAAGCGGCGAGTATGGGGTTGCTTTTACGTCGGCAGGGGTGAAGGATATTATTTTGCCGGGGGATATCAAGGATATTTTGAACACGGTGCTGCTGGCAGAGAAAAAAGCGCAAGCCAATCTCATTACACGGCGCGAAGAGACAGCATCTACTCGCAGTCTGCTGAATACCGCTAAGCTGATGGATGAAAATGCCACCCTCTACCGTCTCAAAGAGCTGGAGTTTCTGGAAAAAATCTGCGAGAAGATTGGAAGCATTTCACTGACTGGCGGGAATACGCTGCTGGAACAGTTGAACACGCTGGTTCACATGAAGGATGGACAGGGGACCGTATAGAGGGATAGCGGTAGGTTTCACGTCCCTTAACGCAAAATACCACCCAAAAGATGAGCGCGAGACGACTCAAGCTTTGGGTGGTATTTTACATCAATACGCTTAATTCGTCTTGGTCGAAGCGAGAAACGCGTCCATATCGATCACCGGAACGAGTGCGCCCTGATGCTCTAGTACGGCAGGAAACAGCTCGCGCTGCCACTCTTCCTCGTTGCTTTTCAACTGGCTGTCCAGGGCGGAAGCTGTATCCTCCACCTGATCGACGAGCAGAGCAATTTTTGCCCGGCTGAGCAAAATCATTTTGTCCTCGGAGGACTCGTTTGAAGCGGGGAGCTGCAGCTTTTTGCGCAAATTCAGGATCGTAAATACGTCACCTCGAATGGTGACCATTCCTTCATGCCATGACTCGGAAAAAGGAAGCGGTGTTCCTTTCCTGGCATTCATGACTTCTTCCACTTCTACAAAGTTTAAAGCGAACGTTTTGCTCGCCAGTTTGCACACAATAAATTCGGACATAGGCCAATTCTCCTTACATTTGAGATAAGACTGCTACAGGTTGTGAAGTGACGTTAAAATGGGTTAACTATTGCGTTTTAACAAATGGAAAGATAAAGTTGAAGGTGCTATGTAGCCAGGTTCTATTCACAGAATATCACAAAATAGCAGTTAAATCTTCCAAATGGCCAAGGCATGGCGCTCAGTTTCTCCTGATATGAGATGCTTTAGGAGATTGAAGTTGTTTCCGGTGGCACTACATTTTAAGATAAGCGGGTTGAGGTAGAATGGAACATGAAAAGCAGCGTCTAAGTATCGAGGCAGCCAGATTATACTATCTGAACGACTATAGTCAGCAAGAAATTGCAGTCAGACTCGGGGTATCGCGTCCCACGGTATCGCGGTTGCTTCAAGCTGCCAAGGAACAGGGATATGTGAGAATCAGTATTGTTGATCCGATGGAGGATATGGATGAGCTCGGAGAGCAGGTCAAGAAGAAATACGGGCTGGATACTGTTCTGGTCTGCTATTCGCCGTTAAATGAATATCAGGAAATCAAGAAGCATATTAGCAAAAAAGCTGCTGATTATTTGCATGAAACGGTACAAGATGCAGATATTATTGGAGTGACGTGGGGAACAACGATGCATGCGGTGGCGCTTCATCTCCAGCAAAAGCAGGTGAAGGGCGTCGAGGTCGTACAGCTCAAAGGAGGCGTAAGCCATTCGCATGTCAACACGTATGCTGTGGAGACGGTGAATTTGTTCGCGGAAGCCTTTCACACGATTGCACGATACTTGCCGCTGCCTGTGATTTTTGATAGTTATGCTGTCAAAAAAATGGTTGAGGAGGATCGGCACATCCAGCGTATCATTGAGCTTGGCAAGCAGGCGAACATTGCTGTGTTTACGGTGGGGACGGTCAAAGAGGATGCGCTGTTGTTCAGATTGGGCTATTTTAACCATGAGGAACAGAAGCTGCTGCAAAAAATCGGCAAGGGCGATATTTGCTCACGTTTTTTTGATGATGAGGGCAACATATGCAGTCCGGAAATTAACAGTCGTACCGTCGGCATTGATTTGCCTGATTTGCGCAAGAAGGAGAAGGCGATTCTCGTTGCCGGAGGACAGCGCAAAGTGGAGGCCATCCGGGCGTCGCTGCGTGGTAAGTATGCGAATATTTTGGTGACAGACCAGTTTACGGCACAGGCACTTTTACAGTAAACATATGGCTCAGCGTGAGGCTGTATAAGCTAAAGTGGACTGTAGGTAACGCCTCATGCGCAGGTTTGAACATAATTTCAAAATGTATTTTACATATGTTCAACACCGTGCTATGATGGTCTTATCACAGAGAAGTAAAGGACATCGGTCCTCATACGATCTCTCTAATGAAGGAGCGTTTAGAGAATGAACATTGCAGGATTAATCGACCATACATTGTTGCGTGCAGACGCGACGAAGGATGAAATTACAAAATTGACCGCTGAAGCGAAGAAATATCAGTTTGCTTCCGTATGTGTGAACCCGACCTGGGTAGCTTACTCCGCAGAGCAACTGGCTGGTACAGGCGTGAACATTTGCACCGTTATCGGTTTCCCGCTGGGAGCGAATACGACGGCAACGAAAGCGTTCGAAACGAAGGATGCTATTGCCAACGGTGCAACTGAAATTGACATGGTCATCAACATAGGTGCTTTGAAAGAACGCAATTTGCAATTGGTAGAGCAGGATATCCGTGGTGTTGTGGAAGCAGCGGCGGGTACACTGGTAAAAGTGATTATCGAAGCATGCTTGCTGACAGACGAAGAAAAGGTACTGGCTTCTGAGCTGTCCGTGAAAGCAGGAGCGAATTTCGTGAAAACGTCGACAGGCTTCTCTACTGGCGGAGCAACTGCGGAAGATGTGGCTTTGATGCGCAAAACCGTAGGACCTGAGATTGGTGTTAAGGCTTCCGGCGGCGTACGCAGTCTGGAAGACGTACAGAAATTGGTGGAAGCGGGCGCAAGCCGTATCGGTGCAAGTTCCGGTGTGACAATCATCGAGGGCCAGCAGTCTACATCTTCCTACTAAGTTCATTTTAAAGTCATGGAGGGATTCGCGATGAAGGATCAATTGATTCAGGAAGCGCTTGAGGCGCGTAAACAGGCATATATTCCGTACTCGAATTTTCAGGTCGGTGCTGCGGTTCTCGGAAGCGATGGCACGGTTTATCGAGGATGTAATGTGGAAAATGCCTCTTACGGCTTATGCAATTGTGCGGAACGGACAGCGATTTTTAAAATGGTATCCGAAGGCTGCCGTAAAATTGATGCCATTGCGATTGTAGCAGATACGGAAGGGCCTGTGTCTCCATGCGGAGCCTGTCGTCAGGTGATTTCCGAATTTGCTCAACCAGATACCAAAGTGTATCTGACCAACCTTCATGGCAACACGGAAGAGTGGACGGTGGACCAACTACTGCCGGGTGCTTTTCGACCTGCTGATCTGGGGAAATAAAAAAAAGAATGCCTCTTTCGGGGCGCATTCTTTTTATGGGTAATGTAAGCGCTTAATGTAATAAGGGGGAAATTAAAATGAAATATGTAATCGCTCTGGTGGGACTGCTTGTTGTATTTGCACTTACTTACGTTGCCAGCAGTGACAAACGTAAAATCAGGTATCGTCCGCTGGTGGTTATGGTTGTATTGCAGGCGGCACTTGCTTTTGTATTGCTGAATACAGGGATTGGTGAAATTCTGGTCAAAGGTTTTGCAAAAGGGTTTAACAGTCTGATTGGGTACGCTATGGAAGGGATTAACTTTGTATTCGGCGGGATTGCGAATGAAGGGGCGGCGCCGTTCTTTATCGGTGTATTGCTGCCGATCGTGTTCATATCCGCGCTGATTGGGATTTTGCAATATGTCAAAGTGTTGCCTTTTATTATTAAATATATCGGGCTTGTCTTGAGCAAAGTAAACGGAATGGGTAAACTGGAATCCTACAACGCTGTAGCTTCGGCTATTCTGGGTCAATCCGAGGTGTTTATTTCCGTTAAAAAGCAAATTGGTCTCCTGCCGAAGCATCGACTGTATACGCTGTGTGCGTCTGCGATGTCTACGGTGTCCATGTCGATTGTGGGAGCCTACATGCAAATGTTGAACCCCAAATATGTGGTTACTGCTTTGGTATTGAACCTGTTCGGCGGTTTTATTATCTCTTCGATTATTAATCCGTACAAGATTGAGAAGGAAGATGATTTGCTGGAGGTTCAGGATGAAGAGAAGCAGTCCTTCTTCGAAATGCTCGGGGAGTATATTATGGACGGCTTCAAGGTTGCTATTACGGTAGCTGCGATGCTGATCGGTTTTGTGGCGCTGATTGCCATGGTTAACGGAATTTTCTCTTGGGCCCTTGGAATAAGCTTCCAATCATTGCTTGGTTATGTGTTTGCGCCTTTCGCTTTTGTCATGGGCATTCCATGGAGCGAAGCGGTTCAGGCAGGCAGCATTATGGCCACCAAGCTCGTGTCCAACGAATTTGTAGCAATGCTGGATCTGACCAAGCAAACGGGCTTGTCGGAGCGCACGGTCGGGATCGTATCGGTGTTCCTTGTATCTTTTGCAAACTTCTCTTCCATCGGTATCATTTCCGGGGCTGTGAAGGGTCTGCATGAGAAGCAGGGGAATGTGGTGGCCCGCTTTGGTCTGAAGCTGTTGTACGGCGCGACGCTGGTTAGCGTGCTGTCGGCAATTATTGCAGGGTTGTTTTTGTAAAAAAAACAGCGAGTTAGGAAAGGAATTTCATCATGTCTAAATTCAAACGGATTCACTTGGTTGTTATGGACTCTGTGGGGATCGGCGAAGCGCCGGATGCTGCCCAGTTTGATGATTACGATGTAGATACACTCGGTCATATTGCCCGTGAACGTGGCGGTCTGAACATGCCGAATATGGGTAAGCTTGGTCTGTCCAACATTCGTTCTATTGAAGGGGTGCAAGCCGCTGAGAAGCCGCTCGCGTATTACACTAAAATGCAGGAAGCGTCCAACGGCAAGGATACAATGACCGGACATTGGGAAATCATGGGCTTGAATATTGCGGTTCCTTTCCGCGTATTCCCCAATGGCTTTCCAGATGAGCTGATTCAGCGCATTGAGGAGCATACGGGCCGCAAAGTCATTGGCAACAAGCCTGCCAGCGGAACGGAAATCATTGACGAGCTGGGCGAGGAACATGTGAAAACAGGAGCGCTCATCATCTATACATCGGCGGATTCGGTGCTGCAAATTGCGACACATGAGGAAGTTGTACCTTTGAAGGAGCTTTATGAGATTTGCGAGTTCTGTCGTAAAATCACGCTGGAAGACCCGTACATGCTGGGCCGGATTATTGCGCGTCCGTTCGTAGGAGAGGCCGGGAACTTCTCCCGCACCTCCAATCGCCATGATTATGCGCTCAAGCCGTTTGGTCGTACCACGATGAACGAGTTGAAGGATGCAGGTCTGGATGTGATCGCATTGGGTAAAATCTCCGACATTTATGACGGTGAGGGTGTGACGAAAGCAGTGCGCACCGTGTCCAATATGGATGGCATGGATAAACTGGTGGCTACGCTGGATGAGGATTTTACCGGGTTAAGCTTCTTGAATCTGGTCGACTTTGATGCTGTATACGGTCATCGCCGTGATCCGCAGGGATATGGTCAGGCTTTGGACGATTATGATGCCCGTTTGCCAGAGGTATTCGCTAAAATGACGGATGAGGATCTGCTGATTATCACCGCAGACCATGGGAATGACCCGACGTATCGGGGAACGGATCATACACGTGAATATGTGCCTCTGTTGGCGTATTCCCCACGTTTTACAGCTGGAGGCAAGGAGCTTGCGGTACGTAAGACGTTTGCGGATATCGGCGCGACAGTAGCGGATAACTTTGGTGTGAAGCTGCCTGAACACGGAACGAGCTTTTTGGCAGAGCTTCAATAATCAGGACCCAAACAAGATTAGAAACTCGGACAAATGGGACGGAGGAATAAAAACATGAGTGTACACATTGGAGCCAAGCCAGGAGAGATTGCAGAAACGATTTTGCTGCCAGGAGACCCGTTGCGGGCGAAATTTATTGCTGAAACGTATCTGGAAGACGTGACCTGCTACAACGAGGTGCGCGGAATGCTCGGATTTACGGGAACGTATCAGGGCAAACGCCTTTCTGTACAGGGAACCGGCATGGGATTGCCATCTATCAGTATTTATGTCAATGAGCTGATTAGCGAGTACGGTGTAAAAAACTTGTTTCGCGTAGGTACTTGTGGCGGGATGAAGGAGCATGTGCATGTTCGTGACGTTATTTTGGCACAGGCATCCTGCACGGATTCCGGCATGAACCGCCATATCTTTGGCGGCTACGACTATTCGCCGATTGCCAGTTTCCCTTTATTAAAGGGCGCTTATGATCGCGGTGTTGCCAAGGGCTTGAAGATGCATGTCGGCAACGTGTTCAGCTCGGACAGCTTTTATCGTGATGACAAATCAGTTGTGCAAAAGCTGATGGAATACGGCGTCCTGGGTGTCGAAATGGAGACTTCGGCTTTGTATACGCTGGCGGCCAAGTTTGGTGTGAACGCGCTGACGATTCTGACGGTAAGTGATCATTTGCTGACGGGTGAGGAAACGACAGCGGAAGAACGGCAAACGACCTTTAAAGAAATGATGGAAGTTGCCCTGGATACAGCGATATCCCTGTAACGATCATACGCACAGTGAGGAGAAATGACATATGAGAATGGTAGACTTGATCGAGAAAAAGCGTGATGGAAAAGAACTGACCACCGAAGAAATAAATTTTATTATCCAAGGCTACACGCAGGGGGAAATTCCTGACTATCAGGTAAGTGCGTTAGCGATGTCCATTTTCTTCAAAGATATGACTGAACGCGAACGCGCGGATCTGACGATGGCGATGGTTCATTCAGGTGATACGATTGACCTGTCCGCGATTGAAGGCGTGAAGGTCGATAAGCACTCCACTGGCGGTGTGGGCGATACGACAACGCTGGTGCTGGCTCCGCTCGTAGCGGCTTTGGACATTCCAGTAGCGAAAATGTCAGGTCGCGGCCTCGGACATACCGGAGGAACGATTGATAAGCTGGAGGCTATTGCAGGCTTCCACGTAGAAATCAGCAAGGATGAATTCGTAGATCTGGTCAATCGCAGTAAAATCGCGGTCATCGGACAAAGCGGCAACCTCACGCCTGCGGACAAAAAACTGTATGCCTTGCGTGACGTTACAGCAACCGTAAATTCCATTCCGCTGATTGCCAGCTCAATCATGAGTAAGAAAATCGCTGCTGGTTCCGATGCCATCGTACTCGATGTGAAGACAGGTGCAGGCGCGTTCATGAAAACCGTTGATGATGCCAAAGAACTGGCACACGCGATGGTAAGCATCGGTAACAATGTCGGCCGCAAAACGATGGCTGTCATTTCCGATATGAGTCAGCCGCTGGGCCTTGCCATTGGTAACTCGCTGGAAGTCAAAGAAGCGATTGATACACTGCGCGGTCAAGGACCTAAGGATCTGGAAGAGCTGTGTATGGCCTTGGGCAGTCAGATGGTATTTTTGGCTGGCAAAGCCAATTCTCTCGAAGACGCCGAAGAGAAGCTTCAGGAAGTCATTCGCAATGGCAAAGCGCTGGAGAAATTTAAAGAGTTTATTGCAAACCAGGGCGGTGACGCTTCGGTTGTGGATCATCCGGAACGCTTGCCACAAGCACAGTATCTCATCGAAGTGCCTGCGAAGCAGGATGGTGTGGTGGCTGAAATCGTGGCTGACGAAATCGGTACCGCTGCGATGCTGCTTGGAGCAGGACGCGCAACCAAAGAATCCGAGATTGATCTGGCTGTTGGCCTGATGCTGAATAAAAAGGTCGGCGATGCTGTAAAAGTGGGCGATTCACTGGTTACCATCCATGCGAACCGTGAAGATGTAGCCCAAGTGCTGGAGAAAATCTACGCGAACATCCGTATTGCGGATCACGCCGAAGCTCCTGTACTGATCTACGGAACGGTGACGGAGTAAAATACAAGTTTGAAAAATATGACAGCCGGACTCATAATAGATATGAGTTCGGTTTTTTTTGTATGGTAAGGCAGGGGGAGAGACCTGTTCGAATTATGCAGCGATGTCGGGGGAACGGCCTATGAACGGCTGATTGATTATGCTATGGAACGAGCGGACACTTTTATGCTAGGTGAGGATTTGTGTTTCCAGAATACCGAAGGAGAGGATTGGATCATCAACATTGCTCACGAGCGAATAGGCAGGCGACGACTAAATGGTATGGAGAATGGCTTGTATCGTTTAGAATTCGGCATAGTTCTATGAAGGAGGAAATGAAATGGTAGATAAGTGGGTTTGGATGGGGGTTGCAGGGGCAATTGTGGGATATGCTGCTTTTGCCAACTTATCGACGACTACGCATACTACATCAACGGCGAGTGTGACGCACCCGGCTGCTGCGTTAAGTACGCAGAGTGAGCAAGGAAGCGCAGAGAAACGCATTGTACATGACCAGA
The DNA here is from genome assembly GCF_038592985.1 of Paenibacillus sp. FSL R10-2782. Lineage (NCBI taxonomy): Bacteria > Bacillati > Bacillota > Bacilli > Caryophanales > Paenibacillaceae > Paenibacillus > Paenibacillus sp. FSL R10-2782. Next base: position 4,681,276 of record NZ_CP151951.1, on the reverse strand, counting down.
TCATGCAATTTGAGGGAGAGGGAGGAACAACCTTTGCGTTTGAAGAGGGACGGAAGCTGTATTTCAGCATCAAGAATACAGGGAAGCAACCTATACGATATAAGCTTAGAAGCGCGGGTACGTCAGGCTTGTCAGGTCAGACAGATGGATTATCCAGTCGAACGTTGCAGCCGGGAGAACGGCATGACCTGTTGTTGATAAAGCCGGAGGAACAACATGAAGCAACGAAGGATTCCACAACTGAGCTGATTTTGGACGTAAATACGGACGATGGCTCCAAAGGATCAGTCAAAACCTTCACTTATATCACGCTGTAAGCTCCTTCCATATGGGCACGACATGCGGTCATTAGCCTACTTATGTTACAATAGAACGGTTAAAGACTTAATGAACAGAATAGGTCAGAGCAGAAAGCAGAAGCAGAAAGGATGACCCGTTGTGCCCAATACCCAAGAATACGGTAATCAGAAAATGTCACGGAGGCTGTCACTCATAGCCATTTTACTTACATTTACATTCGTGGCTCTCGCTGGCTGCGGTCAGGATAAGAATGCTGAAACCATTGAGACTGGAAGCAATACAAGTGCGATAGAGCATGGAAATGATGCGGATCGTAGTGGTTCAGCCCCAAATGAAAAAGTAGCGAGAGAGAGCAAGAGTGCGGAAAACAACGGAAATGGCGAGGAAAAGTCAACTCCATCGGCCCCGGCTACTTCATCGGATGTTTCTTCCTCCTCAAAATCCGCCAATCCATCCCACAATCCTTTTGAGGCAGCAGGTATTCAGGACCCTAAGGCTTTTTTGAACACGTTCAAAGCGTTGCAGAAGGCAGTTGCCGACAATGACAAGGAAAAGGTGGCCAATTACATTTTCTACCCTCTGCGTGTCAATGACAGTGAAAAGGCGCTAACGATTCCGAATAAGAAAGAGTTCATTGCCAAGTACGATCAGATTTTTACAGACGCAATTCGTGAAGCGTTGGTGAATCAAAAGACAGACGACTTGTTTGTCAATTATCAGGGAGTTATGGTTGGCTCGGGCGAGCTGTGGTTGAGAAGAGCTACAGATAATCCGAAGCTTTTTGGAGTTTTTTCGGTCAATCTCGAAACGGTCGCTAATTAAGTAGTACCTCGTGTGAAAATAGCTTGTAAGCAGTCGGGAACATCCTGTTGTTCCTGACTATTTCCCCCTCTGATCCCCTCAAGCAAGCGAAGCACAGATCATCCATGCCAAAAAAAGGTTTGACAACGCTCGTAAACTCTCGTATTATATCTACATAACTCATTAAACAGGTAGGAATTAAAGAATTAAAGTGTGATTTCGCTATTGTAGCGGAGAACCTCTAGGAACAGCAGGCAGACACTGTCCACGCGACAGGTTTGACCTATCAGGGCTGCATCAGGGAATTCTCCGCTCTTTTTTTTGAATACGTCTGTAAATAACAGGCGCAAATGAATTTGTTTCTATAAATTACATAGAATTAGGGGTGTCTTGATGAAAGGGAAATGGAAAAGTGGACTTATTCTCGGACTATCTTTGGTTTTGATGTTGACGTTAAGTGCTTGTGGAGCAAGCAAGGGTGAAACACAGGCGAATGGCAGCTCTGCTTCGGGTTCCAAGGATGTAAAGCTGCTCAATGTTTCATATGATCCGACCCGTGAGCTGTATGAGGCGTATAACAAGGCGTTTGCCGCCCACTGGGAGAAGGAGAAAGGGCAGAAGGTCACGATTAAGCAATCTCATGGAGGATCTGGCAAGCAAAGCCGTTCGGTGCAGGATGGGCTGGATGCGGATGTAGTTACCCTGGCTCTGGGCTACGATATTGATGCATTACAGGAAAAAGGGCTGATTAAAGAAGGATGGCAGGATAAATATGAGCATAACAGCTCTCCATACACTTCAACCATTGTGCTGCTGGTGCGTAAGGGCAATCCGAAAGGAATTAAGGACTGGGATGATCTGATTCGCGGCGATGTGCAGGTTATTACGCCGAACCCCAAGACATCAGGTGGAGCCCGCTGGAATTACCTTGCGGCATGGGCGTATGCGCTCAAGAAAAACAATAACGATGAAGCCAAAGCCCAGCAATTTGTACAGGAGCTGTACAAACATGTGCCGGTATTGGACAGTGGAGCGCGTGGAGCGACAACAACCTTTGGAGAGCGCGGAATTGGTGACGTGTTGATCGCTTGGGAGAATGAAGCGCTGCTTTCCGTGAAGGAGTTGGGGACGGATAAATTCGACATCGTGTATCCGTCGATTAGCATTTTGGCAGAGCCTCCGGTAGCGGTGGTTGATAAGGTCGTGGATAAAAAAGGTACACGTGAGATAGCGGATGCGTACTTGAAATATTTGTACAGCGAAGAGGGGCAAACCATTGCCGCCGAGAACTATTATCGTCCAACGCTGGATAGCGTAAAGGAGAAGTTCAAGGATCAATTTCCCAAGCTGGAACTGGTGACCTTGAAGGATGTATTCGGAACATGGAAGGAGGCGCAGCAAAAGCATTTTAGCGACAAGGGCATCTTTGACCAAATTTATGTGCCTGGAAGTTAATAGGTTGCAGAGAGGGATGGACAGAACATGAGTCAAGTGCAGGTCACCCGAAAACGCGTACTTCCCGGATTCGGTTTAACGATGGGATATAGTGTGCTGTATCTCAGTCTGGTGGTGCTGGTGCCTTTATCGGCATTGCTGCTGAACTCAACTGGACTGACGTGGGGGAAGTTTTGGGATGTGGCGACTGACGTCAGGGTATTGGCTTCTTATAAGGTAAGTTTTTTGTGTGCTGCTGCTGCGGCGTTGATTGACCTGTTCCTTGGCCTGCTGATCGCCTGGGTGCTGGTGCGTTATGAATTTCCGGGAAAACGGATTTTTGATGCGGTGATTGATCTGCCCTTTGCTTTGCCCACGGCGGTTGCGGGTGTTGCTTTGACGGCTCTATATGCGCAAAATGGCTGGATCGGTTCGTTGTTCGAACCGCTTGGCTGGAAGATGGCATACTCGCAGACGGGCATTACGCTCGCGCTGATGTTTATCGGCATCCCGTTCGTCGTGCGGACGGTCCAGCCGGTGCTGGAGGAGCTGGACAAGGACGAGGAGGAGGTCGCTGCTACGCTGGGCGCCAGCAGATGGCGCACCTTCCGCAGCGTTATTGTGCCGGAGCTTGTGCCGCCGCTGCTGACGGGCTTTGCGCTCGCCTTTGCCCGTGGCATCGGGGAGTACGGCTCAGTCGTCTTCATTTCCGGTAATATGCCGATGAAGACCGAGATCGCTCCGCTACTCATTATGTCCAAGCTGGAGCAAAATGACTATGCAGGAGCTACGGCGGTAGCCTTGCTGCTGTTGGTTATTTCATTCCTGCTGCTGCTGGTGATTAACAGCATTCAGCGTTGGTCGCGGCGGCGTACCGTCTAACGTTATCACGCAGGACAGTATGCGTTTGGTTCACACGATAGCGGTACATCCGCAGTTTAAGGAGGAAGAAACATCATGTCACAAGCGATAACCGGACAGGGGCTTTCCCATGCACCTGTGCCTTCATCTGCACCGCCCAATAGGGTCACAACTGAAGCCCCTTGGGTGAAATGGGCGCTGATCGGTGCCGCTTTTCTGGCTTTGCTGTGGGTACTGGTACTGCCGCTGATCGTCGTGCTTACCGAAGCGCTCAAGCAGGGCTGGAGCGTATATGTTGAAGCGTTACGCGACCCGGACGCCATGTCGGCGTTGCGGCTGACGCTGCTGGTGGCAGCAATCACGGTACCGCTGAACACGGTATTTGGCGTAGCCGCCGCCTGGCTGATTACAAAATTTCAATTTCGCGGCAAGGGCTTGCTGGTCACCCTGATTGATTTACCCTTTGCCATCTCTCCTGTCGTCGGTGGATTGATGTATGTGCTGGTATTTGGCGCACAGGGCTGGCTTGGCCCGTGGCTGGACGAGCATGATATCAAAATTATTTTTGCCTTGCCGGGCATTATTTTGGCGACGCTGTTCATCACCTTTCCTTTTGTGGCGCGAGAACTTATTCCAATGATGGAGGATCAGGGACAGCAGGAAGAAGAAGCCGCTGTCATGCTGGGCGCACGTGGCTGGCGTATTTTCTGGAAGGTGACGCTGCCGAACATCAAGTGGGGCCTTCTGTATGGTATTATTTTGTGTAATGCGAGAGCCATGGGTGAATTCGGGGCGGTGTCCGTCGTCTCGGGACATATCCGTGGAGAGACAAACACACTGCCGCTCCATGTGGAAATTTTGTATAACGAATATCAATTCTCGGCATCCTTTGCGGTGGCCTCGCTGCTGCTGCTGCTGGCTCTCGCTACCTTGGTGCTTAAAAGCTGGTTTGGGCGCAAACGGATTCATTAATAAAATAAAGGAATGTGCTTGATCCCACAGGGTCTTTCTTCGTGTCTATTGTCGATGTTTGACGATAAGATGGGAAGGGAGGCCCTTGTTCTAAGCTGGCTTATATGGATAATAAAATGACATATCAAGGCACATAGCTGTGCCGAAGAGGAGCGAAGGGAATTATGAAACATCCGTTTCAGTCCTACCGTCAGCTATTTCCGGTGCTGTCTTCACATATTCATTTAGGGAGCTGCTCCCAAGGAGCCATATCCAGGCCGGTTTCAGCCGCCATTGAGGAATACCATCGAAGTTTGCTGCAACATGGGCATAACGGCGACCTGTCTATGGCACGGCTGGAGGAAGCCAGAGGACATTTTGCCAAACTGATCGGGGCGCAGCCTGACGAGATTGCGGTGCTGTCCTCAGCCTCTGAGGCGATTGCAGGGGTGGCAACTGCACTTCCTTATGTATCGGGCAAAGAAGGAATCGTGTACGCGGACAGTGACTTTCCCACGGTAGGGCACATCTGGCAAGCGCAGGACAGATTCCGTGAGCACATTCGTTGTATCCCCTCCACCCATGGTAAGGTTACTTTGCAGCAGTATAAGGAACACATTACCGAAAATACAGCGCTCGTTATGGTGTCCCATGTAAACTATATCAATGGATTTCAGCAGGATCTTAAATCCATGGCGAATGTGGCTCACCAAAATCAGGCGTTGCTGTTTGTGGATGCCTATCAGTCTGCGGGAATCATACCTATGGATGTAAAAGCGATGGACGTGGATATTCTGGTGGCGGGAGCCCGCAAATATATGCTGGGGATTCCGGGAGTCGCTTTTCTTTATGTGAGCAACGATTGGATAGACCGCTTCAAGCCCAGACTTACCGGCTGGCTCGGACAGGAGGCCGCTTCCCGGTTTGATATTGCGCACCCGGTTTTGGCGGCGGGAGCCCGACGCTTCGAGACGGGATTGCCTTCATTCATAAGTATCTTTGCCGCCAATGCAGCCTTAAAACTGCTGCTGGAAATCGGAGTTACGGATATTCAGGCGTATATGAGCGAATTGTTGGAATTTTCTATGGAGTATGGACGCCGCAAAGGGTTAAGCATTCGCTTGCCTTCCGGGGAGGATGCTTTACCTGGTTTTGTGGCTGTTGAGGTAGCTGATGCACCAGCGATTGAGAGCCGTTTGAGAAGCCAAAATATCATCGTTTCGGCGCGGAAGGATGTGCTCCGTGTGGCTCCGCATTTTTACAATACGGCAGGGGAAATCCGGCGGACGATGGATGAGCTGGCGGCCATTCGATGAATATGAATTGCTAGATTTGACTCTTTTAACGAGTCAATGTACACTAAACTAAGGTGAGATAAATGGAGATAAGATCGAATTTGCTGACAATTTTAAATGAAAAAGACATAACGATCAGACAATTATCTAAAAATATTGATTATAGGTACGAAACAGTACGAAGTCTGTGCCATAATCAAATTGAGCGTCTTCCTCTAGATTTGCTTGCGAAGATTTGTGTATATCTTGATATTAGAATTGAAGACATACTAACACTTGAAAAAAACGTGTGAAATTCTCTAAGGGGTCACTACTATGATTACTTACGTTAAAACAAATATTTTTGAAAGTCCGGCCCAAGTGCTTGTAAATACAGTTAATACTGTTGGAGTTATGGGCAAAGGGATTGCAAAACAATTTAAAGATATTTATCCTGAAATGTTTAAACAATATCAAACTTTTTGTGAGCGTAAATTACTTGATGTTGGAAAGCTTTGGGTTTATAAAACACGACACAAATGGATCTTAAATTTTCCGACAAAGAAGCATTGGAGGTCCCCTTCAAAAATTGAATATATTGAAATGGGATTGCAAAAATTTGTGGAGACTTATGCTGAAAAGGGCATATATTCAATTTCATTCCCTTTATTGGGCTGTGGCAATGGTGGATTGGATTGGGAAACAGAAGTTAAACCGTTAATGGAAAGTTATCTTAAACCTCTTCCTATTGATGTTTTTATTCACTTAGCGGATAGAACAAGTATAACAGAACATACAACCATATTAGAGACTCAAAAATGGTTATGGTCTGAGCCTTCACTCTTAAGTTTTAACGAGGTATGGGATGATATTAACAGTCTGATTGAGGACGATCTAAAGTTAATTGTTGGGGATAGTGAATATAGAGTTACTCTTATAGAGGATACGGATATCAGTCTGAATTTTATTTCTTCTCAGAAAACTTTAAATATAACACAAGATCAGCTCTTTGATCTTTGGAGACAACTGCGAACGGTTGGCTTCTGTTCAATGATTAACCTTCCAGAAAGTTTATACAACGTTAGTGCTGTTGTTTTTAATTTGCTTTCACGATTACGGTATGTTGAGCCCGTCGAGATGGCCCACAGGCTTGAAAATAAAAGTGATCTAAGGTATGGCATCCGATTGTTGCCTCATTTTGGCTATAATAAACAATCTTACACGGAGGAAATAGTTGATGCAGCAGAAAAATGATGCTCATTTATTTAAGCAAGTAATTGACTCATTAAAAAATGAATCTTGGCTTGGAAATCGAAAATGGTGGCCAAATTATTTGTTTCATTTCACTGATATCAAAAATGCTGCAAAAATTTTATCTTATGGTAAATTACTTTCACGAGATAGAATAACTCTGATAGGTGATATGGAAAATGAGAATGCTAGTCCTGAAGTCATAAATAACACCGTTTCAAAATGGAAAAAGTATGTTCGATTTTACTTTAGACCCAGAACTCCGACGCAATTCAACAACGAAGGGTTCCGTCCAATAAACGAGCGACTCCTTGGCGGAGCCCATTGTCCTATGCCTATTTTCTTCATTTTTCATTCTCTTCCACTCATAGCGTTAGAAGATTCCCAGTTTTCATATGGCTCGTTAGCGAGTCATGGTACTGAAACTTACAATACAATTGAGAAATTCAAAGAGATGCCTTTTGCATCTATTTATCACGAAGGTTCATATGATCCTCATTCCCAAAATTACATAAAATATCATCGCCACGCAGAGCTAATAATACCGGATGATTGTGATCTAGAATATCTTTATGGCATTGTGTGTCGTAGTCATGCTGAAAAAGAGACCTTTTTACATCATCTTGATGCTCCAACCGCGAAAATATGGGAGAAATTAATATCTGTAGATACATCAGGTAAGCTTTTTTATTCCCATTGGACTTACATCGATAGGGCAGTGTTATCTACAGAGAGGATTATTTTTTATTTGAATAAAGGTAACCGTGTAAAGGGAGTGTTTGAGTATCATTTAGATATACTTGAACACCAGTCTGGAAAGCATTATTATTCTTCAAAAGAAGGGTATTCTCCTAAAGATATCCTGAGCTTCGATCTGAAGAATTTGAAGAACTCTAATGATTATACGGTAACTTTAAGACTTGATGGTGATTTGGCCTATTCAAATGTTTATAAAAGTAAAGAAGATGACGATCTTCCTTTTTAATAAGAGGGGTCCCGTTAGCCATTTTTATATGGTTTTTTGGGACCCTTTTTGATTTATCTGAATGACTGGCACCTATACAGATTATACAATCCGCTTGCGCAGCCAGCCGGAGATCAGATCCGTTAATATGATCAGGACCACAATGCCCAGCAAAATGACACCTACGCGGTTCCAGTTGCGCATTTGGAGCGCAAACAGCAGCGGAGTACCGATACCGCCTGCACCGACCAGACCGAGCGTGGTAGCGGAACGAATGTTAATTTCAAAACGGTAGAGCGAATACGAAAGGAACTGTGGAATCACCTGCGGCAGCACGGCGAAGAAAATCACCTGCAAACGGTTGGCGCCACAGGCGATCAAAGCTTCCTGCGGCCCGTGATCGACGCTTTCGATCGTTTCTGAAAAAAGCTTGGCCAGCATGCCGATGGAGTGAATACCGAGGGCAAGCACACCCGCGAATGAGCCTGGTCCAACGGCCTTGATGAACAGGATCGCGACGATCATTTCAGGAAAAACCCGAATGACGCTGAGTACAAATTTACCGCTGCCCGACAAGGGGCGTAACCGAGTCATGTTGCTGGATGCCCAGAAGGCAAACGGGAGACAGACAAATGCGGATACAAAGGTTCCGAGAACGGAGATAACCAGTGTATCCAGCAGCCCGCGCAGCAAGTCCTCTCCTTCAGGAATGTAAACGAATGACCAGTCAGGATGAAGGAAGCCGTCCAATATAGCGACAGAAACGTTTTTGGCGGTTCCCTGTAATCCTTCGAACTGCATCCCACGGAAAGCCCAAATATAAATAATGATTAGCAGAATAGCTATCGCCCATAGGCGCAGGCGGGAGCCAACAGGTCTGCGAAGCGTAGGATCATTCATAATAATTTCCTCCGTAGCAGGTTACTTCCATAATCAATCGCCAGAACGATGACGAGGGTCAGTAGAATAATGATGCTTGCCCGGTCATACCGGAACAGGCCGAGTGAACGGTCGAGCAGCAGGCCGATACCCCCCGCGCCGACCAGCCCCAGAACAGAAGCCGCACGTACATTGACCTCAAAGGTGTACAGCAAGTAGGACACAAAATAGGGCAATGCCTGCGGTACGACTCCGAAGGCAATCACCTGAATGCGACTCGCGCCAACGGCAGTCATGGCTTCCAGCGGCCCAGGATCAATCGCTTCAATCGCCTCGAACGTCAGCTTCGCTATGATACCGAAGGAGAAGAAGAGCAGAGCGAGCATCCCTGCGAACGGCCCGATGCCGAACACCGCTACAAAGATGGAGGCAAACAGCAGATCGGGAACGGTCCGCACGAGGTTCAGGATTGTGCGCATCGGCAGCGAGATCAGCTTGCGCGGCATGACATTGTAGGCGCACAGTAACGCGACAGGAATAGCCAGCAACGCACCCAGTGTCGTGCCGACAATGGCAATCTGGATGGTTTCCAGCATCGGCTTCCAGATGGTGGGCAGGTAGCTCCAGTCAGGAGGAAACATTTCGCCCAGCAATTTGCCCATCTCCGGCAAGCCAACGATCAACTGGTAAGGTGTGGCATCCGTATGAATGGAGCATGCCACCAGCACCACAATAAAGATTATCCAGGTGGCGTAACGCTTGTAACGACCCGGCAGGGCTGGCCCTGCGGGCGGCTTGGATGGCTGCGGCGGTCCGCCTTGAGGTGACGGCGGCGTCGAAGAGAGCGGCTGGGCAGTGGAGTCGGGCTTCATGATCCCACTCCCAGCAGCTCATCATGCTTGATGGCCCGGCCGTAGATTTCCGCAAAGGCGTCATCCGTAGCTTCCTCCGGCGTGCCGTCAAAGACGACCTCCCCGGCGCGTAGCCCAATAATCCGCGTCGCATATTCGCGCGCCAGATCAATGAAATGCAGATTGACGATGGTTGTAATCTGCATTTCGCGGTTGATCCGCTGGAGGTCGTCCATGACCTGGCGGGTAGTCAGCGGATCAAGCGATGCGACAGGCTCATCCGCCAGAATAATCTTGGCCTCCTGGGCCAGAGCGCGGGCGATGGATACGCGCTGCTGCTGTCCGCCGGACAGCTCATCGGCCCGGCTGTAGGCCTTTTCGCGGATGTTCACGCGTCCCAGCGCTGTTAGTGCCAGCTCAACATCCTCCTTCGGAAAGAGGCCGAGAATGGTCCGAAGCGTCGAATGATAGCCGACGCGGCCGGAAAGTACATTGCGGAGCACGGTGGACCGCTTAACCAGATTGAAGCTTTGAAAAATCATGCCGATATCACGGCGAATGCGGCGCAGCTCGCTGCTTCCGGCAGACGTGACAGACCTGCCGCCCACGACAATGTCGCCGGAGGTAATATCATGCAGTCGATTAATAGAACGCAGCAGAGTGGACTTGCCCGCACCGGACAAGCCAACAATGACGACCATTTCGCCCTCTTTAATCGTCAGATTAATATTGTTCAACCCTTTGGTGCCGTTTGAGTATGTTTTCGATACATTGCGGAATTCGATCATATGCTCCCAACTTTCTCCCCCCGATGGGGTGGAATGAAAACAACACCGCCATGAATACATGGACGGTGCTGCCCTGTCATTCGTAATGCCTGTTTCGTAGCTGTTGCTTCATTACAATTACGTGTTTGCTCCTATTACTTAATCGCTTGGCCGACGGCTTCGGCATATTCACGTACAGAATCGAAGTTTTTATCGTCGCCCTTTTCATAGCCTACATGCGTGTATATTTCTTTAATGATTTCGCCGCCCGCAGGGTCTTTGGCGATATCTATAAAGGCTTGGCTGATTTTGTCTCTCCACGCTTGATCCATATCGGAACGTACGCTGACCGTATCATTCGGAATTTTAGCGGTGTAATGAATGACACGTGTTTTTTCAAATACATCCGGAATTTCCTTCTTTACCGTGTTGCGTGCATCCTGGAAAACAGCTACAGCATCAACCTGACCGTTCAGTAGCGCCAGAATAGCGGCATCATGGCCTTTGATCGTTACACCCTGGACATCCGTGTCCGGGTCCACGCCGGCTTTTTTCAGCTCTGCTGCAGGATACACATAGCCTGCGGAGGAGGTTACATTTTGCCAGCCAATTTTTTTACCCTTCAGATCAGCCAGGCTTTGAATCGGAGAATCTTTTTTCACCACGATCATGGATTTATAAAAGTTTACTTTTTCAGTTGTATCCTTGCCTGTACTGTCTTCAATGCCGTAGCGTTGGGCTTGCAGCAGCAAGTCAGCCGCTTTACGGTTATCGTGTGCCAGAACATAGGCATTCGGTGGAAGGAAACCTACATCTACCTGTTTGGAGGACATGGCTTCCACAATCGTGTTGTAGTCAGGAGACACGGTTACTTTTACCGGGATTCCGAGCTTGTCGCCCAGTAGCTTTTCGAGCGGCTTGGCTTTGGCTTCGAGCGTATCTGCATTTTGGGAAGGAACGAACTGCACTTTTAACTCTGTAGGAACATAGGCTGTGCTTTCGCTTTTCGTGCCATCTGTGCCTGGAGTAGACGCGCTGTTATTATTGCTCGCATTGGAGCCGCATGCTGCGAGACCCGCAGCCAGTGTGAAAGTCATGCACAAGGTCAGTGCTTTTTTAAACAAAATAATTTCCCCCTAAAATAGTAATAACGAAAATAAAATTGAAAAAGTCTGTAAATTCTGTGACAAACAGAATCTTAACAGTTAGTCCGGTCACTAGGGTAAAAACCATTCCTGACTTTGGTAAAAAGTATGTAAAATATATCTTATACTCTCTCATTTCTGTTCATTTAACATTCTCTTAACAGTACCCTGTTAGACTTGTTCAAGCTCTAAGACCGAAGCTGAGGGAGAGAACAGGATTGGATATTTCAGATATCAATAAAGAGGTACGACAGCAGACGCAATGTCCTGTGAGGGTGAAATTTCGTATTATGGTTACGACCGATCTGCATGTCAGCTTGTGGAATTACGATTATTATACGGATCGGGAAACGCTACAGTACGGTCTTGCGCAAACAGCCAGTCTAATTCAGGCGGCTCGGTCCGAAGCACCTAACCACCTGCTGCTGGATAACGGGGATGTTATTCAAGGCAATCCGATGGGGGATTATGCTGTGCAGCGTCTCCAACAGTACCCGGACGCCGTGCATCCCGCCTACAAAGCGATGAATCTGCTTGGGTACGAAGCGGGCAATATTGGAAATCACGAATTTAACTATGGATTGGAATATTTACAGACTTGCATTCAAGGAGCGGAATTTCCATATATCAATGCCAACATCTATATGCAGGTGGAGACAGATATTTTTACAGATAGCCATACATTCGTAGAAAAAGAACGAAATTATTTTACACCTTATCTGATACTGGATAAGACGGTGGAGGATGAAGCAGGCGGCAAACACCTGTTGAAGGTGGGGATTATCGGGTTTGTACCTCCGCAAATTATGCAATGGGACAAGGCGTGGCTGGAAGGAAAAATCATCGTCAAGGATATGCTGGAGACTGCAAGACGGTTTATTCCTCAAATGAAGGCAGAGGGCGCCGATTTGATTGTTGCCATGCCTCACGCGGGCTTCGAAGATATTCCTGAAACGCCATATATGGAAAATGCGGTGCTGCATCTGAGCAATGTAGAAGGGATCGACGCTATTTTGTTTGGTCATGCGCATAAAGTATTCCCCGGCCCTTCGTTTGTTGGTAAAACGGGTGTTGACGTGGAGCGAGGCACCATCCATGATATTCCGGCGGTAGAGCCGGGCTTTTGGGGAGATCATCTGGGTGTCATAGATCTGGACCTGACCCTTATAGACGGAGCGTGGCAAGTGGCTGCCTCTTCTGCAGAGGTACGTCCGGTGTATGATCCCGTACGCAAGCAAGCACTGGTGCAGCCGGATACTGCCATTCAGCAGGCGGTTGCGGAAGAGCATGCCGAAACACTGGACTATATTCGCGCACCTGTTGGCCAGACGACGTTAGCAGTAAACAGCTTTTTTGCCCAGGTGATGGACGATGCTTCCGTTCAACTCGTGAACGACGCGCAAATTTGGTATGTGAAGCAGCAGATGCAGGGGAGTGAGTACGAAGGTCTGCCCGTTTTGTCGGCAGCGGCTCCTTTTAAAACAGGCGGCAGATACGGTCCCTCGCATTATACCGATATTCCAGAGGGGACTTTGGCGATCAAGCATATCGCTGATCTGTACAATTTTCCAAACACGCTGCATGTCGTCCAACTGACCGGGGGAGAAATTCGGGAATGGCTCGAATGGTCTGCTGGACAATTCCGACAAATTGATCCTTATGCAGAACAGGAGCAAGAGCTGATTGATTCGGATTTTCCGAGCTTTAACTTCGATATCATTGACGGGATTAGGTATCAGATTGATGTGACGCAGCCCGCCAGATATGATGCTGCTGGAATATTGAAGGAACCAGATGCGCACAGAATCATTCATATGTCCTTGGATGGAGCGCCGATGGATATGCAGCGAAGCTATTTGGTTGTCACGAACAATTATCGTGCGTTTTCCTCTACATTGGTCAATCCGGGTGGGGAACGAATCGTACTCGCTTCACCGGATGAAAATCGGCATGTGCTGACTGAATATGTGCGGCATATGAAGACGTTGGCGCCCAAAGCAGACGGTCACTGGTCCCTCTCACCATGGCCGGGCCGCCCGCACGTGACATTCCTGACCTCACCGCAAGCAACAGATGCCGCGCAAGCCTATCCAGAGTTGCTTTATGAAGGATTGACCGCAGAGGGATACGCCAAATTTGCCCTGGATTTCGGGCGATCCTGAATTTTTTGAACAAATACATGACAACATATCCAACGGGGTAAAGCGGACTAATTTCCATTCTTTATGAGCCTATAGCATCAAATGATGAGCAAAGACTGTCCCTGCGGGGGCGGTCTTTTTGCACACGGATCATTTGAAATCGTACGAAATTCGTAATTTTATATGCCCTGAGTCGAGTTTAAGTTATTGACCTCCGTTATAATTAGACATATACTTTGATTAAACAAATTTTGGTTTAAAAGGTAAAGAAAAAGTCACCATCATTTGATGGAGGGGGTGTCCCTTTGGAAAAAAACACCACGATTCGTGCAGAAATTGAAAAGTATATTCAGCGTGAAGGTATTTCCATGCAATGTTTCGCAGACGCTTCCAAGGTAAATCCGGGTACACTTAGCGGTATACTTAATCGGAATCCCCCACGGCCGATTTCTGTTAATCAGCTTGACCTGATTACTGGGGCTATGGGATTGGAGGAAGGGGCCTTGTTCGAGATGTATGTGGATGAATGTTTTATTCATTCCTTACCGCACTGGAGGAGGTTACGTCCGTTTCTGCTCCGCTGTTCAGAGCTGAACAAGCTGGAATGTATTTGCAGCGTACTTGGCTATCTGATGGATGATTTATCGAACATTCCGGCTATTTTTGAGACCGCAGAAGCCATGTTTGAGGACAACAGATATGAAGCCGCCATGCTTCTGTACAATTGCGTCATCGAGAGTGAGAAATATACCCACTCCGAGCGGTTAGCGATCAGCTATTTCCGTATATTCCAGATTCAGATCAAGGATAACAAGCGGAGCTTGAAGGCTGCTGTGCAATTCCATTTGTACCGTAGTCGTCTGCCGGAAACATACGCATTGGAAGGCTTACATATGCTATCTCAAGTGTTTGCGTTAAAAATGCAATGGTCCGAGATGGAAATGTATGCAGACGAGCTGCGAGAATTGGCTCAGGCGCTATACCGCAATCGGAATCGCTTTGGAGATGAGCATCTGGAGTTGCTCAAGCCGCTTGTCTACTATTATGCACAGGGTCATCTACTCAAGGCCAGCTGTTATGAGTTTCAGGGCAGGTACGAGGAATCCAAGAAATGGATAGATGGGTATGCAGATTTGAGCTGGTTTGAAGGATTGGACGAGGAAGGCCAGAAAGTAGTGGACATGCATCGAGTTTATGCTCAAGGCAATCGGCTTTGTATCGAAATTAAAATGGGCAATACCTCTGCAATTTATGAATATATTACGTATTTGCGCGAGCATCCGGACGAAACGCTGGAAGGCTTGAATACGCTGCTTGAATCAGCGAACAGGTTCGGTTATTTTGTGGATGCCGAGCTGGGGCTATTCAGCCAGCAACTCAAGAGCTTCTGGGAGCTTGCCCCGGATCAATGGGACACTCACTACCGAAAGCATTTTAATGCATTCCGCTTCGCCTCGTTTTGCAAGGTGTATGCCGAATATCATTTTCGCAAGGGCGATTATGCGGAAGGACTGGAGCAAACACTGCATTGCTTACAGTTGTCTGTAGACAATAGCTACACTGAGCATATTATCGGTTGCATGGCTTTGTTTGAGCAGCACCGGAATTTTTCTACCCTGGAACAGCAGTATCTGTATCAGAAGTTTTGCCTGGGCGTGCGTGAAAATGAAAAGAATCATGCCTATGATCACAGTACCGGCGGATATATGTAATCTTTGTAATTCTAACCTTCATCAATCCTATTCCTTCGAGGATGTTCTCTATCAAAAGGGAACGTTCTCGTTTTTTAATGCTACTAAACGCATTGCGCGTTGACAAGTTTCGCATGCGGGATTAGGATAAATGCAGCACAGTAAGTGAAGGAGAGCATGTAAAATGACGATTCCCAAAACATTAACGATAGCTGGCTCCGACACCAGCGGCGGCGCTGGTATTCAGGCAGACTTGAAAACCTTTCAGGAGCTTGGCGTTTATGGAATGAATGTATTGACAACGGTAGTTGCCATGGACCCCAAAACCTGGGACCATCTTGTATATCCTGTTGCGCTGGATGTGGTAGAAGCACAGCTACGTACGGTATTGGAAGGCATCGGCTTTGACGCCATGAAAACGGGTATGCTCGGTTCCGTTGATATTATCGAGCTGGTTGCCAGCCATCTGCGCAAGTACGATCTTAAACGGGTCGTTATAGATCCGGTTATGGTCTGCAAAGGTACGGATGAAGTGCTTCAGCCGGAGAATACAGAAGCGATGCTGGAATTTCTGATTCCAGGCGCTGACCTGGTAACTCCGAATTTGTTCGAGGCTTCGCAATTGGCGAAGAATGGACCGATTACGACGCTGGAACAGATGCAGGAAGCGGCTGCGATTATCCATGAGCGCGGGGCGAAGCACGTGCTGATCAAGGACCGTGGCAAAATTCGCGCAGGTAAAGCGATGGATCTGTTATATGACGGAATTACCTTCGACTGGTTCGAGGCGGATGTTGTGAAAACAAACTTCACCCATGGTGCAGGCTGCACCACGTCGGCAGCAGTAACGGCTGGCTTGGCCCAGGGACTGACCGTACGTGAAGCGGTGGATCAGGCCAAAAAATTTATTACACAGGCGATTGAAGGCAGCTTCAAGCTGAACGAATTCGTCGGCCCGACTCTGCATGCGGCACATCGTTTGCAAAATCAGTAAAGCATGAATGCATTTATAAAATCAGGATTTTGCAAACTCCTCAAATGACTGCTATAGGGAGTGCATCTACGATATATTTAGCGTTAGGCTAGAGTTTTAAGCCGCAATACATGGTATTGCGGCTTTTGACGTTGTATTTTTTTGGAATTATATCTTCCAGTTTACTCTAATCGTACTGTATAATAGGCATCAGATTTATTAAATTTAGGGAGGATTCGAAGCAATGACAGTATTCAACCAAATGGCTTACAGCCGACCAGAGCAAGCTGAAATTGAACAGCGGTTTAAAACGCTTTTGCAGCAGTTTCGTGAAGCGGACAGCGTAGAGCGTCAAAATGAAGTCATTCATGCCATTAATAAGCTGCGCAGTAACGTGGAAACGCAATTGCAATTGGTGGAGGTTCGTCATTCCATTGATACGGAGGACGCATTTTACAAAGCAGAGCAAGAGTACGCTGATGATTTCACACCGGTCATTCAGGAGTATGTAACCGATTACTACCGGGCATTGGTGGACTCGCCGTTCAGATCCGAGCTAGAGAGCCAGTGGGGGAGCCAGCTTTTCAGTATCGCCGAGGTTTCACTCAAGTCTTTCCACCCGGATATTATTGAGGATATGCAGCAGGAAAATAAGCTTACCTCCGAATACTCTCAATTGATTGCTTCAGCGAAGATCCCGTTCGAGGGAGAAGAACGTACATTGTCGCAGCTTCTGCCTTTTGAAATGGCTACAAACCGGGAGACACGCAAACAGGCCTCTGAGGCCAAGTATCAATTTATGAGCGAGCATGAGGATGAGCTGGATCGAATTTACGATGAACTGGTTAAGGTACGCACGCGCATAGCGCACAAGCTGGGCTACGATAACTTTGTAGAGCTGGGTTATGCCCGTTTGGGACGTACGGATTACAATGCGACTATGGTTGCCAATTTTCGTGAACAAGTACTGAAGCATATTGTTCCACTGACAACCAAGCTCAAGGAACGCCAGCGCGAGCGGATCGGAGTGGAGCAGCTTCGCTATTATGATGAAGGCTTTAACTTTTTGTCAGGCAATCCTACACCCAAAGGCGACCCGGAGTGGATCATTCGTAATGGAGCCCGTATGTATGAGGAGCTTTCAGCGGAAACTCATGAATTTTTCAGTTTTATGATCGAACGTGGGTTGATGGACCTGACTAGCAAAAAGGGCAAGCAAAGCGGAGGCTATTGTACGTTTTTGAGCGAGTATGGCACGCCGTTCATTTTCTCCAATTTCAATGGTACATCCGGTGATATCGACGTGCTGACGCACGAAGCAGGTCATGCTTTCCAGGTGTATGAAAGTCGACATTTTGAAATCCCCGAGTACCACTGGCCAACCATGGAGGCGGCTGAAATTCATTCCATGAGCATGGAATTTTTCGCATGGCCTTGGATGAAGCTGTTCTTCGAGGAGGATACGGATAAATATCACTTTGAACATTTGTCCTCATCGTTGTTGTTCGTGCCTTACGGCGTAGCGGTGGATGAATTTCAGCATGCAGTATATGAACATCCAGACTGGACGCCAGCCGAACGTAAAAGCGCATGGCGCTCCATTGAACGCAAGTATAAACCGCATTTGGACTATGCAGGCAATGAGTATCTGGAGCAGGGCGGGTTCTGGCACAAACAGGGGCATATTTTTCAATCCCCGTTCTACTATATTGACTATACACTCGCGCAACTCTGCGCGTTTCAATTCTGGAAGCGCATGAGTATCGACCGGACAGCTGCGTGGGAAGATTATTTGAAGCTGTGCCGTGCCGGGGGAAGTCGATCTTTTACCGGATTGGTTGAGCTGGCTGGACTAATCTCGCCGTTCCAGGATGGCTGTATCGCCTCTGTAATCGGAGAAATCGAAGCATGGCTGAACAGTGTGGATGATAAAAAGCTGTAAGCTTAACCAAAAAGGGCATTTCGCTTACCTGTAAAGGCTGGAAGGCTTGCAGAGGAGCTGTCCTTTTGGGTGGAAACAGAGCTGTTGCATGAAAAAAGCCGGGACCCTCTACATGATGTAGAAGTCCCGGCTTTGTGTGCTTTTAGAGCAAATAGAGCTCTATTAAAGCTTGGTGTTCAGCGGTTTGAGGTTGGCTTCAATGGAAGCGCGGCGCGATTCCAAAAATGGCGGTAACGCCAGCGATTCACCCAGAAACTCCAGTTCTTCATCTGTATCAAAGCCGGGTCCATCGGTTGCCAATTCAAACAAAATGCCATTCGGCTCGCGGAAATACAATGAACGGAAGTAAAAGCGATCCACGAACCCTGAGCTGGAAATTTGCAGTTGGTTAATACGATCAACCCACTGTCTAAGCTCTTCCTCAGTCGCAACACGGAAGGCTACATGATGCACACTGCCTCGTCCCGGGCGCTCTTGTGGAAGATCATTGCGTTCTTCCAGATGAACCTCAGTCCCGGTACCGCCTTCGCCGGTTTCATAGATGACCACATCAGGCTGTCCCGCAACGGTGGAAGGATAGGAGCCTTTTTTGCGGAAGCCCATCACCTGCTCCAGAATGAGGATCGTGCTTTCCGCTTTGGGAATGGTCAGATGAACCGGGCCAAGTCCGACGATACCGTATTCAGCAGGCACAGGGCTTTTCTCCCAAGGCGTACCGCCCCGCACTCCGTTGTCATGCTCATCCGAAACCAGGAAGAAGCGCTGCCCTTCAAAATCCTCAAATGAAAGCGCCAAACGCCCCGCTTGATCCGTAATTTCACCATGTTTTACATCCAATTGCTCGAAACGGTTTTTCCAGTAATCCAGCGCCTTGTCATTCGGTACACGCAGGGAAAGTGCCGAAATGCTGTTATTCCCCGTACGAGTTTGCCCAGCATGCGGAATCTCAAAGAAAGTGACTTCGGTGCCAGCCGTTCCGCGCTCATCTCCATAAAAGAGGTGATAGACGCTAACATCATCCTGATTCACCGTTTTCTTAATGAGCCGAAGTCCCATTACCTGAGTATAAAAATCAACATTCTTAGCCGCTGCCGCCGTAATCGCCGAAACGTGATGCAATCCTAACAGTTTCATGTCATTGTCCTCCTTGGTTTTATATGATTAGCAAGTAAAAGCAAAATAAACAGTCATAAACTTTCCTCTATATTTATTATCTTGATATTAAGATATATCATTTAGGATTGTTTGTCAACTCGAATTACATATCTTGCTGCAAAGAAGAACGAAAATAGAAATTCGAAATCATGCAAAAGCAGATACAATAAAGTCCAACATGGAATAAGAATTTTATTATAAAGGAGTATATTCGAATGTATACAGACAAGGATTTAACGATTAGGCCCGTTATAGAAGAAGACTTACAGGCTCTTTGGACGATTATCTCCAAGATAAGGAAAAGCGAGTTGAACAAGATGACTTTTGGCTCATTGAAGTGGAAGGTAAGATCATTGGATCGGTTAGCTACTATTGGGAGCATCAACCCTCCCAATGGCTTGAGATGGGAATTGGTATTTATGATTCGCAGTATTGGAGCGGTGGGTTTGGTACCAGAGCATTGCGACTGTGGATCACGCATTTATTTAATACACTACCTCTAGTAAGAGTAGGCTTTACAACCTGGTCAGGAAACCATCGGATGATGAAGGTTGGGGAGAAGCTGGGGATGACCTTGGAGGCCCGGCTTCGAAAGTGTAGATTTTATAATGGACAGTATTATGATTCGATCCGAATGGGGCTTTTGAGGGAAGAGTGGGAGTCGTAAGCTCTAGTTTATTTTGCTATCTTATGTATAGATAAACCATGTTGAGGCGACTAAAAAAGAAAAACTGAAAAGCCTGCCTTAAGGGCAGACTTTTCTTATATACAATACATTTACTCTGACTCTCGAAGTCGTTCCACGATGCTCTGCTTATTATTTAAAGAATAGAGAATTAGAGGAATACCTACTCCAAGAACAAGCAGAACAGGTAATAAGACTAAAAGTGGCCATATCATAAAGTGATAGCTTAACAGCCATAATAGACTACTGAAGGGTTTTACAATCGAAATGGAAAATAGGATTCCTAATAATATGGAGAATATGCTTGTGCCGAGTACATAATACAATCCTTCGTAGATTAGCATTCCTCGGAGTTGCTTTTTAGTCATGCCTATGCTCTGAAGCATAGCAAATTCTTTGCGACGAGTTAGTATGCTGGTTAGAATCGCATTTATAAAGTTAAGGAGCCCAATTAAGCCTATAATCAAGCTGAGTGTGCCGCCAATCATCATAACAGTAGTTTGCATACCTGCTAACGCGTTTTTTGATGTAATTTTGGACTGATAGTTCATCATTGGTTCTGTAGTTTCGGTATACTTTTTCAAAAAGCTTTGTATGGTTTCTTCATGATTCGAAGACACATTAAATGCATAGCTCATTAAAGTGGGGTGTTTCGTAAGCGACCTATATACTCCCGCCGGGAGATAGAAGTTATAGTTTGAGTTTCGATCAGAATTGGTAGATTTGATACCTACATGACCAAGCACTATAAATTCATGTGTTGTATTTATTTTATCCAGTGACGTATTTGCTGAACCCACATAACTATGGAAAGTCACTTTGTCACCTACTTGATAGTTGGCGTATTCCATCATTGGGCTGCTATTATCGTCTAGTACGACTCCTTCTAGGATGTACTTACGAGAATCCAGTTTTTCCTTATCAAGTTCACCATCAACCAATTGCAATTGGTGCAGCGGTAAATCTTCTAGTCCGTACACTTCTGAAATGAAGTTACCGCGAGCATCTGTATTATCGTCACTTTTTGTGGCGCCTTTTATATTTTCAATAGTGAACATCTTTGGATCACCATATAAGCGGCCACCCTCTTCAAAACCGGGCTGAGCCTGTACAGCCTTAATGAAGCTCTCTGTAAGTTTGGTTTCAAAACCAGTAAAATCCTCTTGAAAATATTCAGCATGAGCAATTAGAAAATCAGTATCGTTAAATTTGGACAAAAACTTGTCCATGTCTATACTTTGGGAGAGGGTGAAGGCTGTGTTTAGTAACACCAGACTCAAGGAAAGACTAATAACTACCAAGAACGTACGCTTTTTATTGCGGCCCAAATTGGAACGAGCCATAAGGTGTATTTTTGCACCTTTGGTTGATTTTATTAGCTTGCTCTTATCCTTGGTGTTACCATCCGTATATCTTACAGCTTCAATGGGCGATACAGAGGATGCAACTCTGACGGGTTTGAAGGTGCTTATAAACACGGTCACAAGTGTAAATAGGGCCGATCCTATAAAAATCCATGGGTTAGGCGATACTGTAATGCCCGAGTCAGCATAATTAGTGATATTAATAATAAAGGGCAAAAGCGATTTACCAACAAAGAAGCCTCCAATTAGCCCAATAGGAATCCCTATCACGGAAAGAATTAATGCTTGTCTGCGAATGATACGTCGGATTTGTCTTCCACTTGTACCTATTGTTTTTAAGAGTCCATAAAATCGGATATCTTGTATTACTGAGATTTGAAAAATGTTGTAAATGATTAAATATCCAGTAAATATGATCAGGACCAGACCGGAAGCAAGTGCAATAATAGTTCCTATATCCATACTAAAATTCGTCGAAAGGTACGACCAGTTCACATTACTTGCAATATAGTTCGGTGCATTTTTGTCAAGGGAATACCCGCTTTCCGTAATAACTTTGTTGAGTTTTCCTTGCAAATTAAAGCTGTTATCAAACATGAGGTATGCACTGATCAGTCCTGTCTGACTATAATCTTTTTTATAGGTGCTTTGTAATTCTTGGGCATAGGCATCTATATAAGCTTTGGAGGCCAATATTTGCCCTACGTTAAACACAGGATCACTTTTCCACCAGCCAGATAGGACAAATCCACGTTGTAGTTCTTTGCCACGAATTTCAAGCTTTAGTGTTATGGGTGCGCCTATTTTTAAGGGGACGCCCATTAATTGCAGCGTTTTGGAATCAGCGATTACTTCATTTTCAGTCATAGGCTTGTGACCTTCTTTAAGTTCAATAAAGCCAAGTTTCATCCCTATATCATCATAAAACCAGAACTCCGTATGACGTTTTAATAATTCTTGATTTGTAACCTTATCGCTTAACAAGCGATTATAGGCTATCTCCTTGATCAACGGATGATTCTTAACATGATTAAACTCCTCATCATTGATATATTTGAGTACAGCCTGACCACCTCCACCAGCCTGACGCATGGTTGCTCGTTGAAGACTTTCTACTGCGCCAAGCCCCATCGTAACCAATGTTGTAAACAACAAGGCAGTTAGGACTATGGCACCAATGGCGATAATGTTTCGGTTTTTATTCATTTTCAGGCTCTTGTCTGATAAATTACGGATAATTTTTTTGTTATTTAATTTGATCATTTGCTGTCACCGCCGGTAATTTTACCATCTTCAATACGAATGACCCGATCCGCTGTTTGTGCAATTTCTTCATTATGGGTAATCATTACGATCGTTTGATGGAACTGCTGACTGGATACTTTGATAAGTCCCATCACATCCAAACTTGTTTTGCTATCCAAATTTCCAGTGGGCTCATCTGCCAGAATAATAGCAGGTTTTGCTGCCAGCGCCCTTGCAATAGCTACACGTTGCTGTTGTCCGCCCGATAGATTACTCGGCAAATTGTTTAGTTTATGGTTAAGTCCCAAAGTGTTTACAATTTTATCTACATGGGCTTGGTGTGGTTCTTTGCCGTCCAATTGAATCGGTAGTACAATATTCTCATAGACATTTAGGACGGGTACCAAATTGTAGTTTTGAAACACGAAGCCAATCTTTCGTCTGCGAAAAATGGTCAATTCTTCATCTTTGAGAGAGAAGATATCCTTACCATCAATCGTGACATTTCCGCTTGTCGGCCGATCCAGTCCACCTAGCATATGCAGCAAGGTAGACTTGCCACTACCGGATGTACCAACGATTGCGATAAATTCTCCATGATTTATCTCCAGGTTCACCCCATCCAGTGCATGAACAGTCGTATCTCCGTTGCTGTAATGTTTTTTTAAATCTTGAGTTTTTAATAGAGTCATTAAATTTCTCCTCCATAAAGAAAATAGTCTGTATTGCAGCCAACCGCAATACAGACTGTACCACATCAATCTTTCCACAATCTTTCTAAAATCTAACAATATTGAAAGAATTATTTGTCTATAGGGAGAAAAATGGAGAAGGTGGACCCGTTACCTGGACTCGATTGTAGCTTGATATATCCTCCTTCAGCCGCAATGATTTCTCTCGACAAAAACAGGCCAATACCAACCCCCTCCTTTGAGTTCACAGTTTGTGAGCGATAGAAACGCTTAAAAATCTTACTGTGTTCCTCTTCTGCAATCCCTATTCCACTATCGGTAATATCAATGCGGCAAAATAAGTCATACGCAATCACTTTTATGACAATGCTCCCGCCAGTCTCTGTATATTTGACGGCATTGTCCAAAATATTATAGATTGCCTCAACCGTCCATTTTAAATCAAAGGAAGCCTGAATTGCTGTACCCTTCATAGCAATCGTGATCTCTTTAGCTTCTGAATTCGGCATAATTTGCTCTAATGCAACATCCAACAGCTTTTGAACAGGCTCCTGCCTTGGTGATACCTTAATAATTCCCGTTTCGAGCCGGGATATTTTCACCAACGCATGGATAAGGAAATTCAGTTTTTCAGCTTGTATACACAGAGCTTTTAAACAAGAGGAGCTATCTTCCGGCAAATCATGTTCACTAAGCAGTTGTGAGTATAGGAGGATATTAGCAACAGGTGTTTTCGTTTGATGTGAGATGTCAGAAATGAGCTCGTTTATTTTATTTTTTTCTGCTAACAAATTCTTCGAGGAAACAGAGCAAATAGAAAGGAATTGCGCAAGTTTAGCCTCTACTGCTGATAAAGCAGATTCGTCAAAAACACGTTCCGAAAACTCGCCACTAATAGCAGCTTCAATCATATGATCAATAGTTTTTATTGTTTTATGTACGTTTCTACGATATAGAAGAATGACAACCCCAGCAACGACAAGAGCAGTCATAGCAATTCCAAAACATACATAATTCAGGGTAGTCAATCATTTCACCGCCCATGTGTAACCAATCCCATACACGGTCTTAATGTACTGGGGTGAGGAGGGGATATCCTCTAGCTTGTCACGTAGCCTTTTTATGGTGACTGACAAGGCATTTTCGCTTACATACTCAGCACCGTCTGTCCAGATGCTGTCTACCAAATGATCGCGGGTAACGGTATTCCCTCGATTAACAATTAAGAGGCGGAGTAATTTCTGCTCGGTTTTACTTAGCTCCACAGGTGTACCATTTTTCACAAATTCCATCTTTTCAAAGGAAAAGGAAAAGGCATCTATTTGAAAGGATTCTGCAAGATCACGCTTGATTTTCTTTAACTGAACGCCCACTCTAGCTCTTAATACCATCAGACTGAAAGGTTTGGTGATATAGTCGTCGGCACCCAACTCGAGACCTGTTACAATATCCGTTTCCATATCATGTGCAGTCAGAATGATGATTGGTAAAGTTGTTGTTCTCCAAATATCAGTTAAAAAGTCTAGTCCGTTTCCATCTGGCAAATTTAGATCAAGAATCATTAGGTCAAAAGTAGCACTTGCCAATTGTTCCTTTGCAGTAGCAAGATTATATGTTTGCACAAATACGTTGTTAGGTTCTTTAAGAGCCAGAACAATACCATTACTTAAAGCTATATCATCCTCAACGATTAATATGTGATTCATCGTTTTCCTCCTATTTTTTTGAAAATCGTGCCACCGGGCTGGGGTTTCGAAAGCAGCGCACAGTAAAATGTTAAAGGGGGTCATAGGAATATTCTACTTCCAGTTTACAGGATATTGCTCTGATTTGCTCATTGTTTATCTGGACTGTTCGGAAACTCTTCATAAAAGAGCGAAGGCATCACTGAAATAATAAAATGATGGCATCGACTCTAATATTTGTAGTCCATATCTTTCCGCATGGTGGTAGTGGGTAACATAAAGTTTATTCTGAAAAACTCAAAAATTAACAATTAACCACGAAAAGAAGAGGCAGAGATACTTCTTCTTTTTCATTTACATAGCAACATCTGCATTATAAAGATTAAACAGCACTTATTTCTAATAAAAAAAGTTTGTGGCCCAAAAATTCCTTATTTTTAATTTTACTCCTTTCAAAAAAATTGACAGATACGATTTGACTGATATAATTTATGCTAGTTAATTTTTGATAATGATTATCATTATTGGATGGGAGGACAGGGCCGAAGCTTGGTACAGGTTGTTGGAGAACAGGCTCCCTTGGTTAGAACATGAAATTGCGTTATTTAATACTGGCTTTTCTGGTACTGGCCTTCGCCTCGGTTTTTATCGGTGTTCATGATGTAACTCCACTTGATTTGTTCCACTTAACCGACGATCAGGCGCAGGTACTCCTGATTAGCAGACTCCCCCGTTTGATCAGCATCATCATCGCAGGAGCGAGTATGAGTATCTGTGGGCTTATTATGCAGCAGCTTACCCGGAACCGATTTGTATCGCCCACCACCGCAGGGACGATGGACGCGGCACGATTAGGTGTGCTGATGGCCATTATGGTGTTTGGAGCGGCTGGATTTTGGACGAAGATGCTGACCGCTTTCGGGTTTGCTCTGGCGGGGACACTAATTTTCATGAAAATACTGGACAAAATCCGGTTCAAGGACCCGGTATTTATCCCGCTGGTCGGTTTGATGTTCGGGGGCATTTTGAATTCGGTGACAACCTTTTTCGCCTATAAATACAATCTGATCCAGAGCATTTCCAGTTGGATGCAGGGTGATTTTTCACTGGTGATGAGTGGTCGCTATGAGATGCTGTATCTTAGTGTTCCTTTGGTTGCATTGGCATACATATATGCGAATCGTTTCACAATTGCAGGCATGGGCGAGGATTTTGCGGCAAATTTGGGCGTACATTACAAGCGCACCGTCAATGTCGGTCTGGTGATCGTGGCTTTGGTTTCCTCCGTAGTCATATTGACCGTGGGAACGATCCCTTTCCTGGGGCTGGTTGTACCGAATCTGGTTAGCATGTATATGGGCGATAATCTAAAAAAAAGTTTGGCCCACACCGCGACCTTGGGCGCCGTCTTTGTGCTGTTTTGCGATATTTTGGGACGGGTCATCATTTATCCGTATGAAATATCTGTAGGGCTTACGGTTGGTGTGATCGGGAGCGCGTTGTTCTTGTATTTGCTGTTGAGGAGAAGGGCCTATGAATCCTAAATTTAAAATTGGCATATTAGCCGCTGCCGCGCTTCTGTTGATTGCTGCTTTCGTGTTTATAGATCTTCCGCATACCTGGCACTACGCGTTGCCACGAAGATTGAAAAAGATCGCAGCCTTCATCCTGACAGGTGGCTCGATTGCTTTTGCAACGGTTATTTTCCAGACGATTACGAACAACCGGATTTTGACCCCGGGCATTATCGGACTGGATTCACTGTATATGCTGATTCAGACAACCATTGTGTTTGCATTTGGCTCCGTACCGTTCATTTCGACCAGCAGAGAGCTGAATTTCTTATTATCTGTGGGACTGATGGTGCTGTTCGCGGGTTTATTGTACAAATTAATTTTTCGTAAGGACGGACGCGGGATTTATGTTCTTCTGCTGGTCGGTCTGGTGTTCGGCACGCTGTTCAACAGTTTATCTACCTTTATGGAAGTGCTGATTGATCCGAACGAATATGCCAAAATTCAGGACAAAAGTTTTGCCAGCTTTAGCAATGTGAACACCGAGCTGCTGTGGCTGTCCGTCGTGATTCTAGTGCTCGTATTCGCTTATGCGTGGAGGTTCATCAAGTATCTGGATGTGCTGTCGCTCGGACGGGAACATGCCATTAATTTAGGACTCCCTTACGGTTTTATTATCAAAAGGTTGCTGGTGATCGTGGCGATTCTCATCTCCATTTCCACGGCGCTCGTCGGGCCGATTACTTTTCTCGGGTTGATTGTGGCAAATGTGGCCTATCAGGTGATGAAAACCTATCAGCATCGTTATCTTATTCCGGCTTCTATCTGTGTCAGTGTCATTGCCCTGGCAGGCTGCCAACTGCTGGCAGAGCGAGTATTTGACTTATCGACAACGGTCAGCGTCATTATTAACTTTATCGGGGGGGTGTACTTCCTGTACCTTTTGCTGCGGGAGAATAAATCATGGTAGAAGTCATAAACGTATCCAAACGCTACGGGCATAAAAATGTGGTGGATCAGGTATCCGTCACCGTACCGAAAGGCACCATTACTTCCTTTATTGGACCCAACGGCGCGGGAAAAAGCACATTGTTGTCGATGATCAGTCGTCTGACAGACAGTGATGAGGGAGAAATCCTTATTGATGGGCAATCCGTGAGTCTGACGAAAAGTGAGGAGCTGGCCCGGAAGATATCCATTTTAAAACAGACGAATGATGTCAACATCCGCTTAACCGTGAAGGAACTGGTCAGCTTCGGCCGTTTTCCGTATTCCCAGGGCAGATTGAACAGCAAGGATCGCCAAATGGTCGAGCAGTCCATGGCCTACATGGGGCTGGAGGATATGAAGGACAAGCATATTGATTTGCTGAGCGGTGGACAGCGACAGCGGGCTTTTATTGCGATGATTTTGGCTCAGGACACGGAATACATACTGTTGGACGAGCCGCTGAACAATCTGGATATGAAACATTCGGTTCAGATTATGAAGACGCTGCGCGGTTTGGTGGATGATCTCGGCAAAACGATTCTGGTGGTGCTTCACGACATTAACTTTGCTTCCTGCTATTCGGACTATATCGTGGGGATGAAGGACGGCAGGCTGTTAAAGCAGGGAACTGCTGACGAAATGATTGATAGTCAGGTATTAAAGGATTTGTACGATATGAATATTCCGATCCAACAGATCGGTGATCATAAAATTTGCGTTTATTTCACATAGGGGGAATGTAAAATGAAGAAAAATATGATGTTTTTAACGCTAATACTGGCGCTGGTATTGATCGTGTCAGCCTGTGGCAAAGCGGCTCCAGCCACTCAGGAAGCAACTGGAAACGATTCATCATCTGCCGCAACAACCGAGCCCAAAACCATTGAAGTCAAGCATGCACTGGATGAAAATCCGGTTCAAGTGAAGGTTAATCCGAAAAATGTTGTTGTGTTTGATTTTGGTGCATTGGACACATTGGATAAACTGGGTGTGGATGTTGCCGCAGTAGCACAGCAGGATCTTCCTACATATTTGAGCAAATATAAAGATTCCAAATATGCAAGTGCAGGTACGCTGTTTGAACCAGATTACGAGAAAATCAGCGATCTTTCTCCTGGATTGATCATCATTGGTGGCAGACAGGCAGATGCGTACAAAGAATTGAGCAAAATTGCACCGACCATTTCGTTGGCTGTAGACACCAAGGATTTTGTGAATTCCTTTAAGAAAAACGTTGAAACACTGGGTCAAATTTTTGATAAAGAGGATGCTGCCAAACAGGAATTGGCTACGATTGATAGCTCCATCAAGGCCGTACATGACAAGGCTGTAGCGAGCAAAGCCAAAGGACTGATTGTACTGACGAATGAAGGTAGCTTGAGCGCATATGGCGAGCAATCCCGCTTTGGTATCATTCATGACGCTCTGGGCGTCACTCCTGTAGATCCTGACATTAAAGTATCCACCCATGGACAAAAGGTTTCATTTGAATATGTACAGCAAAAAAATCCGGATTACATCTTTGTCGTTGACCGTGGGGCTGTTGTGGTAAAGGAAGGCAAGGAACAGGTCACAGGCAAACAAACGATTGAGAATGAACTGGTGAAGAAAACCAATGCATTTAAAAACGGCCATATTGTGTATCTTGACCCGAACTACTGGTATCTGTCAGGTAATGGTCTGGAATCCGTATCGGAAATGATCAAGGAAATTGACGCCGCGTTGTAATGGATAACATGTACACGATGTAGAGTTGCATACGGTGAAAGGTCATCAAGTGTTTGTTCCGATAGCACGATTGGAATATGGACTTTGTGCAATAACCCCAAAGGATTGGAGATCGTGGAGTCTCTATGCCCTTTGGGGTTATTTTTTGCGTATAATAGAGTAATACTCAAAATTTGATGTTACACGTTATTGAAAGTGAGGGAACCCATATATGAAGAAAAATCGTCTGGGATCTTCGGATTTGCTGGTAGGAGAGATTGGCCTGGGTTGTATGTCGGTCGGTACGGAGGAACAGCAAGGTGTCTACCTGATCCATGAAGCGCTGGATCGGGGCGTGAACCTGCTGGATACAGCGGATTTGTACCATCACGGACGTAATGAGGAAATCGTGGGTGCAGCGATCCGTGGACGGCGACAAGACGTTGTTTTGGCGACCAAGGTCGGTAATCGGCGTATGCCGGGCCAGGAGGGCTGGGGGTGGGACCCGTCCAAAGAATATATCCTGTCTGCGGTCAAAGAAAGCCTGCGCCGCCTGGGGACGGACTATATCGACCTGTATCAGCTTCACGGAGGGACGATTGATGATCCCATCGACGAAACGATTGAGGCTTTTGAACAGCTCAAAAGGGAGGGGGTCATCCGTTATTATGGCATTTCCTCGATTCGTCCTCACGTCATCCGTGAATATGTCGAGCGTTCCAATATCGTCAGCGTCATGAATCAATATAGCTTGCTGGACCGTCGGGCAGAGGAAGAGGTACTATCCTTGCTTCAGGAGCGAGGAATCAGTGTCATTGCACGCGGGCCTGTCGCCAGCGGCGTATTGACCGCCGAAGGAGAGGGTAAGGCAGCCAAGGGATATCTGGACTACGAAGAGGCGGAGCTGCTGGACGTACGCAAGCAATTAAAGACGTTCACGGGGGCAGAGCGCAGCATGGGGCAGACGGCGATCCGTTATAGCCTGTCTCATTCGGCTGTCGCGGCTGTCATCCCGGGTGCAAGCTCATTGGGACAATTGGAGCATAATATCGCAGCAGCAAGTCTCCCGCCATTAACCCAACAGGAGCGGGAGGCGCTACAGCAGATTAGCCGGGCTAACCGCTATGATGCGCAATACCGCTGATACAAGTACAGGCAGGACAGAGGGAATCTTTGTCACACGGTCGGAAATGCGATTTGCCAACCGATAAATTGGTTCATACTTTTGAACGTGTACTTGCCATAGTTGCAATATATGAAAGAATCATTACAATATAAGAATAAGCTCAGGTTTATAATCCATATTTGAATATGGAGACGTTCATAAATATACTTTAGGAGGAACCAACAAATGGAACGCATCGAATCACAGCAGCAGTATCAGGATTTGATTAACGGTGACGGCTTGACGGTCGTAAAATTTGATACAACCTGGTGTCCGGATTGCAAGACACTGGATAAATTTATGGGTGGCATTATCGAGGAAAATGCAGATAAGCGCTTCTTTGCACTTGATGCTGAGAAATTCCAGCCGATTGCCGAGGAAAATCAGGTGCGTGGAATCCCGAGCCTGCTTGTTTTCCGTAACGGCGAAAAAATTGCTCATTTGCACAGCAAATATGCCAAGACGCCAGCACAAATTTCCGAATACCTGACCACGTTGGAATCAAAGCAATAATGAATGATGCAAAATGCTGAAATAGAAAAAGGGTTATCCCATGGCTTGATTTGTCAGCCATGGGATAACCCTTTTTTGTCATACGAAACGAGCTGTTATTGCTGAAAAGCATGAAGGCTTTGCGGCAACAAACAACAGCTTACAAAATAATGAAGAAGAACACAGCCGCCAGTACGAAGCGGTAGATGGCGAATGAAGTCAGGCTCAAGCGTTTGAGCAGACCTAGGAACGTTTTGATCGCCAGCATTCCGACGATAAAGGCAGTGATAAAGCCTGCCGCGAACACCGGAAAATCGCTCATGGACAGATGGTCCATGCTTTTGATCATATCAATGCCCGATGCGCCCAGCATGACTGGAACAGAAACCAAGAATGTAAATTCAGCGGCTGCTGTATGGCTTACACGGGCGAATAGGCCCCCGGACATGGTTGAGCCTGAACGGGAGAAGCCGGGCCATAAAGCCAGGACCTGGAACAAGCCAATCGTAAAAGCCTGTTTATACGTAATGTCATCCACCGTATGCGATTTAATGGGTGGATGGAATTTTTCAGCCGCGATCATGAGCAAGCCTCCGATGACCAGACTGTACAGAACAGTTTGAGGGCCAAACAGGTATTGCTTGATAACATCACGGAACAGCACGCCAATCACACCCGCAGGGATCATGGCCAAAATAATGTGTAGCAGGTTCAGACGCGGCTGGCTAGAGATTCTGCGTCTGAAATCAAATAAGCTCAGGAACCTGCGCCAGTACAATACAACAACCGCCAGCACAGCACCCAACTGCACAATAACCTCGAACGTTTTGACCGTATCATTCTCCGTGTTTAACCCCAGAAGATCAGCCGTCAGGATCATATGACCCGTCGAAGAGACCGGCAAAAACTCTGTCAGCCCTTCAATAATACCCATAATAATAGATGATAAAATATCCACTTTACTAGTTCCTCCTTACACGCGTGCAGGGCAAACGGCCTAAGCCGTTTGCCCTGGAAGTATGTCATTTCAGTAGGAGTGAACGCAAGTGTCAAGTGCACAGTGCAGGCCACTCAGGTCACAGCGGTTCACTCCCGGGAAAAAGTGTCCGATTCCGCTTCCAACTCAGATACAGGAGATTCATTGTGTAGAATAATCTCCACCCGTCGAATACGATTTTTACCCATTTCACGAATGATAAATTTCACATCACCTTCTATGAATTCCTTGCCCTGTCTCGGTTCTGGAACCCGACTATACACCCACCCTCCGACAGTATCCACGTCCTCATCGTCCAACGTCAAGCCAGTCAGATCACTCAGATCGGAAAGCATCACCTTGCCATCCATCAAATAACTGTTCTCCGTTAATTTCTCGATTTCCTTCCGTTCATCCTTATCAAATTCGTCACGGATTTCGCCAACAATTTCCTCCAAAATGTCCTCGATGGTAATCAGACCGGAGGTTCCGCCGTATTCATCGACGAGAAGGGCGATATGAACCTGCTCCTTTTGCATGCGTTTGAGCAGCGTGTTGACGGGTATCACTTCCGGAACGGTCAGGATCGGTTGAATCAGACTATGGAAATCAAGCTCAGGGTTGCGGTCATACTCAAGGAACAATTGCTTGGTATTAATCATACCGATGATCTGATCCTTACTCTCTGTCGCTACCGGAAAACGGGTATACTGCTCTTCGTGAATGGTTAGCATGTTTTCTTTCAGCGAGCGATTCGTAAACAAGCATACCATATCTGTACGTGGCACCATAATTTCTTTGGCAACGGTCTCGTCAAAAGCAAAGATACGATTCACGTAGCCATATTCGGTGTTATTGATCTTACCACTTTCCACGCTTTCGGACAAAATGATCTGAATTTCCTCCTGAGAGTGGGCTTCCTCATGCTCGCTTGCCGGTTGAAGACCAAACAGACGAACCAGACGGTTGGCCGAACCGTTCAGGAGCCAGATAAACGGATACATAATCCGGTTAAACCATACGATGACCGGGGAGGTCAATAAGCTTACGGCTTCTGCTTTGCGGATCGCCAGCGTTTTGGGAGCCAGCTCACCGATAACTACATGCAGGTAAGTTACAATGACAAATGAAATAATAAAGGCCAGGATATGTGAAAATTCCCCATTAATGTTGAGCTGTTGAAAAAGAGGCTCCAGCAATTTGACCACGGTCGGTTCACCGAGCCAGCCGAGTCCCAACGCTGTGATCGTAATACCAAGCTGACAGGCAGACAAGTAGCCGTCCAGATTATTGACGACCTTTTGTAGCGCCAGTGCGTTTTTCCGATTTTCCACGACCAGCTGATCGACCCGGCTGGAACGGATTTTAATAATCGCAAACTCGGTAGCCACGAAGAAAGCACTAAATATAATCAACACCGCGAACAAAAATAGACTGACACCTATACCCATATAATTTTCACTCATCCCTTTTTCGTTCAATTTTTAATGAACTCCATTTTAAGTTCACTTGAACTTATTTTAAGAACTTAAAAGCAAATATACAAGGTTCATATCCAATCATAGCAGGTCACCTGTCTCCAATTTGCACGGAAAATAAGGCAAAACAGAACCCGCACGGATCATTGCTTCACTTTACAAGCCTAGTTTATGGGCGTATGATGAGTTCAAATGAACTTGAAATGGTTTAAAGGGAGGAAAGCAGATGGAGTCTTTTACCCTCACACGCCGTGATATGGCCCATTTGCTGCTGGCGATGGAAGGTCGCCGCGAATTGCAGCCGTTGGCCGTTCTTCAGGATGCCTGGAGACGCACCCATATCCATCCGGACCGTCCCGGCAGCACGATGCCGACATTTTTGTACACTGAGGTAACGCCTGTGCTGGATAAAATTATCAAGGGCAAGCACAGCGCAGCTTTTTCGCTACAGGAGATTGTTTCTCTTGGTCAACTGGTCGAATATAGCCATGTTTCATTGGCCTCTATGCAAAATTGGGTCAAACGCGACTTCAAGGAATTTCTCGGATCGCCGAAGATCGGTAAAAAATATTCAGTCAACCAGGCCGCACTGCTGCTCATTGTGGAGGATTTGAAATCGTGCCTTGATTTTGAATCCATCCGTCAGTTATTTCATATCCTGTTCCAGCAGCCGGAGGATGATACGGATGATCTAATCCAGCCGGTCGATTTGTACGCTGCTTATTCAACCTTGTTTGAGGAGCTGGATGCGAATGGAGATCAACTGCTGGATGTGGCAGGGGGCGGGCTTGCCAAAGAAAACTGGAATTCTGCTACAGTGCAGCAGCGTCAGGAGGGTGCGACAGAGGAATTGCTGATTCAGGCGGCAGATCAATACACCAGCCGTTTGCAGCATTTGACCCCTAACCAGTGTCAAGCCGTTCGGAATACATTGCTGGTAGCTGCGGTATCGGTGCAAAATAGTTATTTTTTGTCCATGGCACGCAGGTATGTAAATGCGACGTTGTTTCTGGACTTTCAAGGGTAGATTAGGATTGGCGCTAAAAGCCGATCCTATTTTTTTGCCCTTTTTCGAGGATTGTCTACCCTTTTGGAGACTGAAAAAGTATACAAAAGAGGTATATACACTCAAACGCTGTCAAAGATACAATAAACATATATCATCCAGCAATTGGAAAAACTTTGAATATCTCTTCCAAAGCATTCTGGATACACACAGGAGGTAATGGCATGTCCGATGTCTCCATTATCATTTGTACCCGCAATCGGATCAAGGATCTGACACGCTGTATACAATCTATTGCAGGACAGCAGCAACTGGAGCATACGGCTGTCGAACTGCTGATTGTGGATGACGGCGATATTTCCGACCAACAGGTCGAGCTGTACCGTGACCTGGTATCCGGCTTGCCTCAAGGCGTTTTGAAGTATCATAAAAAAAGTCGTCCCGGCGTTTGGTTGTCCCGCTATGAAGCGTTGTCTCTCGTACGGTATGATATCGTGCTGTATTTTGACGATGATGCCGAATTGGACGATAAACTCTACATCCGGCGCTTGCTGGATACCTATAATCAGGACGAAAAGATTGTGGGGGTTGGAGGGATTGCAAAGGGACTACATTCGAGCCGGGCAGGGAAGCTGCTGGGCATTTTGACATTTCAGATGTCTCCGTCTCTCGGCAAGCTTTCGCCCAGTAGTCTGGCAGGTTCATTGCTGCGCTGGGGAGAAGCGACGGAGGTTTTTGACACGGAATTTTTTCATGGCTGCAACATGTCATTCCGTCGGGATGCGCTTCGGGATATGAAGCCGTATCCGTGGATGACCAGCTATGCCGTGGCTGACGATTTGTATATGTGTCAGTTGGCGAGCCGTTACGGCAAGCTGGTTATCAATCCCGACTTAACGATCATTCATCACGAATCTCCAAGCTCGCGCGATAAGGCGGGCAAAGTAGCCAAGGCTACAGCGATCAATCACTATTATTTCCTTGCTCTGAAAAAGGCGGGAGCCATTCAGTACGGGGCGCTTTTATGGACCTTGTCCTATCTGATGTTCAAGGAAATACTACGCCGTAACTTTAATGCCGCAGAAGGATACAAGCAGGGGGTGCTGTTCATTCTGAATCCGCGCAAGCAAAAATATAACGATTATTTAGGCCAGGCGGTTCAGTAATCTGATTCCACACACATTTTCAGGATAAAGGGGGAGTATGATGTTAAGCTTGTCCATTGCCCTGTGTACCCGAAATCGGGTTGACGATCTGACCCGATGCATCAATTCAATAGCTATGGGTGGGGCACCGGAGGCATGTAAAACCGAGCTGTGGATTATTGATGATGGAGAACTGCCCAAGCATGTGCTGGAACGCTATAAGCGTCAATTGGGCAGAGCGGGGATTACCTACCGATACCATCGCAAGGAGCAGCCGGGCTTATGGCTTTCACGTGTAAAAACGGTGGAGCTGGCACAGGGGGATATCATTTTATTTCTTGACGATGATGTTGAACTGCCGAATAACTATTTGAACGAGTTGCTACGCACCTATGAGGCTTATCCGCAGGCCGCTGGTGTCGGCGGGATTGCGCAGGGAATGAGTAACAGCTTCATGGGAACCATTCGTTGCCTGTTATCATTCCAACAGTCCTTGTCCAAAGGGAAGTTGTCTCTTAGCGGTCAGTCTGGCTCGATGTACAACTGGCACAAGGCGAAAAAGACGTTTCGAACCGAGTTTTTTCACGGCTGTAATATGTCATTTCGTCGTGAGGCGATTCGCAGTTTGGAGCCGGTACCTTGGTTGCAAAGCTATAGTGTGGGGGAAGACCTGTTACTTTCACGAATTGCCATGAAAAGCGGCTCGCTGTACATTAACCCGGCGCTTACGCTGCTTCACCACGAATCGCCGTCCTCGCGCGACAATATGGAGCAGGTTACTTATATGCGGGTGATGAATCATATTCATCTGCTGCGGGATGAGCGATCCGGGCCGATTGGCTATGCTGCGCTATATTGGACGACGCTGTATCAGATTTTGAGAGAGAAGCCCAAGAAAAATCATACTGCCATTCAAGGCTATAGAAGAGCGCTGAAGGCGATTTTTTCAAGTCAGAAGGAGCCTATGGGCGGAGGCCAACTACCTGAGCGCAATTCCAAAAAAACGGCGGGCTGACGGGGGTGCGGCAGGAGACGCGATGTGAACATAGAGACGAGAGGCTTAATAAGGAACAGGAGTTGGACGTAACATGAGCACATGGACAGCAGCAAGGAAAGTATTCACGGGGGACAGTCTCGCCAAAACGATCATGCGCACGAGCTTCAACAATTTTTTCGTGCTGATCGTGACGACCCTGACCTCCATCCTGACCGCACGCATGCTCGGAGTAGAGGGGAAAGGAGAACTGGCGGCAGTTCTGTTCTGGCCTACGCTGATCGGCAGCGTACTGAGCTTTGGCTTGCCAACGTCGCTGATTTATAACCTCAAGAAGAAAACAGGTACGACGGAAGAATTGTTGGCGTTGTCGCTGTGGATTCAGTTGCCTGCCAGCTTGCTGGCGGGTGCGGTGGCCTGGATATGTATGCCGCTGTGGCTGAATGGCTATGGTGCGGATATTGTCCATCTGTCGCAGCTTTATTGTGCGGCTACGGTACCGCTGGCGGTGCTTACGGCGCTGACAACAGCATTATCGCAAGGGCTGGATCGGTTTAGCGTATATAATGGGCTGCTGTTTTATTATCCGCTGCTGAACTTCATCGGTCTGGTGACGCTGTGGCTGATGGGGCTGCTCAATGTGCAACTGGCGGGGGCCGTTAATTTTGCCGCGAGCTTCCTTGCGCTGGTCTGGGCGTTCCTCCGTTTGCGCAAGCATATGAATTTGCGTGCTTTCCGCCCGTTCACCAGCCGCCAGGTACTCCGCCCTTATTATAGCTATGGAGCGAGAGTCTACGGGATGGAGCTGATGGGGACATTGTCCACACAAACAGACAAAATCGTCATCGTGGCGCTGCTGTCCCCCAAGGCGTTTGGTCTGTACTCTGTCGTCTATGCTCTGTCGCGTGTCTTCAATGTGGTGCAAAATGCCGTCACGAATGTAACCTTTCCGAAGGTGACCGGAATGGAGCACAGCAAAATTGTCGAAACCGTCGGTCGTGCTTTTCGCATCTCCATGGCTGCTATGCTGATCGTCATCGTGCCGGCATTGTTCATTGGACGATACTTGCTGGGCTTGCTGTATGGCCCCGCTTTTCTGGAAGCATCGTTAACCTTCTACCTGCTGTCACT
Source organism: Paenibacillus sp. FSL R10-2782 (assembly GCF_038592985.1). NCBI lineage: Bacteria > Bacillati > Bacillota > Bacilli > Caryophanales > Paenibacillaceae > Paenibacillus > Paenibacillus sp. FSL R10-2782. The sequence goes on along the minus strand of NZ_CP151951.1, from coordinate 4,643,627 downwards.
GGAGTGCATCATTGGAGGCGGCTCCTGGATTCTGGCTTCGGCCTTCAACGCATTGGGGCGGCCAGGGCTGGTGCTGTTTCGGCAAATTGTGGCATATGCGATTACTGTCGGGCTGTTTTTTATTTGTACCCCGATCTTCGGTCTGGACGGCATTGCCATTGCTCTGCTCGTAGGCGCTTGTGTACGGTTGGCATTCTCGCTGTTTTCATTCCCGATGTTTTTCGATGTTCCGTTATCACGGATTATTTTTGATAAGAGTGATATCACATTTGTTATTCAGACCATACAAAAGAAGCGCAGGAAGGGAGAACTGAAAGATGCCGAATTCGCATCCCATGGCTAAACTGAAAAATAAGCTGAGCGTCATTCTCGACGTAGTCCCCCAAGGCTCGAACATCATTTATGTTGACTACCCCGTGTATAACAACGGTGGGGACGTACTCATCATGAAAGGCACCGAGGCGTTCTTCAAGGATAACGGTATTCGTGTTCGTGCCCGTTACAGTGCTATGGATATTCCCGATCAGCTCCAAATTCCGGCCGACTGGATTATCGTGTGTCATGGAGGCGGCAATTTCGGCGATTTATATCCAAATCACCAAAATTTGCGGGAACGTATCGTGCGGGATTTTCCGAGTCACCGCATTGTAATCATGCCACAGACGATCCACTTCCAGTCTGAACAGAAGGCCGATGAGGTCGCTGCGTTATTCAATGGTCACCCGGATTTACATATGTTTGTGCGGGACACACGCTCTTATACGTGGGCCAAGGACAAACTGAATCAGTGCAGCATCACGCTATGCCCGGATATGGCGCACCAGCTCTGGCCGTTGAAGCCGACGACAGAAACGGTCAAGGACGTACTGTACTTCCTGCGTACGGATATTGAAACCGTAGGGGGGCAAAAGCAATTCGACGACGAGGCAGATGCCGCCCACCGTCTGGACTGGGACACTCTGTTCACTCCGCTGGAAGTGAAAGGGATCGTCTACTTCCAGAAGTTTTACCGTCTGGATAAAAAAATCGGCGGTCCCTTGCCTACGCGTACCTTTTGGTACAAGTATACCGACCACCTTATGAACAAGGCGGTTACGCTGTTCAGCTCTTACCGCGAGGTGCGCACCTCGCGGCTGCACGGTCATATTCTGGCCTGCCTGCTCGATATGCCGCATGTCGTCATTGATAATTCGTACGGCAAAAACTCGCAGTATTATAACACCTGGACACAGCCTAATCCCAAGGCGAAGCTGTTCAGCGATACACCGGATGCACTGGAACAGCCGTCTTAATGTAGGGAAAAGCTGCGGAGAGGTAACTTCGAAACTGTAAAACGGCAAAAAAACTCCGAACCTTTTTAGTGTAGGAGTTTTTTTGCTGGGTTCTTTTTGTAGAATGAGGAAAATAGATATAGAAAAGATATATTCTTCTATTACTGATGCAACTCGGTTTTCGTTTTTATAATAAATAATGTATATTAATGTAAAAAATGTTTTTCACTACGGTTTTTGGACCGGAATAGGAATGTTATTAACCGCTATAATCATTGTTTTTTTAGTTGTATTCGCAGTATTTTTTTTAAAAGGTATTTTCCTCAAATTACAAAACAAACGCCATTAAGGTTTTTGTCACCCACCAAGCCACCGTATCCGACATACCTAGTGCCTTACAGCCTTCCAACACAGCGTCTTCAACGGATCCTGTATAGGTATCTATAATGCTTAATAGAGTAGCAAATCCTGCCGTGCCATAAAAGCAACTAACAATTGACTTGCTTTCTTTTTGCTAAAATTCAATAGAATAACCTTCTTTCATCATAAATATGTGATATAGATTAACTGGTTAACCTGGTGAACAATTAAGCTTATGAATGTTTAACGGGATGAATTTTGGCCTTACTCCAAATACCGCTTTATTTTGACAATTCATTTCATGAATAGATATAATTTATGGGATAAAACTTGAAGTAAAACCGAGAATTTTACCCATATTTCGCAGGATCACACGAAAGTATATTTATTAAAATGAATCGAGGCTGACGAATGAGCAATCTACCGATGGACATGCTTCTCACGAAGGATATCGTACGTGAAGGGGAACCGATTTTGCGTACGAAGGTTGATCCGGTATGCCTGCCGCTGCGTGAAGAGGATCTTCAACAGATGCGGTGGATGATGGATTATTTGAAAAACAGTCAAAATGAAGAGATGGCAACCCGTTATGAACTGCGTCCGGGTGTGGGATTATCAGCCAACCAGGTCGGTCTGAACAAAAGGATGTGTGCTGTCTATTATCAGGATGGAGACAAAACGGTGGAGTATGCGCTGTTTAATCCGAAGCTGGTCAGCCACTCGACGTCCATGATTTATTTGGAACAGGGCGAAGGCTGCTTGTCAGTGGATCGTTACATATCTGGATATGTCCCGCGTTATGAAAAAATTCGCATTAAGGCCCATTTGCCAGATGGAACGCAGGAACTGCTGACTTTCAAAGGCTATGCGGCGATTGTGGTACAGCACGAGATGGACCATTTGGATGGCATTATGTTCTATGACCATATTGACCCGGACGATCCTCAAAAGCTGCCGCAGGGTGTGCATATCGAGCCCTTTGTGCGTGAATAGTTCATGATCCGTAAAGTGTGGTGACTCCGTTCGCCACATTTTTATTTTGCAAAAATATAGATATAGATGTTGCGAAGCTTTAAACTGAAATCATGTATATCGTGATGCGGTGAGTAAGTAATACATATTAATGTAAGCGCTTATCTAACTGGGGGGATGGCATGTATCGTGGAGTTCGATATCTGATGAATAATATGCGTATGCGAAATAAGCTGCTGTTCTCCTACGTGCTGATTGTCATGATCCCGGTACTGGTGGTGGGCGGCTGTGCCACGTTTTATTTGCGGGAGCAGGCTTTGGACAGTGCGATTGCCCAAACGGTAAATAATGTGGAAAAGATCAAGAGCCAGACTGCAAATTTACTGCGAGTACCCACGGATATTTCAAATGGGCTGATGTTCGATAAAAGGCTGAGGGAGATGGCGAATCGCCGTTATTCGGGCATGGTAGAGCTGATGAATGCGTATCATCAATACAAGGACTTTAATGAGTATGTACAGCAGTATAGAGAGATTGCGACCATCCGGTTTTATGCGTATAATCCGACGCTTGTTAATAATCTGGAATTTATCCCTGTAGATTCTGGCATTGAGCAGCAGAAGTGGTTTGAGACGGCCTTGAAGGGGACGGCGATTAACTGGTTTTATATTCAAGATAAAGAGGACAACCCGGTAAATCGACTGAGTTTGGTGAGGCAAATTCCCTTTCCCGAATACAATACCAAGGGAGTTTTGATGATTGCACTGAGTCAGACGGAGCTGAACCATATGCTCAGCAAGGAACCGTTTGAAACGTTGATTGTGGATCGTAACGGAATTGTGGTCGCGGCTACCCATACACAGTCCGTGGGTCAAACATTGGTGGATCTGCATCTGGGCTTTGATGTACAGGGTAGGGGGAAGGGGATATATGAAGCAAAAATAAACGGGAAATCCTCGAACATTATTGTGGATGAGCTGTTGCCAGCCTCCAGTGTGAGCGGATTGACGATTATTTCGGTGTTTTCGACGGAACACATTGTACAGGGAGCGAACCGGATCAGCTTGATCGGCGCATTATGTGTTCTTGCGGTGCTGGTGATGGCATTGGTTCTTATTACGATGATTTCCTGGCTGCTCACCAAACGGCTACAGCGATTGAGCCATGAGCTAGGTAAGGTGGCTGCGGGGGATTTCCATGTCGTATCGAGCGTGGAGGGGATGGACGAAATCGGGGACTTGTCCCGCCGCTTCAACTATATGGTTGCCAGCATCCGCCAGTTGATGGGGCAGGTGTATGAAGCGAGTGAGAAAAACAACAGGCTCGAAATGGCACAAAAGGATATCAAGCTGAAAATGATGGCCAGTCAGATTAACCCGCACTTCCTGTTTAATGCGCTGGAGTCTATTCGAATGAAGGCGCATCTCAACGGGGAGGCGGAGATTGCCACAACGGTGCGTTTGCTTGGCCGATTGATGCGGCGGAATCTGGAGATTGGAAGCGGTAAAACGACAGTGCGTCAGGAACTGGATATGGTGCGATCCTATTTACAAATTCAGCAGTTCCGGTTTGGAAATCGTTTGATCTATGAAGTGAATCTGGAAGAAAGCGCTGAGGAAATGTCCATTCCTCCATTAATTATACAGCCGCTGGTGGAGAACGCAGTTATTCATGGCCTGGAAAACAAGGAAGAACCGGTTACCGTGAAAGTCGATATTTCGATGAAGCTACGAGAGTTGCGAATAAAAGTAGCCGACGATGGAGTTGGCATGGAGGCAGAACAGCTGTCCCGTCTGCTTGACCGTATCACAGGTACGGAAGAGCCGGAAGGGAGCAGTATTGGTCTGCGCAATGTTCACCAGCGTCTGACGCTGATGTATGGTGAACACTATGGTCTGCATATGGAGAGCGTACCGCAGGCCGGAACAACCGTAACCTTTTCAATACCCAGCGAGGAGGAGTCGAATGTATAAAGCGATGATTGTGGATGATGAGCCTGCGATTCGTGAAGGATTGACCTCCATCATTGATTGGAGAGACTGCGGCTTCTATATTGTAGATACAGCAGAGAACGGGCGCGAGGCATTGGATAAATTTAAGGAGCATCGGCCGGAACTGGTCATTGTCGATATACGGATGCCGGGGATGAGCGGGCTGGAGGTCATACGGAGCATACGCGAAATGAACGGTGAGCCGTTTCATTTTCTTATTTTAAGCGGATATGCGGACTTTGATTATGCGCGGCAGGCGATGGGCTTTGGGGTAGATGGTTATTTATTGAAGCCTGTGGACGAAGAAGAAATGACGACAGAGCTGAAACGGGTACGGCGAAGCATTGAGAGCGAAAAAGAAGACGGCAAGTGGGGAAGCCCACCTGTCCATGAACGCGATTGGATCGAAATCCTGCTGTTTCCGGTTCAGGAAGATCGGGCTAATCGTGGTGCATTGGAACACAGCGACCCTCTCAACGGAGGAACGGAGCAAGCTGAACATCCTGGCCAGCTTCCAGCGCCACCCCCTCTGGATTGGGGAAGCTATCAGGTCGTACTGTTGGATCTTCGGATACCCGACTGGGATCGGCAAGCCCGGCAGTCGGCAGCAAAGCTGTGCCTAACGGAAATGTGCCGGGAGCAGGGTAGGGGAATTGTATTTGAGGCAGGAATATATACAGGCTTGCTACTTCCCGCCACGGTGGACACAGAAGAAAATGCTGTTCAGTTGCTGGCTTCCTGGCGACAGGCGCTAAAGCCGTGGGCAACGAAAATATACGTAGCTGCTGGCGATCCGGTGGGAAGACTTCATGATATTCCGAGCTCTTTTGAACAGGCGCTGCGTCTACTGGAGCGTACTTTTCTTTTCCGGGCGGAAAGGGTGATGCTTACCAGTGACCTGCACGTTTTGGAAACTTCGGACGAGGGAATGTGCGAAACGACTGACAAAGCCTCAGACCCCATGCGTTATGCAGAGAAGCTGTACTACGCGCTGGATATGTCCAATCGTGAAGCTGCAATACGTGTATTGAAGGAAATGGAGGTCCAATTTCCACAGATCTATCGTACAGAGGCTGAAATCAAGGCGGCGTTTGCACAGACATTTACCTTAGCGCTGAACAAGTATGCGGCTGGACAGGAACAGAGCCGTATGGTGCTGGAAGAGCATTCCCGCTTGATTACGGATGTTTATGCCTATTCAACCTTGGGAGAGCTGGTGGATCGGTCGAAGGAGCATGTTCTGCAATGGATTGGTCAGACCGATCCAGGTGGTAAGGAAACGATCATGAAACAATTGATTGATTTCATTCATAGCCATTATGATGAGAACCTGCGCTTGGAGATGTTGGCGGATATGTTTAATTACAACAGCGGCTATTTGGGCAAATTGTTCAAAAGTCATACAGGCGAAGCTTTTAACGCCTATCTGGACAAGGTGAGGATCGAGCGGGCAAGGGAATTGCTTGCACAGGGGATTAGGGTGCATCAGGTGGCAGGACGTGTCGGATATGCCAATGCCGATTATTTTCACGGCAAATTCAAAAAATATGCGGGGATGTCGCCTTCCTCCTATCGTAATCGGGTTCAGAAGAACAGAGGGACGGATGGCAGTTGATGGATTCCCGTGGGTTAAATTGATGAAGTCTCTCTTGTGGATGTCGGAGCAAAGGTCTCCGAACGAAGAGAGGCTTTTTTCATGGAAAAAATTTGGATAGATCAATCGAAAATGTCACACTAACTAGAAGATTTGAGCTGTTTTCATAAATTCGCCATCATTACGACACAGCTTTGACATGATGTTCACACTTTCGATTCTATTTCTTTCAAATCTATTCTATATAATGATGATATTCTGAAGCCGGGTCATGAGATTCCGTAATGAAGATGCCTGAGGGGGCTATTCATAAAAAGTGATCGTTCCATATGTAATAATGTGAATACTATCACAAGGATGAAGGAAGGCTTCAGAACCTAATTATTAATATTCATTCTTAAGAGAAGCGCAGGGGGAGGAATAACATCATGGACGTATTAGAATTGGCACGGTTGCAGTTTGCAACCACAACAATTCTTCACTTTGTTTATGTGCCGATCTCCATTGGATTGTCGTTGCTGGTGGCGATTATGGAGACCATGTATGTAATCAAAAAAAATGATTTGTACAAAAAAATGGCTCAATTCTGGGGAACTTTTTTGCTGATTAACTTTGCAGTAGGCGTGGTCACCGGGATTTTGCAGGAGTTCCAGTTCGGGATGAACTGGTCTGACTTTTCCCGTTTTGTTGGAGATGTGTTCGGTACGCCGCTGGCGATTGAGGCACTGCTTGCCTTTTTCCTGGAATCAACCTTTATCGGATTGTGGGTATTCGGCTGGGAACGGCTGTCCAAAGCAGTCCATTTAACCTGTATGTGGCTGGTATCCATTGGTACGATGCTGTCCGCCCTGTGGATTTTGGCAGCCAACTCATTCATGCAGCGTCCAGTAGGATACGAGATTCATAATGGTCGCGCAGAAATGAAAGATTTTTTCGCTCTGTTGACGAACGAACAGCTGTTGTGGGAGTTTCCTCACACATTGTTTGCAGCTATTGCGACAGGCGCTTTTCTCGTGGCAGGTATTAGCGCATGGAAGCTGATGCACAAAAAGAATCTGGACTTTTTCAAGCCTTCTTTCAAAGTAAGTATTATTGTCGCATTGATTAGTTCGATGTTAATCCCGATGTTTGGTCACGGACAGGCTCAATATTTGGTGGAAACACAGCCAATGAAAATGGCTGCCAGTGAAGGGTTATGGGAGAACAGTAGTGATCCGGCCCCTTGGACGGTTATCGCAGGTATTGACCCTGAAAAGAAGGAAAACAGCTTTGAAATTAAGCTTCCTTATCTCTTGAGTTTGCTGTCCTATAACAAGCTGTCCGGCGGGGTTTTGGGGATGAATGAGCTTCAGGCACAATATGAAAAAGCTTACGGCCCTGGTAATTATATTCCGCCGGTACGTACTACATTTTGGAGCTTCCGCATTATGATTGCGGCCGGATGTGCCATGATTGCACTTGCTTTGTACGGAGCTTATCTGACATTCCGTAAAAAATTGGAGGGCTCGCATCGCTGGTTCTTCCGTTTGATGATGCTCGGCATATCACTTCCATTCATTGGGAATACTGCGGGTTGGATCATGACAGAAGTGGGGCGTCAGCCTTGGACGGTCTTTGGTTTACTTCAAACCAAAGATTCCGTTTCGCCTACCGTTGTGGCAGGGGAAGTGCTGTTCTCGCTGATTTCGTTTACCGCATTGTATTTAATTTTAACGGGTGTGCTGGCGTTCCTGTTTGTCCGTACGGCTCGCAAAGGTCCGGATATCGAACCACATCAGGAAACGGTAATCCATGATCCATTTGCTCAAGGGGGTGACACCAATGTCGTTAAATGATTTGTGGTTCTTATTAATTGCTGTGCTGTTTACTGGCTTCTTCTTCCTGGAGGGCTTTGATTTTGGCGTGGGTATGGCTACAGGTCTGGTGCCGCGTAACGATCAACAAAAACGCTTGATGATTAATACAATTGGTCCATTCTGGGATGCTAACGAAGTATGGTTGATCACAGCAGCAGGTGCGATGTTCGCGGCTTTCCCGCACTGGTATGCGACCATGTTCAGCGGATATTATCTGGTATTTGTACTTATTCTGCTTGGATTGATTTTACGCGGAGTTTCCTTTGAATTCCGGGGCAAGGCAGAAGGAAAATGGTGGACCGGAACATGGGATGCCTGCATTCTGATTGGCAGCTTTCTGCCGCCGATGCTGTTCGGTATGGCTTTTGCGGCTTTGATAAAGGGTGTACCTATTCAGCAAAACATGGACTTAAAAGCCGGATTCTCGGATGTGTTTAACGGATATACGGTATGGATTGGACTGACTGTAGTTGGGATGTGCCTGATGCATGGGCTGACGTTTATTTCCCTGCGTACAATTGGAGAAGTACGAGATCGTGCTCGTGTGATTGCGTCAAAATTCCTTCCGATATTAGGTGTTTTGCTCGCGGGTATGGTGGTATGGACTTATTTTGCAACAGATGTATTCGCACGTCGTGGCCCTTATATGTACGCCGCAGTTGCAGTGGGGATCGTCGCCTATGTGCTGGGATGGTATTTCCTGAAACAACGCCGCGAAGGCTGGGCCTTTGGGATGACGGGAGCTATCATTTTGCTGACATTCGTTTCGTTGTTCGTCGGCTTGTTCCCGAGGTTTATGGTGAGCTCGATCAACAGTGCATTTGATTTGACGATTTATAATGCAAGCTCCAGTCATTACACCCTGAAAGCCATGACGATTGTTGCAGCAACGCTTTTACCCTTTGTGCTGGCTTATCAGGCGTGGAGCTATTTTGTTTTTCATAAGCGTCTCAGTGAAAAGGATCATTTGGAATACTAATGGATAAAGCATGGTTTGGATTAAAGGGCATTCGGCCGGTAATGCTGCTGCTGGCCGCCCTTTCCCTGGCCCAGGGGGCCGCTGTGATTGCGCAAGCGATCTTTTTGGCAAAGGCGGTTACGATTTTATTTGATAAACATCCGCTGGTGATGGCATGGCCGTCACTGGCGTTGTTTTTCGCGGCTTTTGCGGCGAGGCATACGATGATCTGGCTGCAACGTCGGACAGCAGGCCGCTTTGCCGAAGCATCAGGCGCTTCCCTGCGGGAGCGTCTGCTTGCTCGTTTGTTCGAGCGAGGACCTGTTTTTGCTGCCAAGGAAGGCAGTGGCAAGCTGGTGACGTTGGCGCTGGACGGAGTGGATCGTTTTCGCACGTATTTGGAGTTGTCCATTCCGCGTATGATTGACATGATGTGTGTGACAATACTTGTGCTTGTGTCTGTTTTCACATTGGACGTGATTTCAGGTGTGATTTTGACGGCTACGATGCCGATCCTGGTTGGCTTCTTTATCCTGCTGGGCTTGGCGGCGCGGAAGCAGGCAGATAAACAGTGGCGCTCCTATCGTCTGTTGTCGCATCATTTCACGGATTCGTTGCGCGGCCTACAGACGCTGCGGTTTTTGGGCCGTAGTCGGGAGCATGGAGCAACGGTCGGGAAGGTCAGCGACCAGTACCGCACGGCTACGATGCGTACACTGCGGGTCGCGTTTCTGTCCTCTTTTGCGCTCGATTTTTTTAGTATGCTATCGGTCGCTTTTGTGGCGGTAGGCTTGGGCTTGCGCCTGATTAGCGGATCGGTGGGACTGGAAGCGGCACTTGCGGTACTCATTCTGGCCCCGGAATATTTTATGCCTGTACGCCAGTTGGGATCGGACTATCATGCCTCGCTGGATGGCAAGGAGGCTTGGGGTGCAATGCGCTCCATTCTCGGTACAGAGAATGAAGCGGCTCAGCCAACAGATTCCGTGGATATCCTTACGGGGGGTGGGCGCACAGACAATGCTATGGGTGACGGCAATGCCCTAAATATCACGGGACAGGATACGATCAGGTTGAAGGATATATGCCTTCTCAATGAGGACGGTTCCGCACGACTTGACCACATATCCGCGAGTGTTGAGCCGCATATGAATATGATCGGCATTGTCGGAGCCAGCGGTGCAGGCAAAACAACGCTGCTCAGTTTGCTTGGCGGCTTCGCTGAACCGACCTCGGGCGAGCTGAACGTGAATGAGTGGGCATTGGCTGGTGATAACAAAGCCGAATGGCAGCGTCATATTGCCTATATTCCGCAGCATCCGTACCTGTTCAGCGCTTCCTTGGCGGATAATATCCGGTTTTATGAACCGGAGGCATCCAACGAGCAAGTGGAATGGGCGATTGACGCGGTTGGACTGCGTGAACTGATGGATGGTCTTCCGAATGGATTGGATGAGCCGATTGGTGAAGCGGGCCGGACGCTGAGTGGAGGACAGGCACAGCGAATAGCGTTGGCGCGTGCTTTGCTGAGCAACCGTCCGGTGATTTTGCTGGACGAGCCGACTGCACATTTGGATATTGAGACGGAATGGGAGCTAAAACAGACGATTTTATCTGTTTTTCAACATAAAAGAGTGTTTCTTGCGACGCATCGACTCCATTGGATGCCGGATATGGACTGTGTCTGGATGATGAATCAAGGTCGTCTGGAGGAAGCAGGATCACATAAGCAACTGGTTGCCCGCAAGGGAGGCTATTACCGTTTGCTGACGGGAATGACGGAAGGAGGGGGCGGACGATATGCGAGCCACGGACAATAGCGGCCAAGGCTGGTTTATATTTTATCTGAGACAATATTTTTGGGCCTTTCTGGCTGCGGCGCTTTTGGGCGCTCTGGCGATTGGATGTGCAGGCGCATTGCTCTTTACGTCCGGTCATCTGATTACCCGTTCGGCTTTAAAACCGGAAAATATATTGATGGTGTACGTTCCGATTGTGCTTGTACGGACGTTCGGCTTTAGTAAAGCAGTCATTCAGTATCTGGAACGCTTGGTGGGGCATGATGCCGCTCTGCGTCTCGTGTCCCGTATGCGGGTGCGGCTGTATCGGGCGGTAGAACCGCAAGCACTTATGATTCGCAGCAAGTTTCGCACAGGGGATCTGTTGGGTCTGCTGGCCGAGGATATTGAGCAGCTTCAAAACATATATTTGAAGCTGGTTCTGCCCGCGATATCGGCATTGCTCATCTATGCGCTGGGGATTTCAGCACTCGGATGGATGGACGGAACCTTTGCCCTGATGATGGCACTGTATTGCGGATTTTTACTTTTTATCGCCCCGGCCATCTCGCTGTGGACCTCGCTCGCCAAACGGCGAACGTTCAAGCAGGAACGGAATACAGCCTATCAGGAGCTGACCGATGCTTTGTTTGGTATGAGTGACTTGGTACTGAGCGGGCGGACTGGACATTTTCTGGCTTCCTTCGCCCAACGGCAAAACAAGGCTGCTGTAGTGGAAAATTCACTTCGGCGGGGCGAATGGCGCTCTCATTGGATCGCACAGTGCGTCGTAGGTGGCGGAATTGTGATGATGACCGTATGGGCTGGAGGACTGGTAGTGGAGAACCGCATAGAGGCAACATGGTTGGCATCCTTTGCGCTTGTTGCTTTTCCGTTGCTGGATGCCTTCGTCCGCGCTGGAGAAGCGGTGGTCCATGCGCCGGAATATCAGGATTCGCTTCGGCGCCTGAAAGGGTCAGAGAAGAATACACCTACACATGCTACATCTACATCGTTTTCGGCATCGGCTTCTGTGAAAGCAGGGCAGCAAGCAGCAGGAGGCACAGTAGACAAAATAGAGGCGGAACATGTGACTGCCCAGCTATCTGGCAACTCAAACGAGCTACTGCTGAACAACGTGAGCTACCGCTATACAGCAACGCAAGAATGGAGCGTGCGCGACATTTCCCTGCGTGTGCCGCAAGGAGGCAAGGTTGCACTGCTTGGTCGTAGCGGTGCGGGCAAGTCCACCCTGCTGAATCTGATTCAGGGGGCATTGCAACCGGATGAAGGGAGCGTCACTGTCGCAGGTGCGCCCGTGTATACAGGCGGGGCGTATTCCAGCCTATTTGCAGTGTTAAACCAGCAACCGTATTTGTTCGATACAACGGTAGCGAACAATATTCGGTTGGCGCGGCCCGATGCTACGCTGGAAGAGGTTCGTGTAGTAACCCAGCAGGTGGGACTGGCAACGCTAATTGATTCTTTACCAGATGGCTATGACACCCGGATGCAGGAAACGGGCCTGCGCTTTTCCGGTGGAGAAAGACAGCGAATTGCGCTGGCGCGGATTTTGCTTCAAAATCACCCCATTGTTCTGCTGGATGAACCAACCGTAGGACTCGATCCGCTAACAGAGCAGGAACTGATGCAGACGATGTTTCGTGTGCTGGAGGGCAAAACGCTCATCTGGATTACACATCATCTGACTGGAATGGAGCATATGGACGAGGTGATCTTTATGGAGCAGGGCGGCATATCCATGCGAGGCAGTCACGAGCAGCTCTGGCAGGAGCAACCCCGATACCGCAACCTGTATGAGCTGGATCATCCGGGTCTGTAAAGAAATAGAGAAGACCAAGCTTCGGTAAAATGAACATACACATTGGAGTCGGCATGAATATGTCGGCTTTTTTTCTTTTCTATCTGCTGTAGGATGGATCTTGTTCTAAAACAGCAAAAAAGTTATGCTTGGGATGCATAAAGACACTCGGAATGGTGGGTATCACTGATCTGCTTAGTTTGTTCGTGCAAGTGGTGCTGCAAGGAGGACGGTATGACGTATAAACAAATTAAATGGATGATTCTATTCGTACCTACGCTAACGGTAGGGGCCTGGGAATATGTGAGACACCAATTTTTGCTCCCCTATATATCTATGGACCTGGGCAACTGGCTGACTCCGGTTCTCTTGTATTTGGTCAGTGTGACGCTGTTAACCAAGCTTTTTCATATGCTGGAACGTATTCAGATGGAGCTGCAACACGAACGCGCGGCCAAGGCAGCCCTTGAAGCCAGAGAGGATCTTGCCAGGGAGCTGCATGACGGGATTGCCCAATCGCTTTTTTTATTGTCCGTCAAAATGGATCGCCTGGAGCATAACGAAGATCAGGAGCAGCATCGTCAGGATATTTATAAAGTCAGAAAGACTGTCCACGAAGTGAACCGCTATGTTCGTCAGGCAATTGCTAATTTACGATTTGATCCGACCACTGATGAGATGCTGGCAACCAACGAATCATTGGACTACAAGGTGCAGCAAATGATTCATGAAATCCCTGTGTATGTAGATATTCAGTGGACGATTCCCGATGATGCGCTGACTCCAAAAGAGAAAGTAGAGCTTCTGGCCTGTATTCGTGAGGCGGTGGTCAATATTGAAAAGCACGCAAGGGCTTCCAAGGGCTGGATTATTGGAGAAGGTAATTACGATCAATGGAAAGTCACCGTCAAGGATAATGGCAAAGGCTTTACGAGCGATGCTTTTCAGTTTAAAGACCGATACGGCTTAAATATCATGAAGGAAAGAGCGGAAGATATGAACTGGACATTGCAGCTTCTGACGGACTCTTCATATACCATCGTGGAAATATCCAAAGAAGGAGAACGCAAATGACGCATACCCGAGTACTGGTCGTAGACGATTCTGCTCATGCCCGCGAAGCGATCTGTGAAATATTGTCCATGGATCCAAGCTTTGAAGTCATTGGTGTGGTAGACAACGGTGAACAAGCAATTGAGTTTACCGAGCAATGGCTTCCAGATTTGATCCTGATGGATATTTCGATGCCTGGAATGGACGGTCTGGAGGCTACACAGCGGATTAAGCTCATGTTTCCATATGTCAAAATAGTGATGATTACTGTGTCGGATGACATGATTCATCTGCTTGAAGCTTTGAAACGGGGTGCCCAAGGCTACCTGTTAAAAAATATAGCACCCTCCACATGGCTGGAATACCTGCATTCTATTGTGAACGAGGAAGCGCCACTGAGCCGGGAGCTGGCATTTCAAATCTTGAAAGACGTCACCATAACCGCGAAAAAGGAGCCACAGGTCCGTCTTACCTCAAGAGAACAGGATATCTTATATGGGGTGGCCGCAGGGTGGACGAACAAGGAAATCGCCGAAAAGTACGGTATTTCCGAGTACACAGTAAAAAACCATTTGAAAAATATTTTGCAGAAGCTGCATGTTCAGAACCGTGTACAACTGACGAGATACGCGTTGGAAATGGGGCTTGTTCCTGATGATCCTAAATTTAGGCCATAGGCCCTTTTGGTTTTTGATACCATGTAGCTCAGAATATAGCTCGAATGAGGTATTTTAAATTTTGATTAACTTTTGTATACTGGTTAGAGTTGGCGTGTTTCACGTGAACGGTCAACTGGAGGGGAATGATCTGAATGAAAACATTTATCTCTAAGCATTGGCACTTGATGCTGATTGGCTTTGTAGCGCTGATCGTGGGCGGGTTTGTGTTGTTTTATTTTCAGGGGAGCGTGTCGTCGTTTCCGGCTAGCCAACCTAAAACCGTTCAAGAAGAGCCGGACAAAGCCAAGTATGAAATTGCTACGGTCAATGTAGAGGGAGACGGTTTTTATCCTAAAAATATTGAAATAAAAGCGGGTGTCCCGACTAAAATTAATTTTAAGAGATCGACATCGTTTACTTGTATAGACGAAGTACAATCGTTGAAGCTTGGAATGGACGTTTTTATGGACCACGAAAATAATTATTTTACGGTCAAGGACCTGAAACCGGGTGTATATGAGTATAACTGCGGTATGTACATGTTCTATGGAACGATCACGGTAAAATAGATCAATACCAGCTTTCCAGCACATTTGTGCCGGGAGGCTATTTTTTTGCCTTAATACAAGGTATCTATGATAATAGTCACAAAGTGTTCAAGGTTATAGGGAATATATAGCTCAAGTGGGTCAGGTCATGACAAGCCAAAGGTAGGTAAAATAGAAGGAAACGATAGAGAAATGAAGGGGAAATATGAATAAATACAGGCTTATCCCAATGGTATGTATGCTTTTGACCGTAGTCTTACTGGCTGCTTGTTCTAGCCCGCAAGAGGGTTCTACGCAAGCAACACAGCAGCCCAAGAAAGAGCTGACCTTCCTGTTTAACTTTGCTAGTCAGACCGTTGATCCCAGTCTGGATTATACTCCGTTAAGAGCGGGTGTCGTAGAAACGTTGGTTAAACTGGACGAGAACGTAAAAATCCAGCCATGGCTGGCTACCCAATGGTCGAGTAAAGACGGGCAAAACTGGGAGTTTCAGATTCGTGACGGTGTAACCTTTCAAAACGGAAAAAAACTGACCGCAGAGACGGTTAAGCAATCGCTGGAACGCTCAATAGAGCTGAATCCGGGGGTTAAGCAGGTATTGCGAATTAAATCCATGGAGGCCTCCGGCCAAACGCTGCATGTGGTGACGGAAGAATCATTCCCTCAGTTCCCATCCGAACTGGTTCATCCCAACACAGCCATTCTGGATACAGAAGCAGCCGATCCGGATAAAAAGCCAATCGGTACAGGGCCCTTCCAAGTAGAATCCTTCACCGCAGGCACATCATTAAAGCTTACCCGATATGATGCATATTGGAGTGGGGCGGCCAAGCTGGATCGGGTGGTTTTTGCTTTTAACGAGGATGCGAATGCACGTTTATCCGCCATTTTATCCGGTGATGCAGATATCGTCTATCGTCCACCTGTTGAAAGCATGGACAAAATGAAGCAAGACAATCAGCTCAAGCTGGATTCAGTGGTTAGCCTGCGTACCCATGAGTTGATATTTAACACGAAAAAACCTTTGTTTCAACATACGAATTTGCGCAAGGCATTTGATGCTTTGGTCAACCGTGAGGAGCTGAAGGACGCTATTATGGGCGGACAGGCTACGGTTGCGCAAGGTCCATTTTTACCGGATTTCCCGTTTGTACCGGAATATCCAACCCGCAAGACCGGGGCTGAAGAAGCACTCAAGTGGTTTAAGGAAGCCGGGTATCAGGTGGAAAACGGCAAAGTAACACAAAACGGGAAGCCGTTAACCTTAAAGCTGGTGACTTACGCATCCAGAGCCGAGTTCCCTATCTTCTCACAAGCGTTGCAATCGGAAGCCCAGCAATTGGGCATTACACTGCAAATCGAGCAGGTTGAAAATTACGAAGACTACTTGATGACCGATACGACTTGGGATCTGGGCATGTACAGTCCGTTGATTGCGCCTCGTGGTGATGCCAGCTACTTTTTGAATGTATCGTTTCTACCAGATGGTACGCTGAATTTTGGAAAAATAAACGATGAGTTGTTAAATAAATTGATTTACCAGTTAGATCAAACCGTAGATACAGCCAAACGGAATGAACTAATATCTCAAGCGCTCACGAGAATTCATGAGCAGACGTACTATTCCTATCTGGTGCATCCGAACACGCTGGTTGTATACAATGCCCGTGTGAAAAACTGGGTTACCGGCAAAAGCGAATATTACATGCTTACCAACCAGTTGGACGTTGAAGCCAAATGATTCAAATGCTTGGGAAAAGGCTGATCGAGTTTTTCCTGTTTATTTTTCTTCTGTCGCTCATCAGCTTCGCGGGAATCAAGCTTGCTCCGGGAGACGCTGTCCGACAACTGCTGCGTGTGGATGATGTGGCTCTTACGAATGAGCAAGTGGAAATTCAAAGGGAGATCATGGGGCTGAATGAGCCGATTATCGTGCAATATGGGGAATGGCTTTCTAAATTCATTCGTTTGGATTTGGGAACCTCCTACATGACACATCGTCCGGTCATAGAAGAAATATGGACGAGGATGCCGGCGACGCTTCTTCTGTCGTGTACCTCCATTGTAGTGTTGATGGGAGTTGCGGTACCGTTGGGCGCTTGTTCAGCTTTATATCCCAAGAAATGGATTGATCAGGTCAGCCGGGTGCTCGCGATTATGGGAGCGTCCATCCCCAGCTTTTGGCTAGGACTTTTACTTATCGAGGGATTTTCGGTGCGATGGTCAGTTTTTCCATCCATGGGGGATGGTACTTTGATGCATCTGGTGTTGCCTTCGCTGACACTGGGGCTGACAATGGCTGCGGTATATGTACGTCTTATTCGTTCCAGCCTGTTAAATAGCTTGAGTCAGGATTTTATTCTGGGTGCAAGGTCGAGAGGGATTGGAAGAAAGCGTATTTTTTGGCTACATGCGTGTCGCCATAGCCTGACTCCCGTAGTGACTATGTTTGGCATTAGTGTCGGAAGCTTGTTGGGTGGGAGTGTCGTGGTCGAAACGATATTCGCCTATCCGGGTCTGGGGAAATTTATTGTAGAAGCCATTCATAACCGGGATTACCCGATGATTCAGGGATACATTTTATTTATGGGCGCTATCATTATGCTGCTTCACGTGGTGACGGATGTAACGGTAGGATACGTAAATCCTGAAATCCGCTTGAAGGAGGGAGGACATTGAGTACATCCCGACTTCCTCTATGGTTGTTTATCGGTGGAATAGCTGCATTGTTCATCCTGCCTGAGTTTATGAAAAATGATCCGTTACTCGTTTCGCTCACTCGAAGGCTTCAATCCCCAAGTGGTGAGCATTGGCTGGGTACGGATGGATTGGGCAGAGATTTAATGTCACGGGTGGTATACGGAGGAAGGAATACGGTTGGCACGAGCTTATTGATTTTGCTCCTGTCTCTTGGTATTGGCATTCCGGCCGGGGTCATTGCAGGGGTTATGGGCAAAGGGGTAGACCGATTGTTCATGCGGGTGTCGGATTCCTTTCTGGCTTTTCCCGATTACTTGATTGCGATTGTACTGACGGGCTTGCTCGGGCCGGGTGTCGTCAACCTGATGATTGCGATTGTATTGGTAAAATGGGTGGCATATGCTCGTCTGGTGAGAAGCAGCCTGATGGCTGAAAAAGAGAAGGATTATATCTACAGTGCCCGCTTGAGCGGGGTGCCGACGATTCGATTGGTCTTCCGGCATTTGCTGCCAGCGGCTTTCAGAGAAATTGTGGTCGTAGCCACACTGGATTTGGGTAAAATCATTTTAATGATCGCGGCTCTATCCTATATTGGACTTGGGCTACAGCCGCCTACTCCCGAATGGGGAGCGATGTTGAATGAGGGACGGGCCTATTTTCACAGTTCTCCGTTGGCGATGGTTATTCCGGGGGTGGCCATTATGCTGTTCGTTCTTTTATCCAATCTGATTGGGGATCAGCTACGGGACAAACTTGAACTAAGGCCACGGGGGAAATGAAATGATGAACATTCTGGAAATAACCGGGCTGCATTTGAGGTCTGAGCAAGGCTTGATCGTACGTGATCTTCATATATCTATTGGCGCGGGACAGTGCCATGCGCTGATTGGTGAAAGCGGTAGTGGGAAAAGCATGACCTCGCTGTCGATTGGCGATCTGCTTCCTGCGACGGTCTGGATAGAATCGGGTAAGATCGAATTGTGCGGACGCTCGTTACTCACGCTGTCCAAGAAAGAAAGAGAATGCCTTCGCGGGCAGGAAATCGCTTATGTTTTTCAGGACTATGCCAGCGTGTTTACGCCGTTTATCACGATAGGCAAACAAATGGACGAAACGCTAAAAGCACATCATGTGATAGAACGCAAAAGCCGCAAAGAGCGCATCAAGCAAGTCCTCGAACACGTTCGGTTACCGAATGAAATATACAACCGTTATCCATTTCAGCTCAGCGGTGGGCAGCTACAAAGGATATCGCTTGCCGTTGCCATCATGCTGGAATCCAAGCTGCTGATTATGGACGAGCCTACGACAGCATTGGATCAAACGAATGCCAACGAAATTTTGCGGATCATTTCAGACTTAAAAGAACGCACCCAATGCGGTATTTTGTTCATCTCGCATGATCTGAGAAACGTCAAGCGCTACGCCGATCAAGTCACCGTAATGCGAGAAGGGCAGCTTATGGAGTCGGGGAACACATTGCTATTGTTGAACAACCCGAAGCAGCCCTACACCCGAAGGCTGATTGAAGCTATTCCATCCTTGCGCCCATCAATGAAATCCGTGCATGAGTCCATATAGAGAGGGCGACAACATCGTTATGAACCCGAAACTTGTACCTGAACTTTTAGTCGTGGAGGACGTGCATAAATCTTACCGCAAAAAGAGACAAGTGCTCGGCGGGGTATCGTTGACGATTCGAGCGGGTGAATGTGTGGGTCTGATCGGAGAAAGCGGCAGTGGAAAAAGCACCTTGGCACGCTGTATTATGCTTATGCAAACTATAGATCGAGGAACAATCCGGTTTCAGGGAACTCCTGTTCAAGCAGGCAACAGGCAGTCGTTAAAACGTTATAAAGGACAGATGCAGGCCGTATTTCAAAATCCCTCTGCGGCGCTAAATCCAAGGTTTCGTTTACTGGAATCCGTGATGGAGCCACTGGATCAACTGGAACGAAAGGTTCCATCTTTTTTGAAAGACTGTAGTTCAGACAGAAGAGGAATAGCAGTGAAATTGCTGGAATATGTGGGCTTATCACCTGAATTGCTGGATAGATATCCTCATGAAATCAGCGGCGGGCAAAAGCAACGGCTTTGCATGGCAAGAGCTATCAGCGTGGAGCCCGCACTCATTATTATGGATGAACCAACATCCGGCCTGGATACCTTAATTCAGTCAGAAATGCTAAACTTGCTCAAGGAGCTACAGGGCAGACTGAGATTTTCGTATTTGTTTATTTCCCATGACCTACCTGTGGTGCAATATATGTGTGACCGGGTTCTAGTCATGCACGAAGGCCGTTTGGTGGACGAGTTTGTAAAGGAGGAACTTTTTGCTCCCGACAGACATCCGTATACTCGCCAATTAGTTGCAGAATATGATTGAGAAGTTTGACCAGCTTACATTGCTGGTCTTTTTGTATTCTATAGTTTAACTTGAAAATTCACACGGAAAACGGAGCAGGCGGAATGGTGCTGTACAAGCAACAGCGATGGGAAGCACCATCCGCATGCGTAGTGGCACCCCATGTAAATCCCAACCCCTCATATATCTAATTTTGAACTGATTTTTCTCCTAATTCGTTGGGTATCCGCTTTCAAGCCAGCCAAGTATGATAATAGTAACTACATACAAGGAGGAGCTTGTTATGGAATCATCAACTGAAACCGCTTCCAATGCTGGTGCTACGATTCCTGAGTCTAACCGGGGCAGACCACGCAAGGTGCGCGGACCGAAGCGCGGGCGTGGAGAAAAAGGCATGTGGGACAGTGTAAAGCAACAAAAGTACCTTTATTTTATGTCCATTCCTTTCGTCATATGGGTGTTTGTTTTCAGTTATCTTCCGCTGTGGGGCTGGACGATGGCGTTTCAAAATTATAAGCCGGCCAAATCCTTTTTGGATCAGAAGTGGGTGGGGCTGG
Organism: Paenibacillus sp. FSL R10-2782; assembly: GCF_038592985.1. Taxonomy (NCBI): domain Bacteria; kingdom Bacillati; phylum Bacillota; class Bacilli; order Caryophanales; family Paenibacillaceae; genus Paenibacillus; species Paenibacillus sp. FSL R10-2782. The sequence continues at coordinate 4,623,143 of NZ_CP151951.1, read as the reverse complement.
ATAACTTTATTGAGCTATTTCAGGACGAACGTTTTTATTTGGTGCTGCGCAATACGCTGGCGATGAGCCTGATGGGGATTATCTTTGGTTTTGTAGTGCCAATCTTTTTTGCCATCCTTCTAAATGAGCTGCGGGGGATGTTGTTCAAGCGATTCGTGCAGACCGTATCCTATCTCCCGCATTTTGTATCTTGGGTTGTTGTTGCCGGATTGGTTACGAAAATGCTGTCCATCGACGGAGGGATCGTCAACGATATATTGATAGCGCTTCATATTGTGGATGAGCCGATTCAGTTCATGGCAAAGGGGAGTTGGTTCTGGTATATTGTGACCGCCTCTGATATATGGAAAGAGACGGGTTGGAATACAATTATTTATTTAGCCGCCATTACCGGAATTGACCAGGAGCAGTATGAAGCCTCGCGTGTGGACGGTGCAAGTCGCTGGAGACAGATGTGGCATATTACATTGCCCGGCATCCGTTCCACCATTGCGGTTCTGTTCATTATGGCGATTGGGCATCTGGTGAGCAACGGTTTTGAAAAGCAGTTCTTGCTCGGCAACAGTCTGGTGACGGATTATTCCGAGGTACTGGATCTGTACGCGCTGAATTACGGGATTAATTTGGGGCGGTTCTCCTATGGGACGGCGATTGGTATTTTCAACTCATTGGTCAGCATCCTGCTGTTGTTTACAGCAAATGGTATATTCAAAAAACTGACCAAAGAAAGCATCATGTAGGGAGGGAGATGCGAAATGACGACAAAGGCTTTTAATGCGACCCGATCTGAAAAGCTGTTTGACCTGTTCAACTATGTACTGATGGCTTTGATTGTGGTCGTGACGTTGTATCCGTTTTTGAATGTGTTGGCGATTTCACTGAACAATTCGACGGATACTGTTCGTGGTGGTATCTATATATGGCCTCGCCAATTTACACTTGAAAATTACAAGACGATTTTCCAGTATGACGGTCTCCTTCGTGGCTTGCAGGTATCTATTCTGCGTACGCTGATCGGTACGGTGCTGGGATTGGTTTGCGCATCCATGCTCGCTTTTACACTGAGTCGGGTCGATTTCCGCGCCCGTAAATTTATCTCAACGTTTCTGGCGTTGACGATGTATTTTTCCGGTGGGATGGTGCCTTTATTTATTTTGATGCGTGATCTGCATTTGCTGGGTTCGTTCTGGGTGTATATTTTTCCGGGGCTGATTAGCGCATTTAATGTGTTTGTTATTCGTTCCTTTATGGATGGTTTGCCGTATGCGCTTCAGGAATCCGCCAAGCTGGATGGGGCGAATGATTTTACAATTTACTGGAAAATTATTTTGCCATTGTGCAAGCCTGTTCTGGCGACCATTGCTCTTTTTTTGGCGGTAAATCAGTGGAATTCGTGGTTTGATACGTATTTGTATAATGGAGGAGCCTCGCAATGGACGACGCTGCAATTTGAGCTGATGAAGGTATTACAAAGCACGCAGCAAGGTGGCTCCAGTATGACGAACAGCAATGATATGGCGAAGCAAATGTCACAAATTTCACCAGAGTCGATCAAAATGGCAATTACGATCACGGTCACGCTCCCCATCCTGCTGGTGTATCCGTTCCTGCAAAAGTATTTTGTAGGCGGCATGACCCTGGGCGCGGTGAAATCATAAAAGCAAGATCCCCAGTGGTAAAGTAACAGCTATTTTGCAGACGAAGTCATCATAAGAACATAGGAGGTTTTGAACTTGAAAAAACACTGGTCCAGATTTGCACTTATTCCCCTGCTTGCGATATCACTTGCTGCACTGGCAGGTTGTATCGGGAGCCAAAATGCAGCGAAGGAAGGCTCATCCAGCGGAACCGATCCGATTACGTTTAGCTTCTTTGGAGCCGACCCAAGCCCGCTATGGAACGGAATGAAGGATGAAATAGGAAAGGAAATTACGAAAAAAACAGGTGTAACCCTGAATGCTGAATTTGATGTCAGCGGCGGGGGCGGGAATGATCGCATTTCCTTGATGGCAGCGAGTGGAGAGTACCCGGATCTGGTTTCTGCCAAAGCGAATGTCAGCAAGCTGGTGGATGCCGGAGCTATGATTGATCTAACCGATCTAATCAACGAGCACGCGCCGAATCTCAAAAAGCTGTACGGCCCCTACATGAATCGACTGAAATACAGCAACAAGGATCAGGCCATCTATGTCATCCCTACGTATGCAGGTGTGGGACAGAAGAACTTTGATGCGACGGGTGGATTTGAAATCCAGCACAGGGTACTTAAGGAGCTGGGATATCCGAAGGTAAAAACATTGCAGGATTATGAAAACGTACTCAAAACCTATGTAGCCAAGCATCCAACCATTGACGGTAAAAAGACAATTCCCCTTACGCTGGATGCAGATGACTGGAGAATCATGATTACGGTAACCAATCCTGCCTACCAGACGACCGGAGCGTCAGACGATGGAGAATATAATATTGATCCCAATACATTTGAAGCCAAGCTCCATTACAAGCGCCCGGTGGAAAAAGAATATTTTCGCTGGTTAAACCACATGTACAATGAGGGGCTGCTGGATAAGGAATCCTTTGTACAAAAAAGTGACCAATACAAATCTAAAATCGCCAGCGGGCGTGTTCTCGGTCTAATCGACCAGGAGTGGGGCTACCTGGAAGCTGAAAATGCGTTAAAAACGTCAGGCAAGGCGGATGCCAGCTATGCACATTTCCCAGTCACACTTTCGGAGGAATATAAGGATCATTCCTTTCAGGATACAGGCTTTATGTCCGGCTACGGTGTAGGCATTACCGAGAGCTGCAAGGACCCGGTGCGGGCTATTAAGTTCCTTGATTTTTTAGCCTCCGATGAAGGACAGGTGCTGGTGAACTGGGGAATCGAAGGAAAGCAGTATGAAATCAAAGACGGCAAACGCGTCATTCCGGCTGATGTGCTGGAGCAAAAAACGAACAACGCCACCAATTTCAACAAAACAACCGGGCTGGAGCTATACACGTTGATCAGTGGGCATTACGGTGATGGTGTAAAGGACCCTACTGGTAATTATTACACCACCAAATTTCCAGAACAAATTATCGCAAGCTATTCGGAGCCGGAAAAGGAGTCGCTCAAGGCGTATGGCGTAAAAACGTGGAAGGAGCTGTTCCCGAGCGAGAAAGAATTTGATGTGAAGCCTTGGGGCGCAGCCTATAACCTGACGACAGACAATGAATCCAATTATAATGTTACGTTCAAAAAAACGACGGATATTATCCGTAAGCGTATACCGGAGGCTATTTTGGCCCCGACCACCAATTTTGACGCTGTTTATGACAACATGCTTAAAGAGCTGGATGCCGCTGGAGCGGTACAAATGGAACAACAATATACTCAATTAGTGAAGGACAGAGTGGAATTGTGGAGCGGCAAGGCTTCCAAATAGCGATCTGACTAAACGAGACGCAACAAAATGATGGGGTGTCTGAATGACAGAGCGCTTGTCCTTGTGGTCAATATGGGATTGGCGCTCTGTTTAATCTCAATGGGGGAGGGTTTGATGTGATACAACGCGAACAGCAGAAATCTCTGCGTTTATGGTATCGCCAGCCTGCCAAGGTGTGGGAGGAAGCATTGCCTGTCGGCAATGGGAGGCTGGGTGCTATGGTATTTGGCGGAATCGGGGAGGAGCGTTTGCAATTAAACGAGGATACGCTCTGGTCTGGATTTCCCAGGGATGGCGTTCAGTATGATGCATTGCGATATTTGAAGCCCGTCCGGGAGCTGATTGCGGATGGAAAGTACGAGGCTGCTGAACATCTGATCAATGCGAACATGCTGGGGCGCGATACGGAGGCTTATCAGCCTTTGGGCGATTTGTGGATTACTCAGGAGGGACTTGGGTCAATCGTGGAGTATGAACGCGAACTGGATTTGGTGACTGGAACGGCTGCGGTCACTTTCCAAGGTGGCGGTATTCGTTATACCCGTGAAGTCATTGCCAGTGCGCCGGATGGAATCATTATGGTAAGGCTGACTGCGGATACGCCAGGCAAAATTAATGCAACCGTACGTATCACTACGCCGCATTCTTGTGAAGCCGAGGCAGGTGATGATGCACATTTTGGTGATTCATCCGAATGGGATAGTGATAAAGAAGATGACTCTTCAGGTGAACCAGAGAGGGACTTAATTACGTTGACCGGGCGAGCGCCCAGTCATGTGGAGTCTGATTATCATGGCTATCATCCGCAGTCGGTTGTTTATGAGGATGAATTGGGGATGGCTTTTGCAATTCAGGCACGGATTATCGCCGAGGGGGGAACCCTGACGAGGGGGGCTGACGGAGTGATCTGTGTAGCGGGCGCGGATAAACTGACGGTGTATTTGGCGGCAGCTACCGGCTTCCGGGGATTCGATACTCAACCGGACATTGATGCTACGGAATCGGCAGGCGTATGCGAAGTTACGCTGGCTAGAGCGGTCTCGCTTGGATACGAGCAGGTGAGGCATCGGCATGAGCAGGATCATTGGGAGCTGTTTGGCCGCGTGGAGTTAGAGCTTGGGGATGAAGGCAGGACGGACCCAAGTACAAAGAGACAAATTCCGACTGACTTGCGATTGGAGCAGTACCGTGAAGGTCAGGCAGACCTGGATTTGGAGGTAACGCTGTTTCAGTATGGACGCTACTTACTGATAGCCAGTTCGCGTTCGGGCAGTCAGCCCGCCAATCTCCAGGGCATCTGGAATGATCATGTACAGCCGCCGTGGAACAGTGATTATACAACGAACATTAATACCCAGATGAACTATTGGCCAGCGGAAATATGCAATCTTGCTGAGTGCCATGAACCCTTGCTGCACATGGTTGGAGAAGTCAGCCGCACAGGGCGCAGAGTGGCTTCGATCTATTATGGAGCGCAAGGCTGGACGGCCCATCACAATGTAGATGTGTGGAGGTATGCCGGACCGTCAGGCGGCCATGCCAGTTGGGCATTTTGGCCGCTCGGGGGTGTCTGGCTAACCGCCCATTTATGGGAACGTTATCTGTTTACTCAGGATACGGCTTATTTGGCGGAACAAGCTTATCCGCTGATGAAGGGAGCGGCCGCCTTTTGTATGGATTGGCTCGTGGAAGGTCCAGACGGTTGGCTGGTGACCTCTCCGTCTACGTCGCCTGAAAACAAATTTATAACCCCGGATGGAGAGCATTGCAGCATATCCATGGGTTCCACCATGGACATGACGTTAATTCGGGAGTTGCTGAGCAACTGCATTCAGGCTACGGAATTGCTGGAATTAGATGATGAGTTCCGCAACCGCTGTGAAGAAACGCTGCAACGCCTGCTGCCTTATCAGATCGGTCGTCACGGACAACTACAGGAATGGTTTGCCGATTTTGAGGAAGCGGAGCCTGGGCATCGACATGTTTCGCATCTGTATGGATTGTACCCCGGCCGACAAATTCATGTTCGCGATACCCCGGAGCTGGCGGAAGCGGCCCGCATATCGCTGCGCCGACGGCTCGATCATGGCGGAGGCCATACTGGCTGGAGCTGCGCCTGGTTGATTAACCTGTACGCGCGGTTGGAGGATGGCGAAGCAGCGCATCGGTATGTTCGCACGTTGCTGTCGCGCTCGACCTACCCCAATCTATTCGACGCTCATCCGCCTTTTCAGATCGACGGCAACTTTGGAGCGACGGCGGGTATCGCGGAAATGCTGCTGCAAAGCCGTCCGGGTGAGCTGACCTTGCTGCCTGCCCTGCCTTCAGCATGGTCGGAAGGGCGGGTCAACGGATTGCGGGGGCATAGCGGGATAACGGTTGGCATGGAATGGTCCGGTTCCAGGCTCGTCCGCGCGGAACTTACCGCAGCCTCCCCGACGGGAGGCTGCACGATTCGCAGTGCTCATCCGTTTAGCGCAGATGCTCGGCAGGCTCAGCCTGATCCGGAGCATGGAGGATTCATTTTGTCATGGAATTTTACCAAAGTGCAGGAAATTACGGACAGACATACGATTATTATTAATGGAGAGGAAGAGCCAATATGACCATTTTTCAATTTCCGCAGGACTTTATGTGGGGGACGGCAACGGCAGCCTACCAAATCGAGGGGGGCTATGAGGAGGATGGAAGAGGTTTGTCCATCTGGGATACCTTTGCCCATACGCCTGGCAAGGTGTTCAACGGAGATAACGGGAATGTAGCCTGTGACAGCTATCATCGCTACGAAGAAGATATCCGGCTGATGAAGGAGCTGGGCATTCGTACATATCGTTTTTCGGTGTCTTGGCCGCGTATATTCCCCAGTGGTGACGGCGAAGTCAATCAAGAAGGATTGGACTATTATCATCGCGTAGTAGATATGCTGAACGACAATGGAATTGAGCCGTTTTGTACGCTGTACCACTGGGATCTGCCGCAGGTGCTTCAAGATGCTGGAGGATGGGAAAACCGTCGCACGATTCAGGCATTTGTCCAGTATGCGGAGACGATGTTCCGTGAGTTCCACGGAAAAATACACCATTGGCTGACGTTTAACGAGCCTTGGTGCATCGCATTTTTATCCAATATGCTGGGGGTTCATGCCCCTGGTCTGACAAATCTCCAGACAGCCATCAACGTTGGACATCATCTGCTGGTTGCGCATGGCCTATCCGTACGTCGTTTCCGCGAGTTAGGCACCAGCGGTCAGATCGGGATAGCGCCGAATGTCTCATGGGCCGTGCCCTATAGCACTTCCGAGGAAGACAAAGCGGCTTGCGCGCGTACGGTTTCCCTGCATAGTGACTGGTTTCTCCAGCCCATCTATCAAGGCTCGTATCCTCAGTTTCTGGTAGATTGGTTTGCTATGCAAGGAGCTACCGTACCTATTCAGGAAGGAGATATGGACATTATTAGCGAACCTATTGATCTGATCGGTATCAATTACTACGCTATGTCGGTCAATCGTTTTAATCCCGAAGCCGGGTTTCTCCAATCTGAAGAAATTGACATGGGATTGCCCGTCACGGATATCGGTTGGCCGGTGGAATCGCGCGGGTTGTATGAGGTCCTGCATTATTTGCAAAAGTACGGCAACATTGACATTTACATTACAGAGAACGGGGCTTGTATCAACGATGAGATCGTAAATGGCAAGATTCAGGATGACCGTCGTATTTCCTACATGCAGCAGCATTTGGTCCAGGTACATCGGGCAATTCATGATGGCCTTCACGTCAAAGGCTATATGGCATGGTCGCTCATGGACAATTTTGAATGGGCGGAAGGGTACAGTATGAGATTCGGCATGATTCATGTCGATTTCCGCACTATGGTCCGCACCCCCAAGGAAAGCTACCACTGGTATCGAAATGTGGTAAGCAACAACTGGCTGGAGACCAGACGTTAAAAGAAAATGAACTTTGATACTAAAGCGGGCATTGGCCTGTCTCCACTCCCTTTTGTTTGAACAACAAGCCCTCTGGGGTAATAATACCCAAGAAAAAATTGCAGGTTGTTATAAGTATGGCGAGACTATTAAGAATAAAAACACAGGGATTGTGCATACTGACAAAAATACCAGAAGAGGGCTGTTTAACAATTTTAGACCAGAGGGAGTGGAGGATATGGCTTCGAATTTTAGAGAATCAGGATCGAACGAAAAGCAAATGAGCCGCTCGGTGTCTGTCATCGCCTGGCTCGCTTGGATTGTAGGCATTATTCTTATTTTGTTCAACTTAGGTAATCTAAGTGATCGTAATATATACTTAATGGTGGGTATTGGATGTGTCGTTGGCGGATTTTTTATTTATATGATCGGAAAAGGGCTGGTCATTGCCCGCAAGAAGGATGATCAGGAGAAGGGACGCAGTTAATACAACTGAAAAAACATCTATAGAAAAACAACAACGTGGGTCTTCGCACAGTATGAAACAATAAACTGTCTGGAGCCCCGTTTTTTGCTTCCTTACATCGCAAGAACAAACTTCAGCCACAAGCCGTCTTTCTTCCTTGGAATGCTTCGATATATTTTTTACTTATGTCACCTTTGTAGTAATAGTAGATTTTGAATTTGCAAGAGAAATTTTATTTTTAGAGAGGTTTTTCACAAAAAACGGACAAATAATCGACAATTCTGTTAACAATAAAAAAAGTCCCCTTTTTTCTGATATCTTATATAGGGGCAACATTACAGGAGTTCTTAAGTTTTGAGTAATTTATTATTTAAGGAGAGGGGAACAACATGAACAAAAAACCAAAAGCGATTATTGCGTTGGTTTTGACCGTGCTCACGGTAGCATTGCTCATTTGGACGTGTTTTTATGCTGGCGGAAAATACGTTGTTTTCGATCCGAAAGGACCTATTGGGCAAGCACAAAAAGAGCTGATCATTCTTTCAACGTCTATGGCTGCACTTCTAATTGTACCGGTCATGATTTTGACTTTTTTCATCATTTGGCGTTATCGCGACGCACCGGATAACAAGGCGAAGTACGAACCCCACTGGGACGACAGTAAAAAACTGGAGACCGTATGGTGGAGTATTCCAATTGTTGTCATCTTGATTCTTGCGGTTATCACTGCGAGATATACCTACTTGCTGGAGCCTTCCAAGCCAATGGCAAGCACACAAAAGCCAGTAACCATCCAAGTAACTGCACTGGACTGGAAATGGCTCTTTATGTATCCGGAAGAAGGTATTGCTACAGTCAATGAGATTCACATTCCTAAAGGCGTTCCGGTCCGTTTCGAACTGACTGCTGATGCGCCGATGAACTCGTTCTGGATTCCGCAATTGGGCGGCCAGATCTACACCATGTCAGGCATGGCCATGAAGCTGCATTTGCAGGCTGATCAGGAAGGAACTTACTTTGGTTCGGGCGCAAACTTCAGCGGTGAGCATTTTGGACAAATGCGCTTTGATGTAGAGGTTCAGTCGGATGAAGATTATAAAAACTGGGTCGCTAACATTAAGAAGCAATCCAAGCCGCTTACGAAGGATGGCTATTTGGCGCTTGCCAAACCAGGCCTTTCCCAGACTGACGAGTATTCTTCGATTCCAGACGGTTTGTTCCAGGATATTGTGACCAAGTATGTAGTGGAAGGAGCTCCTAATCCTCATGGCGGACATGGTGGAGCATCCACAGAAGGTTCTTCCAAGTCTGGCAGCACTGATACAGGCACCATGAGTAATATGAATATGAGCGGACACAATTAAATGATTATAGGGAAGGAGGCCCCCAATGCTTGACAAAATAAAAGAGTTTGCATCCACTTTCTTCGTTACTGGAGACCCAATGATTTATGGAGCGGACGTTTCTATTGCTCTTGCGACGATCGGGATCGTGTTTGTGCTCACTTATTTCAAAAAATGGGGCTGGCTTTGGAAAAACTGGTTGACTACCGTTGACCATAAAAAAGTCGGTATTATGTATATTCTCGCAGCCATCTTGATGCTGTTCCGCGGAGGCGTGGATGCATTGTTGATGCGTTTGCAGCTTGCTACACCGGATGTTACACTTTTGCATCCTGAGCATTACAATCAGATCTTTACAACGCATGGCACGATCATGATCTTGTTTATGGCGATGCCATTGATGTTTGGTTTGTTTAACATCGCGGTACCACTTCAAATTGGTGCGCGTGACGTTGCGTTTCCTTTCCTGAACGCGCTGAGCTTCTGGCTGTTCTTTATGGGAGCGATGCTATTCAACCTGTCCTTCGTTATTGGCGGTTCGCCGGACGCAGGTTGGTTGAGTTATCCACCGCTTTCGGAGCTGCAATTTAGTCCCGGCGTTGGTCAGAACTTTTATATCTGGGGTATACAGATTTCTGGTATAGGTTCATTGGCTACGGGGATTAACTTTATTGTTACCATTATTAAAATGCGCGCACCTGGTATGACATGGATGAAAATGCCTGTCTTTACGTGGTCCGTATTTTCATCGTGTGTTATCATCATTTTCGCGTTTCCGATTCTGACGATAACATTGGCTTTGCTGTTCCTTGACCGCTTCGGAGGAGGACATTTCTTTACACTTGATTTCGGTGGTAACCCAATGATGTATATCAACCTGATCTGGATGTGGGGTCACCCTGAGGTTTATATCGTAGTTATACCTGCCTTCGGTATTTATTCCGAGGTCATCAGCGTATTCTCCAAAAAGAAATTGTTTGGCTACAAATCCATGGTTTACGCCATGTTCATGATTGCTATCCTGTCCTTCTTCACCTGGGCGCATCACTTCTTCACGATGGGATCAGGCGCAGATGTTAATGCATTCTTTGCCATTTCGACAATGGTTATCGCAATACCGACAGGGGTTAAAGTGTTTAACTGGCTGTTCACGATGTATCGGGGTAAGATTACATTTAAGACACCTATGATGTGGGCAATCGCCTTTATTCCGAACTTCCTGATTGCAGGTTTGACGGGCGTCATGTTGTCTGTAGCGCCTGCGGACTTCCAGTTCCATAACAGTTACTTCCTGGTCGCTCACTTTCACTCCGCTCTGATTGGCGGTGTAGTGTTCGGCTATCTGGCAGGTCTGTACTACTGGTGGCCTAAAATGTTCGGCTTCACTCTGCCTGAAACGCCGGGTAAATGGGCTTTCTGGTTCTGGAATATCGGCTTCTATGTATGTTTCATTCCACAATATTCACTCGGTCTGATGGGTATGACACGTCGTCTGAGCACTTACGGCTGGGATACTGGCTGGCAGCCGCTTAACCTTGTATCAACCGTTGGAGCATTCCTGATGGGTATTGGTTTCTTGTTCCAGGTTCTTCAAATTCTTCTGGGTATCAAAAATTTCCGCAAGCTGAAGGATACAACAGGCGACCCTTGGGATGGTCATACGTTGGAATGGTCGATCCCTTCACCTGCACCGGAATACAATTTTGCTACCATCCCACAAGTAGAAGAACGTGATGACTGGTGGGCAGAGAAAGACAAACGCGCAAAAGGAATTTTCAGAAAGCAACCGCCAATTGAAGCGATTCATATGCCGAAAAACTCGGCGATTCCATTCATTATGTCGGTATTCTTTTTCATCGCAGGTTTCGGTTTTGTATTCGGATGGTCGTTCTTCTATATTCCGGGTCTGATCGGCGTTGCGATTTGTATGATTTGTCGTTCTTTCTTCTCGTACGATGGCGACTACTACATCCCTGCGGATGAAGTAAAACGCACGGAAGCGGCAATAAGGGGGTCTGTATAATGGCACAAGCAGCAGCACATCACAGCCATGATCATGACCACGGGCATCACGATCCACAAGAATTGAAGATGCTTGGTTTCTGGATCTTTCTTGTAACGGACGTAATCCTGTTCAGTACCTTGTTCGCAACCTTCGTCGTCCTTCGGAACAGCACAGCTGGAGGACCGGGGGGCGCAGAGCTGTTTAACATGACGGGCGTTATCATAGAAACGTTCCTCTTGCTCACAAGCAGCTTCACAAGCGGTCTGGCTGTGTTGGCCATGAACAAAGGAAGCATGAAAGGATTAATCAACTGGTTAATCGTGACGGCAATCCTGGGTCTTGGCTTTATCGGTTTTGAGGTTTACGAGTTTGTTGAATTGGTACACGAAGGAGCCAATTTTGGAACGAGCGCGTTCCTGTCGGCATTCTTCACATTGGTCGGTACGCACGGACTTCACGTTTCGTTAGGTCTGGTGTGGATGATCGGCCTTATGTTTCAGTTGAAAAAACGCGGGCTAACTCCAGAGACGAAGGGCAAAGTTTCGGCATTGAGCTTGTATTGGCACTTTTTGGACGCTGTCTGGATCTTCTTGCTGACAGTCGTCTATTTGATGGGGGTGATGTAGATGGCACAGCATCAATCAGGAGCGGGTTCGCATGGTCATGATGATTCTCACGGTTCAGTGAAATCCTATGTAATCGGATTTATTCTGTCCATCGTACTGACCATCATTCCTCTCGGTGTGGTCATGAATCATATGTTGAGCCGCACTTCAACTATGGTTGTTATTTTGGTCGCAGCAGTGCTGCAATTTCTGGTGCAGTTATTCTTCTTCATGCATATCCGTGAAAGTAATGGACCGCGCTGGAATGTCATGACTTTGATTTTCGGTGTAGTCATCCTGCTGACCGTTGTTGGCGGTTCTGTCTGGATTATGGAATACAACATGGTAGCACAATAATAAGTACAAACTAATTAGGTAAGAGGAAGCAGCTTAGGGCCGCTTCCTCTTTTTTTTGTGAGTATCGTGTTGGAGAAATAAACTGTGGCTACTTGAACTCAAGTTTATTTATGTGTAAAATGGAATTGTATAACAGTAGGGTGAAAACAATAACTCTAGTTGAGAGCGGAGGATGAAAATAATGAATACAGATATACTATTTAAACCTTTTAAGGCAGGTAATTTATCTCTTCCCAATCGGATTGTTATGGCTCCAATGACACGGAATTTTTCTCCTCAAGGTATCCCAGGCCCTGAGGTGGCCGCGTATTATCGTCGCCGTGCGGAAAATGCAGTCGGATTGATTATTACCGAGGGAACCGCTATTAATCATCCCGCAGCCGTGGAGCATACGAGCATTCCTATTTTTTATGGTGAGGGATTGAAGGGGTGGGCGAAGGTAGTCGAGGAGGTCCATGCAGCGGGTGGCAAGATTATACCGCAGCTCTGGCATGTGGGTGCGGCCCGGAAAATAGGCGCGGCTAACCAGCCTAATCCCGAGGCATTACCCGTCGGTCCGTCCGGTATCACTCCTGCTGGTGAAAAGGTAGTTGAGCCGTTAAAGGAGGCCGAGATTGCTGATATTATCGCAGCCTATGCCCAAGCCGCAGCCGATGCCCAGCAGGTGGGTTTCGACGGCATTGAGCTTCATGGAGCACACGGCTATTTAATTGACCAGTTTTTCTGGGATAAAACCAACAAGCGTACAGATCAGTACGGAGGCAATTTGGCCCAGCGTACTCGGTTTGCGGTGGAGGTCATTGAGGCTTGTCGTCGTGCAGTGGGTCCAGATTTTCCAATTGTACTGCGGTTCTCCCAGTGGAAGATGTACCATTATGGAGAGAAATTGGCACAGACACCGGAGGAGCTTGAACAGTTTCTGACTCCATTGGTGAAGGCCGGGGTGGATGTATTCCACTGCTCAAGCCGCCGTTTTTGGGAACCGGAATTTGCAGGGTCTGATCTAAATTTAGCTGCTTGGACCAAAAAGCTAACAGGCAAGCCGGTTATTACTGTAGGCTCCATTGGTTTGGAGAAGGCTTTTTTGAGTGAACTGGAAAAAAACAATAACAGCCAGACCGATCATTCGAGTAGCGTACAGGCAAGATTAGAACAACTTGTTGGACAAGTAGAGCGAGAGGAAGCTGATCTGGTCGCGGTTGGACGGGCTTTGCTGGTTGACCCGGCGTTTGCGGTTAAGCTACGTGATAACCGGATAGAGGAACTCGTGCCTTACAGTGATGAAGCATTAAAAACGTTGAATTAAGCTTTACTTAGCACAACTTTATAGGGTGTGATACCGAGGCATTGAGACTCGAAAATTCTCCGTTACAGGGCAAGCTGTAATATAAGCTATTCGTAAATTCTACGAATTTGCTATAATAGGAGCATCAAGTCGAAATACACGGGGTGAAAAGGATGAATTCTGAAACGGAAGCTTTGGATTGCGAGCCGGCTTGTCACGGTTCAGACAAAGAAATCGAACACATAAAATCTTCTCTTGTTGAGGATTCCATCGCATACAAAATGTCGGAGCTGTTCAAAGCCTTGGGTGACCCGACACGGATCAAGCTAATCTACGCTTTGGCTCAGAAGGAGCTGTGTGTGCATGATCTGACCCAGGTGTTGAATATGGGACAGTCTGCGGTATCTCACCAGCTTCGTTATTTGCGCAATCTGCGCATTGTCAAACGGCGCAAGGAAGGCAAAACGGTGTTTTATTCGCTGGATGATAATCATGTGGAGCAGATATTTTTGCAAACCCACCAGCACATTTCACATCAATAATTTTGGGATAGAAACAAAGCAGGGCGCCAAGCGATTGGCGCTCTTTTGGTGTTTATCCGATGAAATAGATTTATTTGGCGGAAAGGGGCTATTATCATTGACTTTTACTCATGATACTGAATATAATGAGTTTAATAAATAATATATGAACAGTTGCTCATATATAGTTAATTGGAGGCCAATGATTATGGATGCTCTGAAAAGAACGGAACGGCACGAATGGATTTTGGAAGGCTTGGATTGTGCCAACTGTGCTCTGAAGATTGAAAATGGAGTCAGTAAAATAGAAGGTGTGCTTGATTGCTCGGTCAATTTTGTAACGAAAACATTGACGATGACAGCAAGCTCGGATCAAAAAGAGGAGATCCTTCGTCAAACGGAACGGAAGGTTCACAGACTGGAGCCTCACGTCCGAATGATCGTAAAAAGCGCCCGGGGACGCTCGGGTGAGAACAGTCGCAGAGTGGCGGGTGCAGCGCAGGCAGGAACCGCAGGGGAGCACACCCATAGTCATGAGCATGATGAAGGACATACGCATAATGAAGGACATACGCATGAGAACGGCCAACAACATGGAGCTCACAGCCACACGGGTCATACTCATAGTCATGAAGCACATGCTGAGGAAGTTCATGCCCATGGTAGCCACCATCATGGCGAACATGTACATGATCATGGTGACGCCGCACATGCTCATTCACATTCGCATGGAGATGACAGCCACGCCGGGCATACACATGACCACGGTACAGACGGTATACGCCGCATGATTGCACGCTTGGCTATCGGTGCAGTCGTTGCGGCTGTTGCCTGGTGGTTGCCTGTAGAGGGCCTAGGCAAGCTGGCACTGTTTTTACTGGCATATATCATTGTTGGTGGAGATGTAGTCTTGCAGGCTGTGCGCAGTCTGGTACGAGGAATGGCTTTTGACGAATATTTCCTGATGACGCTGGCTACGGTTGGCGCATTTGCAATTGGGCAATATCCGGAAGGCGTAGCCGTCATGTTCTTTTATCAAATCGGTGAGCTATTCCAGGGCATTGCGGTTAATCGTTCGCGCAAATCTATCAGCGACCTCATGGATATTCGACCGGACTATGCCAACCTGAAGACGGCTGATTCCGTACGTCGGGTGTCACCCGAGGATGTGCGTGTAGGTGATCTGATAGTAATCAAGCCGGGCGAGAAGATTCCGCTGGATGGTAAGGTTGTAGACGGAAAATCGCATGTGGATACCTCGGCGCTGACGGGTGAATCCGTGCCTCGTACCGTGGAGCCGGGAAGCAGTGTGATGAGCGGATTTATAAATACAAACGGACTTTTAACTGTAGAGGTTAGCAAGGAATTCAGCGAATCAGCAGTCGCCAAAATTTTGGAGCTAGTGCAAAATGCGAGCGCCAAAAAAGCGCCAACCGAAAAGTTTATCACCAAGTTTTCCAGATACTATACTCCTGTTGTGGTTATTGTTGCGCTGCTGCTGGCAGTTGTTCCGCCACTCGTCGTACCGGGAGCGCAGTTTGCAGATTGGGTATATCGTGCACTTGTTTTCCTCGTTATTTCTTGTCCATGTGCGCTGGTCGTATCCATTCCGTTGGGCTTCTTTGGCGGCATCGGGGCAGCCTCCCGTTCAGGTGTGCTGATTAAAGGCGGGAACTATCTTGAAGCACTGAACCATGTGAAATATGCTGTTTTTGATAAAACAGGTACACTCACCAAAGGGGTTTTCCGTGTAACAGGCATTTATCCTGCCGGGGAGTTTACGAAGGAAAGTCTGCTGGAAACGGCTGCTTTTGCGGAGCTGCATTCCACGCATCCTATTGCGGCATCCCTGCGTGATTCCTATGGCAAGGAGCTTCAAGCCGAGCGGGTACAGCAATATAGCGAGATTTCCGGTCATGGGATTCAAGCGCAGATAGATGGTCGCCTGGTGTTGGCCGGGAATGCGAAGCTGATGGAGCGGGAGCAAGTTGCTTTTGACGATGCACAACGTGCAGGAACGATGGATGAAGGAACGGTCGTTCATGTGGCTGTAGACGGAACGTATGCTGGATGCATCCTGATTTCGGATGAGGTCAAGGAGGACGCGGCACGAACGATTGCTTCACTGAAAAAACTGGGTATAGTGAAAACAATCATGCTGACAGGTGACAATCGGCCGGTTGCAGAGGCCGTTGGACGACAGTTGGGTCTGGATGAAGTACGTGCAGAACTGTTACCCCAGCATAAAGCCGAAGCGATTGAACAACTGTCTGCAAGTAAAAAGGCGGGCGACAAGATTTTGTTCGTAGGCGACGGGATTAATGATACCCCTGTGCTGGCACTGGCAGATGTAGGTGTAGCGATGGGCGGTTTGGGCTCAGATGCCGCGATTGAGGCGGCGGATATCGTGATCATGAACGACGAGCCTTCGAGACTGGTTACAGCGATTCATATCGCCAAGCGTACACGACGCATCGTATGGCAGAATATTATATTTGCGCTAGGTGTCAAAGCCGTGTTTCTCACTTTGGGTGCGTTCGGTATTGCTACCATGTGGGAGGCTGTATTTTCCGACGTGGGTGTAACATTGCTTGCCGTTCTGAATGTTATGCGTGTACTGAAAGTGCGTTCTTTCGAATAAAAAATAGTGCCCTCGGGTTATCAGCGGATGTATTCATCCTATGGAATCCGAGGGCTTTTTTTCGTTCAAAGCTGTGGTTTAATCTATGTTTTCCTGTCGTTCTACAGATATGTATAAATGTGGGGTGCGCCTAATACGTTAAGGTAGAGACCTTACAGGTGAGGCTTATTTGAATTCTACTCGACGTCTGATAGGTAAGCGTTTTCTTTTCTGGTGGGATACTCAAATTTGTGTGTGCCAACTTGCTGACGGGAGAAAGGATGGATTTGTAGCATGGAGGTTAAACTGATGTATGTATTCGCAGAACTGTTGAGTGAAAAAAACAGTCTGGATTGCGATGGCCCCGAGTCGGGGAGTGAGGCCGCTGCTGCACAGAGACTGGCTATTGAGTCAGTGCTCGCAGGATGCAGTGAAGTATCTGCCTCACAGGAGGAAGACCCGCTGGGCTGGCTGGTCGGATTAGCCGAACAGGGCAGGATCAGTCAAGAGGAGGCGTTGCTGGCTGCGGACTCCGAGCTCATTGGGGAAACGTTGTTGAATAAGGGCAACGATAACAGGGAGGCGATGAGCACACTACTGGAGTGGAGCGATGAATACAGGCGTACATTCATACGTATCTATGCTGATGATCCTGTCCAGGTGAATTATACAAGCAAGGAGTCAGCGGTAGGGCTAAGTATGGGCAGTCTTGATGGCTATAGCCTTTTGCACGGCCCCTTTTCGCAGTCGTCCAGCCGTGTGGCTGAATTATGCCGTGCCTATCTGGACGCGGCAGAGTCCGGGCATACGATTCATGGTCCTGACGGGGAATCTGCCCCCCTCCTTATTCCAGGCTCCCGTGCATCAGATACGTACAAAGCCTTTAATCAGGCATCTGGCTTGCCTGGATTGTGTGAGCATCTGTCCCGGCGAATTATCGGGCTGCTGGAAACAGAGTATGAAGGCTTGTTCGAGTCTCTGAACGGTTCACCACTCACAATCGCCTTGATCGAACAGCATAATGCAGTGGGCATCGGAAGCCTGCAAGATATGCAACTGGAGGCGCTGCTGCGTGCAGCGTTGCGAAACGTGGAGCAGGGTGGAGAACCACAGTTAGAGATTGTGGTACGCAATCCTGCTGACGTGAACCAATTCCGGGCAGCCCGGGACTGGATCGACGGCGTTGCGGAGCAGACCTTATGCGGCCGCCTGCGGTGCATTCCATATCGGATAGGCGTGCTTTTGACGGTGGATGCGTCCTCCAAGCTCAACGTCAGCCAAACATGGAACGGGCAGGTCAAACAGTCCTATGAGTCTGCCCGCGCCAATCTCTTGCGGGAAGTGAAAGCGCAACAGATCAAGCAGGCGGCTCAAGCAGCAGATATGGCACGTTTTGCCGATGCGGTGATTTTGGAAGCTACGCGGTTTCCTTCATATGATGTGGACGCGGATCTGTCCGATCTGTCTGTCGGCGGTCATGAGGGGACGAGCGATACGATAAAACGCATGACACAGGCCATCCGGGGCGTGAAGCCCAAACTTCCCGTATGGGCTGCGTTTGACGAAGTCCATACGCTATTGGATGGAGCCGGTATATGGGCAAGCAGGCTGACTGGCATTATTTGCCCGGAAACGGGGGCTATCGCCGCGCGTCTTGCGGCTGCACGTTACGCATTGCTACAGGACCTAGAGGGGGAATATGGTTCCAACACCTCGCATAACCAAGCACAGCATTTTCCCTTGTAGCCCGAATGTAACGCGAATTTCATTTCATAAAAAGATGCTTAAGCTGTATAGAAAGGATATCTGCGCTGTTGCGCGGATATCCTTTTTTCTTGGTGATGGGAAGAAATAAAGTCTGTAATTTAAGGATTCATTTTTACAATCCGTCACTTATAATATCAGAGAGAATAGAAGAAAAAATATTATGCCCATATAAGATATCTCGTTGGAATGGTGGAGGGAAACCTTTATGTATAAACAATTTCGAAAAAATCCTTTATGGTTTAATATACTAGCTCTTACCGCAGTTAGTAATCGAATTTAGCAGCATATTTTTTGTGAGCAATGCCTATTGCCGAAGTGGTGCCCAATTCACTATGGCTATCTTTTGCTGTGCCTATGGAATTAAAGAGCGGAAGAATAACTCTAGAATTTCCATTGTCTTTTTTACTCTAGCAGCTCTTTTCGTTTTTGTATCATTGCTAACTTTGGGTACCTACTAGTCGTTTCCTGTTTCTGTAATGATTTTTATGAACAGCAAATACAACGCAGATACCTATCTGCGTTGTATTTGCTGGTTTACTCGTTTATCGGCATCATGATTCTTGCGGCGCTCGCTGCAATGGTCCGAATCTTAGCCAGCACGGCATCGTCGAGTTTAACATCCACGGCCGGCAGCGACTTCTGGATATGTTCAGGCTTGCGGACGCCGACGAGCGCGCTCGTTAAAGCCGGATGAGCGAGGACGTAAGCGAGGGCCAGTTGGGCGACTGTAATGCCGAGGTCCGCCGCCACTTCTTTGAGCTGCCCGACTACCGCGATATTTTGCTTGAAGCCTTCTCCGGAATGGGATGGGGACTTGGAGCGCCAATCCTGTTTGTCAAATCGGGTGTCCGCGTTGTAGTTTCCGGAGAGTAGACCCGAGGCTAGCGGGCTATAGGCAATCACGCCGATGCCCTGTTTCTGGCTGTAGGGGAGGAGTTCCTTCTCCGCATCCGCGGCATCCGTTTTAACTTTCCGAAGATTGGATTTTCTAAGCCGATTTGAAATGAGCGGATGGATAACAATGAATAAATAGTGATGCTCCTCCAAGAACTGAACGACGGGGCTTTGGGAGTGCCCGGTTGCTTCGAGAATCAACGTAGGACGATATCCAGATACATGCTCGACGTCTCGAATAGCTTGAAGCAATTTCTCAAGTCCTTCACACGTATGTTAGAAATGAAAGGTCCCTCTGTATGGTTTTCCACGATCTAAAAAGGCCTGTCCGTGGCTTTCTTCTTTAGAAATGTCTAGCCCAATAACGGGGTTCATCTGATCTCTCCTTCATGTAAATTTACCGGGGATGTAAAGTCCCAACCAGCCTCAATCATGGTCATGACAAATAGGGGTGAACATTATAGCGCTCGGGATCAAGTCCCACGGGCAGGATAATTAAAGGAAATACCCAGAGTTTAACGAATAATAAAAATAAGTTTACAGAGGGGGAAATGGTCATGCCAGACCTAATAAAGAATGTACTCGAAGACATGGACAAGCAGCTCGATCGAATTATAAAGAGCATAAACCCGCTTGATGATGATTTGATTTGGAAGAAAATGAAGGATTCCATGAACAGCATCGGTAATCTTTGCTTACATTTAGCGGGTAACGAATATCAGAACCTCATAAGTGCAATCGGAAACAAACCATTCATTCGGGAACGTACTCGAGAATTTAATTCTGAAGGTGGCATATCGAAAGGTGAGTTGATTAGCGTTCTTATGAGGACACGATCCGAATCGGTAAGTATATTATCAGTTTTGTCTGATGAGGATTTAAAAAGAGAAGTTACAATCCGCTATGACCACGAGGATTGGAACAGAATGCTTCGGGTTAGCGCTTCAGAGGATGAAACCTATGAAGCGAGAGAAATTAGCCAGCTTCTTGTTCAGGTTGCGACACACTACGGATATCATGCAGGGCAAATTGTGTTACTCTCCAAAACACTGAAAGATGCGAATGAGCACATTACAGGCCAGTATCATTGATGATTCATTCTACAGGAATTCTAACGGGAAACGATAGTTGAGGAGCTTCCTTTGCGGTAGTTCCTTATTCTTTTGTTAACTTAACGGGCAGGATAGTTTGGTGGCTGCCTTAAATAGATGGAGTAACAAACTTCTTTGAAATTCGCATTAATCGAAATCATGAAGATTCCATTATAGGTTCAACAATAGGAGGTTTTCAAAAATGCTTGAGACAGAATTAACACGTATCCTCAAAATTCAATACCCGATCTTCCTAGCGCCGATGGCAGGTGGACCTACGACTCCTGAATTGGTAGCAGCAATTTCAAACGCCGGGGGTCTAGGCAACTTAGGTGCCGGATACTTAACACCAGAACAACTCCGGAGCATGATACGAGAGATCAAACAACTAACGGTTCAGCCGTTTGGAGTCAACTTGTTTGTACCTGAGCAACTAGTAGAATCGGAAGAAACGATCGGACAAATGGCAGATCACCTCAATATTTATCGCGTCGAACTTGGCATTGCACAAAATCCAGCGATCCAGAAATATTCGGAGTCGTTTGAAGAGCAGGTGCAAGTATTACTGGATGAAGAAATCCCGGTGTTTAGTTTTACCTTTGGCATACCACCGCAAGATGTGATCCAAACGATGAAGCAGCGTGGAACAATTGTAATTGGTACAGCAACAACAATTGAAGAAGCCAAACAATTGGAAGCGGCTGGTGTAGACGCAATTGTAGCCCAGGGAAGTGAAGCTGGGGGACATCGCGGCACATTCTTGAAGAGCGTTTCCGACACTCAGATAGGCACCATGGCTCTTATTCCACAGATCGTGGATCATGTAACAATTCCAGTCATCGCATCGGGAGGCATCATGGATGGAAGGGGGCTTGTAGCAAGCCTCGCATTAGGAGCCGCCGCCGTACAAATGGGAACTGCCTTTCTGGCGTGTCCCGAAAGCGGTGCTCATACAACGTACAAACAGAAGATTCTTTCAGAAAATGAGGATTGCACCGAAATTACTCGCGTGTACTCTGGCAAAGCCGCACGAGGTATTCGAACAGAATTTATGAATGACATGCATCGGTATCCCGGAAAAATTCCTGCCTACCCAATTCAAAACGCAATGACGAGGGACATTCGCCAGGCAGCTGCAAAAGCGAATAACTCTGAGTACATGTCACTCTGGGCGGGCCAAGGTCTTCGGTTAGCCACTGATCGCTCTGCCGCTGCAACTGTCAAACAGACGATCGATCAAGCAAATGTGCTTGTCAAACTAATCTTTAATCTTCGAAGAGTCGGAGACTAATACAATTAACTGGACATTACGCTAACGGGAAACGTTAGTGGAATAACCAGGGAGCAGATTGCCGTTGCAGCTGTTCCCTAGTTTTCATTGAAGTAACGGGCAGGTTAGTTTAAATACATATTCAACTTAGCAATCAATATAAAATTACAATACTGGATTGTAGAACGCTGATTGCAAAGTTATAGAGCTCTATTAATACTTAGCCTTGTCAAATTATGCATTTCTGAATAATTTAACACATACCACAAAAGAGAGGGAAGAAACATGAGTGAAGTTAGATTTGGCAATGTTAATGTTGTTACATGCTTAGAAGATGTGAACAAACTACACGTTCAAGTATTAACTCTTTTGGGAGATTGGATTGGCGTTGCAGGGAAACCAATAACTATTCATGATATGACGGCTTCCGCCTAAGGTATGGCAACTTCGAATGCTCGTCACTCGGGTCAGAGGAGAAAGAACATAGCCCTATTGCCGATAGTGGACATGAACAAGTCCTTATAGCCGTTGACTACACAGAGAATCTATTCGATGTATTAGAAATATTTATATCGGAATTTTTGGATATTAAAGCTAACTTATTCCCTGTGTTTTTACCAAGGCACAACTCCATTTTCATCAAAAAAGCTACCAGTTGGACCATCATTATTGATTGTGGCAAGCTTAACTACACTGGAAGCTGCTTGTTCGACTGTGCGATAGCCACTATTACCATTTAAATCGGTAGCTGTAAATCCAGGGCAAATCGAGTTGATTTTAATAGGAGTATCTCTTAATTCTTTAGCAAAGAAAACAGTTAAAGCATTTACAGCCGTTTTGGAACTATTGTAGGCGAGCGAATTCACATTATAAAATTCCGACGTTGGGTCTGAATTCAAAGTTAAGGAACCTAATCCGCTGGAAAGATTTACGATTCTTCCGGCAGAAGATTTTTTGAGCAATGGAAGTATTGCTTTAGTGACAGAAAATACGCCGAAAACGTTTGTCTCATATGTATTCTTGAGAACGGACAGTTCCAGTTCACTTGGAGGTGTGTTGCCTTCAAAAAACACGCCTGCATTATTAATCAAGATATCAAGGTATCCATATTCTTGTTCAATCCATTCTACTGCGGAGAGAACGGAGCTGGGGTTTGTGACATCAAGAACCACCGTTTTAGCTTTAATGTTCTCCGTTTCTAAAAACGTTACGGCCTCATGTCCTTTTTCTTCGCTTCTTGCTCCTATTAAAATCTCATACCCCATGTTTCCCAATTGTCTTGCTGTCTCAAAACCAATACCTTTGTTGCCACCTGTAATTAATACGATCTTGGATTTATTCATAAAATTGCCTCCCTAATCTATTTTCTAAAACCTGTACCTACGAAAATGTATTTAATTCTTATATTTGTCACTGCTATTTAGATTCTCTCATTGTAATCGAGACATATCTCCTTTCAATTCTGATATAGTTAATATAGTGGAAAGGATTGATACTTGTAAGTACGCACATTTTTGTAACTTAATGAATGGAGTGGCAATATGGGATATGGATTAAAAGAATATGGCGATTGCAGTGAAGAGGTTATAAGGGCCTGCCCTGTTGAAATGGCTTTACATATGATAGGAGGAAAATGGAAGGGAATCATTATCGACATTTTATCCGAAAAATCGGTCAGATTTAATGAACTTAAACGATTAATACCAGGGATTTCACAACGAATGCTGACTTTACAACTCAGGGAACTCGAGGCGGATGGAATTGTGAAGAGGATAGTAGATGACACTGTGCCACCCAAAGTAGAATACTTCCTCACTGAACAAGGAAATAAATTGTCGAGTATCATCGATTCTATAAGAGTATGGGGAAAAGAGTTTCTATCCTAAGTCTGCGATCGGGAAGTCTTAGTGGATAGCCGTATACTTACTCTCTGCCGATAGATATGACGAACCAAAGAAGAATCTCTTTGAAGCTGGTGCTTTATATTTGTTTCAGTGAATGCGGATGAAATTAATATGTAAGATGCGAACTGAGTTCCAGTGCGCAAATCACCAAGAGATATGCGGCTGAAAATATCGTCGGAAAACAAATCGTAGGCGTCGTCAATTTTCCACCGCGCCGCATAGCGGGATTCAATTCGGAAGTTTTGGTTCTGGGCGGACTGCCTGAACAGGGAGATGTCGTGCTGTTGAAGCCGGATTTCGATCTACCCAACGGAACGCAAATCAGATAATAAAGGCAAAACCCACCGTGCAAGGCGACAGCCTTACGGTGGGTTTTAATTTCTTAAATAACCCTGTATGATTTGTTATTACCACCCTCTCTTGTTCTCAATTATACAGTAATTGGAATTGTTCGTTCTTATATGGACTCTTTAGAAATTTTCATATTTGAGGTCATTAAGCTAACGGGGAACGATAGCTCAATAAACACAAAGAGACGGCAACCGATAAAGTGGATGCCGTTTTCTCAACTAACGGGCAGTTATTTTTAGTGACTTACCATAGTAATATATGGTTTATATGCATTATTCATTGTTTAAATCTGTTCAAATATAGGTGATGGATAATGAAGTAATGCATGAAGAAGATAGTAACATTGGGTTCATCAATCACTTCCATTTTCTAAGATAAAGATAAAAATTAAGGGAAATTCTGGGACAAGTCATTATACCTACGAATAATACTCTAAGTTGGCAAATAGCAACAAATCACAGATTAGTTATGCCCACCAGCTCCATAAATTGTGAGAGAGCACTGGTCATGTACGAGTCACGACGCCTTATAAACACAGTGGGCACTGTTCTGTACGGTTCCGGTAATGGATGACAGTTAAGTCTTCCCTGCATCCGTGATTCAACCATAGATATTGGTAAGACGGTGACTCCTAACCCGTTTTCAACGCATTTAAGGACACCCTCTAGAGTGCCATATTCCATCACCTTCATAGGAGCATAGCCATTGTCCTCTAGCCATCGCTGCCAACGTCCCAAATAGATGCAATGCTCGAATGACGAAAGCAGTGGTTCATGTAAAATCGATTCTAATTGGAATGGTTCCGGAGAGTAGCTTGTAATCAAAACTAGAGATTCTTCAAAGACAGGGTATTCAACAATTTCCGGATGAAGAATTGGCCCATCCACAAATGCGCCGTCTACCTTATATTTGAGAATGGTACTAACCTGATCTACAGTAGGTGCCATATATAAGCTTAATTCTACTTGTGGAAATTTCTTGTGATATTGTGCAAAAATCAATGGCAATCGTGTAGAAGCAGTTGACTCCATAGCTCCAATGCGCAAGGTTCCCCGCGGGGCAGAAGAAAGCTTAACTGCCTCAATCGCTTCCTCGAAATCGTAAAGCAACTTGTTTACATGCGGCAACAGTTCACGTCCTGCAGGCGTTAAGGATACCTTCTTATGATATCGATATAACAGAGGAACGCCCAACTCTTGCTCAAGACGTTGTATTCGTGCAGTAACGTTGGACTGTACATAATTCAATTTCTCAGCAGCTTTTGTAATGCTTTGTTCAATTGCTACTGCCTTAAATACCTCCAAAGATCTAATGTCCAAAACAACTCTCTCCTTTTTGCATCACAAAATTTGATTATCTATACACTATTTTTTAATTTTACGTGATGCATCGCAGTATGTAAACTTAGTGAATAAGAGAGATTTACACCAAAGCCAAGTGATTGAGTATCTCGTTATCTGATGATGAGGAGGTGAATGGGGAAAAAGGAGATTCTAGCCGGGGCAAAATGCAGCACACGTTACCAATAATGAGGAGGGAATCTCATGATTTCGAAGGTCAATGTACAAGATAAATTTTTGCAAATAATTGATTATTGGAATCCCAGAATAGGCGGAGAGTTAAACGATTCATACGTAAAAATGGTAAAGATCAAGGGTGAATTCATTTGGCATCACCATGATCACGAGGACGAAATGTTCTTCGTATGGAAAGGGAAACTACTAATCCGTTTGAGAGACGGTGAAATAGCTGTTAATGAAGGGGAGTTTGTTATTATACCTAAAGGAGTTGAACATCAGCCAATTGCTGAAGAAGAGGTCCATGTACTATTAATCGAACCCAAAACTACTCTAAACACGGGAAATGTGGTGAATGAACGAACCGTTTCGATTCCTCAACGAATTTGATGAAGCGCTCATCAATGAAATAATTATACTGATTTTGATTCGATCCTTAGCTAATGATTCAACTAATGGGAAACGCTATTTGAACCAATAGTCTAAAACCTCTTAATAGAAGCAAACTATATGTTAGCGGCTGATTCTCCTTTAGAGATCCGCCGCATTCAACTAAAGGGCAGGGTAGTTAACAACAAACCAAGTCAATAATATGGTATATTGAATATCAATAAAAAGGAGAGATTAATATTAATTACCAATCTATTAATCTGAATGAGAAATTATCTAAGTTCAATGAACATTGGTCTCCGAAAGTCATTGGTGAAATGAATGACTATCAATTTAAATTGGTCAAGATAGATGGGGATTTTGTATGGCACGATCATCAAGATACCGACGAGGTGTTTATCGTGCTCGAAGGGGAGATGTTCATCGATTTCCGCGATGGCCAAGTAAAGATTTCCCAAGGAGAGATGTTTATTGTACCAAGGGGTGTCGAACACAAAACTTTCGCTAACCAGGAGTGTCATATCATGTTGGTAGAGCCCAGGGGCGTAGTAAACACTGGCGAGACTGAGTCAGAATTAACAGCAGTCAATGATATTTGGATCTAATGCATTTAGCTTCAGTTCGATTACATCGTTAAAGTAACGGAAACGTTAGTTGAATAAAACAGCGGCAGTCTAGGACTTTATTTCGTATTATTAGGTCAACCAGAGATTTCTGGTTGGCCTTCTTGTCCATGGCTGCCGCTGTTTCTTTTATTAAGGCCAGAGTGCAAGAGCCATTGGGCAAGGATTGGGAAGACATCATGCCACCATTTGCCGGGAAATCTGTCGGAATGCCACGCAAAATTCTTACGAAGCCGGACGCTCTCAGCAAGCTTACGAGCATCGTCACAAAGCTTCGCTACCGAAGGGGAAATGGACCCAAGAACAGGCTGCACAAATCGAAGAGAAGCTGCATGCGACCTGGTTGCATGGCGAACGTCTCCGAAGCTTAGCTTCGGCATCAAGGCACTGGGGTAAACTCCTGTTTACAACTGGAGAAGAAAAGGGTTATAATAAAGCAAAAGTTTCTCTAAACCAAAATAATTGTATAAATGCAAAAATGATTATCATTCTCATTGCTAAACATGCTGCTTCGGGCTTCCCGAAGCAGCATGTGCTATTTTTAGGCACTTAACAATGGATATCATTCTCAATGAGGTGCAATAACAAAGAACAAAAAAGGAAAGGAACGTGACATGATGCAAGCAGTTCAACGAATTCAAAAGACATTGTCTCCTTCTAATCGAAGCGGACGACCAGGCCCGAATCGCAAGCCGCAATTCCAGCTCAAAAGCATGCTGAAAAACAAGGAGATGCAGGCTGCCCTGGGCAGTGGAACGCTTATGCTGATGGCATGGGGCGTCTCGCATTGGTCGCAATGGCTGGCGGTCATCCTGTATGTGGTTTCCTACGCTCTAGGTGGCTGGTCTAAAGCCAGAGAAGGCATTGAGACGCTGATCCGTGAACGTGATCTGGATGTTAATCTGCTCATGATCGCAGCGTCATTGGGGGCTGCGGCTATTGGCTATTGGAATGAAGGAGCAATGCTGATCTTCATTTTTGCTCTCAGCGGTGCGCTGGAGAGCTATACCACCGAGCGCAGCAGCAAGGATATTTCCGAGCTGATGGCGTTGAAGCCGGAAACGGCTTTGCGTCTGTCAAGCGAGGGGACGGAAACGGTCGGCATTGAGCAACTGCTGCCGGGGGATCTGCTGCTGGTGAAGCCGGGCGAACTGATTCCGGCGGATGGCCGGATTTCCAAGGGCGTTTCGGCGGTGAATCAGGCATCTATTACCGGGGAATCCATTCCGGTGAACAAAGCGGCAGGTGACGAGGTATATGCGGGCACCATTAACGGGGAAGGCGTGCTGTATGTGGAGGTTAGTCATTCCTCCGAAGGCACTCTATTTTCAAAAATCATCCGTATGGTGGAGGAAGCGCAGACTGAGGTCCCCGATTCCCAACGCTTTATCAAAAGGTTCGAGTCGATTTACGCCCGAATTGTTGTTGCGGTTACGCTGATTGTTATTGCAGGTGCGCCAATGGTATTGGGATGGACGTGGGCAGCGGCATTTTACAAGGCAATGGTATTTCTCGTTGTGGCCTCACCATGCGCACTCGTGTCGTCCATTATGCCAGTCATGCTGTCGGCTATTTCCAACCGTGCCCGTCGGGGCATCCTGTTCAAAGGTGGTGCGCATGTGGAAAATATGGCGCTGACATCTGTCGTCGCCTTTGACAAAACAGGTACGCTGACCATCGGGTCGCCTGTTGTAACAGACTGGATTACCGCCACAGGCTACGATGCCGATGAGCTGTTACGCATTGTTGCGGCAATAGAAAGCTACTCCATGCATCCGTTGGCACGAGCGATTGTAGCCAAAGCTGAAGCCGAATTGGGGCAGCGAGAGCTTCCCGCAGTGGAGCAAGTACAGTCCCTGACGGGATGGGGAATGGAGGGCATGGTAGACGGGATGAGGTGGAAAATCGGGCGCACGGATGCGCTGGATCACGCTAGTCCGCTGGCAGAGCCGGAATGGGTGGAAACACGTGCCCGGCTGGAAGCCGAGGGTAAAACCGTATCCATTATCCTCGCGGATGACCGGATTGCCGGGATGCTGGCACTGCGCGACGAGCTGCGGCCACAGGCGCAGGAGGCGGTGAGACGCCTGCAAGCGCAGGGCATCCGGGTCGTCATGCTGACCGGAGATCGCCCGGAAACCGCCGCCGTGATCGCGGCGCAGGCCGGAGTCGATGCGGTATACGCTGGTCTGATGCCGGAGGACAAAGTCAGTCATATTCGCATGCTTCGGGAGCAGTACGGGCATGTCGTCATGGTCGGCGACGGTGTGAACGATGCTCCGGCACTGGCTGCCGCAACGGTCGGACTGGGCATGGGTATGCATGGCAGTGGAGCCGCACTGGAGGTCGCGGATGTGGTGCTGATGAACGATGGCATCGAAGAGATTGCCCCGACGGTAGCACTGGCACGCAAGGCACAACGGGTGGTCAAGCAGAATATGATCTTCGCCGTAAGTGTCATTTTACTGCTTATCATTAGCAACTTTGTGCAAGATATCGCTTTGCCATTTGGCGTTATCGGGCATGAGGGCAGCACGTTGCTTGTCATTCTGAACGGCTTGCGCCTGCTGCGGTCATAAATGGAAAGGAGCATTCACATCCCTTAAAGGACAGGGGTGAATGCTCCTTTTTTGCGTATCCACGGAAATCATCACTATAAGATGAACTAGCCCAACGGCGATGGGAAGTACCATCTGACCGCTCAGTGGCGAATCATGTACATCTTTGGTTCAACTATTATAGGCTGTAATTTTACCTCCGACGAGGTGTAGACCGGCGTAAGAACAGGGAAAACAGCAGGCCTGCCAGCGCGATTCCGGTAGCAATGATAAATGCATCGTTAATGCCGTGGATCGTCGATTCTGTGACAGCACTTCGATATACCTGCTGTAACGCAAGCGCCGAGCCAGTTTCCGTCGAAACTCCAGCCGTTTGCGCGAGGGTTTGCCCCAGCTCATCTACGCCTTCGGTTAAAGGAACATTGGCGGTGGTAGCCACATTCGCATAATCCGCCAAATGAATGGTAGCCCGGCTGCTCATCACCGTAATGAGCCATGCGGTGCCGATGGACCCGGCAATTTGCCGTACTGTATTGGACATGGCTGTACCGTGGCTGCCGAGATGGGGAGGAAGCTGATTCAGCCCTTCTGTCTGTACGGACATCATTAACAATGACATCCCGAAGCTGCGAATCGTATAGATGATCATAATGTGTCCATAGGTCGTGGCATCCGTCAGCAGACTGAATTCCCATGTCGTGACCGCCGTAATGATCAACCCGATAATCGCCAGTGGCCTCGCACCAATTCGGTCGAAAATCGCTCCCGATATCGGTGACATGACACCCATCAGCAGTGCGCCGGGCAACAGCAGCAAACCGGATTGCAGCGGTGTAAAGCCGCGTATATTTTGCAGATAGATCGGTAACAGCAGCATCCCGCCGAACATCGTCATATTGACCGTAGCGCCCACCAATGTGGATACCGTGAAAATATCATACTTAAACACACGGAACTCCAGCATGGGCTGCCTCATATTCAGCTCGCGTACGACAAACAATACAATAAATACGAGCCCAGCAGCGAGTGTGAGCACTACTGTATTGCTGCTCCAGCCCTTGTCTCCAGCGGAACTGAAGCCATACAGCAGGAAGCCAAAGCCAAGAGTCGAAAAGATCGTTCCCAGCAGGTCAAAATGCGGATACGTCAGCTTGGATACATTTTTCAGCCAGCGTATCGCAAACAGAATATCAATAATCGCCAGCGGAATGACCAGTAAAAATAGCAGCCGCCAGCTGTAATGCTCTACGATCCAGCCGGATAAAGTCGGCCCGATAGCCGGGGCAAACATCATGGCGATGCCCATCGTCCCCATGGCTGCCCCCCGTTTTTCCGGGGGGAATACGGTCAGGAACACGTTCATAACCACTGGCATGATAATCCCCGCTCCGCTGGCCTGAATGATGCGTCCGACCAGCATAGGCGCAAAGCCGGTACTGACGGCGCAGACGACAGAACCGGCAGTAAATAGCCCCATCGCGGAAATAAACAGCGCACGTGTCCCGAACGACTCAATCAGGAAGGCGGTAATCGGAATCAAAATCCCGTTGGTCAGCATATATCCGGTGGATAGCCATTGAACGGTAGTTGCGGATACATTGAAGTCGTTCATCAAATGCGGAATCGCCACATTCAGCAGGGTTTGATTCAAAATAGAAATGAAGGCGCCTAACAGCAGTACGGACAGGATGCGCCCGATGGACATTTTTGGTTCCATGACAGCCTCCTACTTGTGTACTCTGATGCTTGCACTCATGCCCGGGATAATGCCCAGTCCTTTGTAGCCTTGAATGGAAATGTTAACAGGCACGACCTGCGTCACCTTGGTGTAGTTGGCAGTGGTGTTGGAGGTAGGGAGCAGCGAAAAGGTGGCGGCCGTCGCCAAACCGATCTTTTCGATTTTGCCGCTTAGGGACGTGTCGGGGTATGCATCAATATATACATCTACCGTCTGCCCCACCTGAAGGTCCTGCACTGCCGTTTCGTCTATATTGGCGGTAATCCATAAATTGTTCAGATCAAAAGCTTTGGCCAAAGGCGTACCCGCCCCAACAATCGAGTTGTTGACCGCAGATTGCTGCACAATGGTGCCATCGGTTGGAATAGTAATGCTAACCCGGCTTCCGCCCCCCTCTACACTGCCAAGTGTGCTTCCAGCCGTGTAGGTTTTACCGACTTCAGCGCTCCAGCCTGTAAGCTTGCCCGCGCTTGGAGAGGCAACGGTGACCGCTTGTCCGCTCACTTGGGCATTGTCGGTTTTTATGTAGTTAGCGGATTGATTGTAGTAATAGGCGGCGGCTCCCCCCCCTGCCAGAATAATGATGATAACCAGCAGGTTGACCAATATGGCGCGTGAATTCATGTGTACATGCCTCCCTAGTTCTTGGATTTTCAAAGTATGCGCCAAAAGTTTCACAAAATATTCAGAGGGATTTTGGGGAAGGATAAGAGCGCATGTGAAAAGGATGATTTTGCTGACAAAGGATGATGCGCATAATGACGACCAGAATCATGATTGTATATGACAGTGAAAATGGCCATACAGAGCGTCTTGCTCGTTCCATTGCAGAAGGCGCACACCATGAGCACACGGAAGTGTTGCTGAAGCATGTCGATGAAGCCGATGTGAGTGAACTGGTGAACGCGGACGCGATCATTTGGGGATGTCCGGGTCATTTTGGGACGATCAGCAGTGGCTTGAAAAGCTGGATTGATAAGCTCGGATATCTGTGGGCGCAGGGCAAACTAATAGATAAAATCGGCGCGGTATTCTGTACAACCGCTACTGTTCATGGCGGCTTGGAATCCACACTGCTGAATTTGATTACTCCGATGCTGCATCAAGGCATGATTATCGTTGGGCTGCCCGCCAATATTACGGAAAATGCACTTTACGGCTCCTATTACGGTGTAGGGGTGACGTGTCCGGTGGAGACAGACCCGAACGGTCCGCCCAATTTCCCAACGGGTGATGATCTTGCACTTGGTCGGTCTTTGGGCCAACGGGTCGCTGAGACGGCGGGACGGTACCGTAGCGCTGGCAGAGAATAGGAGGCCGCTTATGACCATTGCTTTTATCGTAGTAGCTGCGGTTGCTTTTATCTTTTTGCTGGTATTCAACACGAAAATGGCGCGTAAACCCTCTCCCAAAAAAGCGGTCAGCCCGTCCGATGAGGGTTCACGGCAAAGAAGTAAACGTCCTTATCCGGTGGAAGTGGAGCCCAAGGCGAGGGAGTTGCCGGAGCCTGATTCTACGCGAGAGACGCGCCATAAGGCTGCAGAGGCGGAGATTCATCATGAGGAGCCTGACGTAGATCCCAATACCAGACCGATGAGAGCTGGCGTACACACCAAAGATTCCTACGGGGATCAGGACTATCGGGCGGCTTTACGCGGATTTGCCGGAAAGGGCGAAGAAAAGGAAGAACCGCATAGAAATAACCATGAAGAACGTGAGACGCACAAAAGCGAGGATGAGCAATATCGTGAAGCGCTGCGCTCTATGAACCGAAAAAAATGAAGCGCGAACGAGACATGCCTAAAGGCAGCTCTTCTGTCTGGACTACAGGCAGAGGGCAGCCTTTTAGTGATACACGGCTATAGCCATTCGGTTAGACCAATCATCGTAATCAGACCAAGAATAAAAGAGAAGGTTGCGATACGTTGGTTACCGTCCCCGTGGCTTTCGGGAATCAGCTCCTTGTAGACGATAAACATCATCGCTCCTGCGGCAAAGGCAAGACCGTAAGGAACCAGTCCATGAACCCAACTACTCAAATAAAATCCAATCAGACTTGTAATAATTTCAACGGCCCCGGTGAGGGTGGCAATGCCCAATGCCTTGAAGCGACCAATGTTTTGATTCACGAGGAATAGAGCGACGATAAAGCCTTCCGGGGCATTTTGCAGACCGATGGAAAAGGCAATGAGATTACCAAGATTTTGAGTTTCGCTCGCATAGCTGACTCCAACGGAAAGTCCCTCAGGCAAATTATGTAGTGTAATAGCCGCGATAATGAGAAAAGATTTGGATTCCAGATGAAAGGTTTTGGAATCCGGGTTCTCCAGATCGGCATGTGGAATATACATTTCCATCACCAGCAGCACAAGACAGCCGAGTAAAATTCCCGCAGACAACACGAACCAGTTGGAATGATGGATGGCCTCGGGAATGAGGTTGTACACAGATGCAGAAGTCATGATCCCCGCAGCATAAGCCAACAGTACATCACGAAGACGATGCGTAATTTTACGCATAAACAGTATGGGCACGGCACCGAGCCCGGTGGACAGGGCAGAAATAAGGCTGCCTACAAACATGTCACTCATAATCGGGATAATCCCTCCATACCTGATTAATTTTTAAGGTTCGCTTCATGAAAACTTCATTTGACTGTTTGCAGCTCTTTCCGCATAATGGAATTAGGATTTAGAATCAGTCTAAGTCATAAAAAGATATTAAATATGTGAACCGTTTTTGCAAGATCCGGGTGTCCACATTTTTGAATGAGCGTCTGGCAGAACTACTTTTAGAGTATATGCATTAGCCCATCTCCCGGTACCGAAAACTCGCTATATCATTCTTATCATATTTTAGGAGGAACAAAGATATGTACAAGTCCATTATTATAGGTACCGGCCCTGCCGGTTTAACAGCTGCTATTTATCTGGCACGCGCAAATATGAGTCCACTGGTGATTGAAGGACCACAACCGGGCGGACAATTGACTACAACAACAGATGTTGAAAACTTCCCTGGCTTTCCCGAAGGAATCATGGGACCCGATCTGATGGATAATATGCGTAAGCAAGCAGAGCGTTTCGGTGCTGAATTCCGCACAGGCTGGGTGAACAAGGTCGACACAGCCGCTCGTCCGTTCACATTGGATGTGGAGGGCTTGGGCGAATTGGTTACAGATACGTTGATCATTTCCACAGGTGCGACTGCTAAATACCTGGGTATTCCGGGTGAGCAGGATAACATTGGACGTGGCGTGAGCACTTGCGCAACATGTGACGGATTCTTTTTCCGTGGTAAAGAAATTGTTGTTATTGGTGGTGGAGACTCGGCGTTGGAGGAAGCAAACTTCCTGACACGTTTTGCCTCCAAAGTAACGCTGGTGCATCGTCGTGAAGAAATGCGCGCCTCCAAAATTATGCAGGATCGTGCTCGTGCAAACACTAAAATCGAATGGGCACTGAATCGTACTCCTGTAGAAGTGATTGCTGACGAGAACGGGGTAACTGGCTTGAAAGTATTGAATAATGAAACAGGAAAAGAGGAAATCATTACAGTTAGCGGCGTATTCGTGGCGATCGGTCATCATCCAAATACTGGCTTCCTCAAGGGCCAAATCACAACCGATGCGAACGGTTATATCGTCGTAAATCCCGGTACTTCCGAAACAAACGTACCTGGCGTATTCGCTTGTGGCGACGTCCAGGACACACGCTATAGACAAGCGATTACAGCAGCAGGCAGCGGCTGCATGGCTGCTATGGACAGCGAGAAATACATCGAAAGTCTGGAGCACAGCGCACTGGCACTGTAATATTTCGTTTAAGTATGAATAAATATAATTTCTACAAAAATAATTGATGAGGTGATATTCATGGAAAAAGCAATTGTATACACATCTACACACTGCCCGCATTGCCGTCAAGTGAAAAGCTATTTGACTGAGAAGGGCGTAGAGTACGAAGAGCGCAACATCGAAACCAATGATGCTTTCGCTCAAGAAGTTTGGGACATGGGCATTCGTGCCGTTCCATTGACCCTGATCGGAGAAGAACGTATTTCCGGCATGAACAAAACCAAGTTTGAAAAAGTATTGAACGCTTAATCAGCTTCACAGCGGATTCACAAATCGTCATATGATTTCAATAAGGCCCTCGTCGCAGGTACAGACTGCGATGGGGGCCTTATTGCTAATTTTGAACGACAACAATTGTTAAGTTACAGAGCAGTCGTCACCCTTTGCCCTGTGGCCCTACCATTAGGAGAATTTTGTCGAAAAACGTTGCATCTATTGCTGGTTGGTGTTATATTTGAATTGTAAGCGCTTAAAACCCGGGTTGCTTTATGTAACAGTTCATCATTGTAGAAGTAACAATCAATCAGTACCTCTTAATTAAATAGCAGATTATCCAATACAGGCGTGTTACTGTTCGGCAGGCAAGACCTAGATTGGGTAGGATATTTTTCCCTACCCTTTTTAGGTCTTTTTTTGTTCTCTATTTTAAGAAGGAAGGTGTAACTCATGAATTACAAAGATATCGCACAAGCCATTTTTAATAAAGTGGGTGGGAACGATAATATTAACAGTGTCATTCATTGCTCTACTCGATTGAGAATGACGCTCCGTAAACCGGAATTGGCACAAACAGATGAAATTAAAGCCTTGGACGGGGTTATGGGGGCCGTGAATAGCGGTGGACAATATCAGGTCATCATAGGGAATGATGTAGGCTATGTCTACAATGAGCTGGTCAAATTGCTGGACCCGGATAAATCGTCCTCGGATGAAGCCGAAAAAGTGAAGGCAGACCGAAGCCTTAAGGGATTGTTTAATACCTTTGCTAGCATGATCGCAGGTATTTTCCAGCCTATTATCCCGGCCATTGCCGCTTCAGGGATGCTAAAAGCATTGCTCTTGCTGTGTACAGTAACCGGAATCATGAGCAAGGAAAGCCAAACGTACATGGTTTTAAGTGTAATCGCGGATGCGGCATTTTATTTTCTGCCTATGCTGCTGGCTTTCTCCAGCGCACAGAAATTCAAGACCAATCCCTTCGTATCCGTACTGCTTGGGGGCGTGCTGCTTCATCCAAACTTAATCAGTTTGTTAGGTGGTGAGAAGGCAGTCACATTTGCGGGCCTTCCCGTAGCGTCGGTACAGTATGCCACCTCTGTTATTCCCATTATTTTGACCATATGGTTCATGTCCTATATTGAGAAATTTGCTGATAAAATCTCTCCTGGACCTGTGAAAATATTTTTAAAACCATTAATCGTTATTCTGATTGTCGCGCCTGTCGCTCTCATTGCTTTAGGGCCGCTGGGGACGTATCTGGGCTTGGGGATGTCAAACGGTGTATTCTGGATTCAGGAAAGAATTGGCTGGCTTACGGTAGTGTTGATGTCTATCGTGATGCCGCTAATCGTCATGTTCGGCATGCACAAAGTATTTTATCCTATCATATTTGCTGCGCTGGCTTCACCAGGATATGAAACATTGGTACTGATTGCCATGTTGGCTTCCAATATGGCACAAGGCGCTGGTGCGTTTGCCGTCTCGCTGAAAACAAAAGATCCCAAGTTCAAACAAATCGCTTTGTCCGCAGGTATTTCAGGGGTATTCGGAATTACAGAGCCTGCCTTGTACGGCGTGCATTTACGCCTGAAAAAAACACTGTTCGCTTGCATGATTGGAGCTGGTGTTGCCGGATTGTTTGCCGGACTTGTGAATCTAAAAGCTTATGCCGCCGTGGGTCCTGGTTTTGCATCACTGCCAATGTTTATCAGTGAAGATCACTCCAATCTGGTGTATGCGCTCATTACGATGGCCATTTCGATCGTTGTGACGTTTATAGCAGTATACGTGATCGGATTTAAGGATACGGTTACCGAACCGGTCAAAACAGAATCTCGTCCCGAGCCTGCTCAAGCACAAGGTAAGAGCATCAAGTCCAAAATCGTTATTTTTGCACCTATGGAGGGCAGCGTTGTTCCCTTGCAGCAGGTAAAGGATGAAGCGTTCTCTCAGGAAGCCATGGGCAAAGGGATTGCTATTCAACCAAGTAGCGGAAAAGTGGTCGCACCTTTTGACGGCACCGTGGAAACTGTGTTCCGCACCAAGCATTCCATAGGCTTAAAATCTGTTGAAGGCGTAGAACTGCTCATTCATATTGGTTTGGATACCGTTAAGCTGAAGGGCCAGCATTTTACGGTGCATGTGCAAGAAGGTGACGTCATTAAGCATGGACAGCTTCTGATTGAATTCGAGCTTGAAGCCATACAAAAGGCGGGATTTGATACGATAACTCCAATTATTGTGACCAATACGCCGGACTATCTGGAGATCATGAGTCATGAAAATTCAGGAAAGACAGGGCCAGAGAAGCCTCTGATTACTGTACTTTAACAGTGTGTTTGTTGGGGGAATCAAGCCTGGAAAGTGAGAGGTCGTTGGATATGAAAGTAATAAAAGTTCTCAATACGAGTATTGTGCTTGCCAAACGTGAGGATCACAAAGAGATTATCGTGATGGGGAAAGGTATCGGCTTTAAAAGCAAACCTGGTGACTTCGTCGATGAGAACGAGATCGAAAAGATATATGTTCTTGAAAATGAAAGTATGTCTTCCGATTTGACAGCCTTAATGAAGGAAACTCCCAAGGAGTATTTGATTATGGCAGATGAAATCATATCTTATGCCAAAAGCGTTCTATCCAGTCACTTGAATGAACATCTATATATTTCCCTGACAGACCATCTGTTTATGGCAACCAAACGGTTTAAAGACCACATGACGATTCAGAACCGGATGCTTTGGGAGGTCAAAAAGTTTTACCCGGAAGAGTTTGGCATTGGTCTGTATGCGCTCACCTTGATTGAAAAGCGAATCGGTCTCAAGCTGCCTGAAGAGGAAGCGGCGAATATCGCCTTTCATCTGGTCAACGCTCAACAGACCGATAACAATATGAACCAAGTTTTATTGATGACCAATACGGTCAAAGACATTTTGAACATCATTAAAATCCATTACCAAATCGAACTGGATACCCACAGCATCAACTATTCACGGTTTTTAACGCACCTTCAATTTTTTGTTCAGAGATTACTTGAACATAAAATGTTGGATTCTCAAGACCAGGAATTAATGAGCCAGATTGTGAACAAGTATCCAGAAGAAGAGAAGTGCGCGTTAACGATTCAACAGTATATTGGAGCCAAATTTGAGCTTTCTATTCCTGACGAAGAACTAATGTACCTGATTATTCACTTAAAACGAGTCATGAGCAGAAATTAAAGAGGAGGAGTTAGATGTGACAGAGATCAAAAGAACATTTCCAGAAGGCTTTCTATGGGGAGGAGCTGTAGCCGCGAACCAGGTAGAAGGAGCCTGGAATGTCGATGGTAAAGGGATATCTACAGCAGATATGGCTATTTACAAAAGGAATGTTAGCAAAAGTGATTACAAAAAACACAATTCAATGACCGAGGAACATATCCAAAAGGCGATGCAGGACACATCAGATCATGATTATCCCAAACGCCAGGGAATTGATTTCTATCACCGCTATCCTGAAGATTTAGCATTGTTTGGTGAAATGGGCTTTAAAACGTTGCGGGTATCTATTGCATGGACGCGCATTTTTCCAAACGGGGATGAGGACAAGCCCAGCGAGGCTGGATTGCAATTTTATGATCGGCTGTTTGATGAAATGCATAAAAATGGAATCGAGCCGCTTGTCACCCTGTCTCACTACGAAATGCCGATGTATCTTGTCAATCATTACGGGGGCTGGACCCAACGGAAGGTTGTAGATTTCTTTATTCATTTTTGTAAAACCGTGTTTACAAGATACAAAAATAAAGTAAAGCACTGGATCACTTTTAATGAAATAGATAGTATCGTTCGGCATCCGTTTACGAGCGGTGGGATTATACCGGAACGCTTTGAAAATGTAGAGCAGGCGGTTTATCAGGGGTTGCATCATCAATTTGTGGCTAGTGCTTTGGCTGTGAAATACTGTCACGAAATTGTTCCCGGCTCGAAAATCGGCTGTATGTTAACCCGGCTGACGACGTACCCGCACACCTGTAATCCGCAGGATATGCTTGCAGCGTTTAAAGCGAATCAGTTTAACTATTTTTTCACAGATGTACAGGTTCGTGGTGCGTACCCGCATTATATGAAACGCTTCTTCCATGAAAAGGGGATCGTGATTGAAAAGCTTGAGAGAGACGATGAAATTTTAAAAACGCATCCGGTGGATTTCATTTCCTTTAGTTACTATATGTCGCTCG
The DNA here is from genome assembly GCF_038592985.1 of Paenibacillus sp. FSL R10-2782. Taxonomy (NCBI): domain Bacteria; kingdom Bacillati; phylum Bacillota; class Bacilli; order Caryophanales; family Paenibacillaceae; genus Paenibacillus; species Paenibacillus sp. FSL R10-2782. The sequence goes on along the minus strand of NZ_CP151951.1, from coordinate 4,584,188 downwards.
TTGCCAGTGCAGATAGTGAAGGCATGGAAAAAGTCAGTGGGAATACGATTGGCGGCGTTAAAAATCCTTATCTTGAAACGAGTGATTGGGGCTGGCAGGTTGACCCGGTCGGCTTGCGACTTTCTCTTAACGAGCTGTACAGCCGCTATGAAGTACCATTGTTCATTGTAGAGAATGGTTTGGGAGCGTACGACAAGGTGGAGGAAGACGGTAGTATTCAGGATGATTACCGTATTGATTACTTCCGTGCTCATTTTGAACAAATGCATGAAGCCATTCTGGACGGGGTTGAACTGATGGGTTACACCAGTTGGGGGGCTATTGATTTGGTCAGCTATTCCTCATCTGAAATGGAAAAAAGATACGGATTTATATATGTGGATAAAGACAACGACGGTAACGGAACGCTTGAAAGAAAACGAAAAAAAAGCTTCTACTGGTATAAAGATGTGATCTCCAATAACGGTTTGTAAGAAAAAAATGGGCGTATAGGAACTTTAATGTTCCTGTACGCCTTTTTTTACAAAGATACCCGTACACGCCCGAGAAAAGGGGCTGTCGCTGCATAGGCAGCGCCTAGCATGGTCGAACGGCTGCCAAGCGTGGAAAAACGGATTTGCAGCTCCCGTCGGTGATAGGGCAAGGCACGTTCATCAATCACCTCACGCATACTCTGTTCCAGCCATGGTCTGGCTTCCGCCAGTGGACCGCCGATGATAAGCATTCCAGGGTTGAGGCTGTTCACAATGTTGGTAATGCCCACGCCCAAATATCGCCCGATATCACGATAGACGCTTAACGTATTCGTATCACCTTGCAGGGCAAACGACAGTAATTCGGCTGTACTGTGTGCGGGCAGCTTGAAAGTGGATGCCGCATACGCCTTCTCCGAGGCATACAGCTCCCAGCAGCCCCGGCTACCGCAGGAGCAGAGCCGCCCGTTCCAGTCAATGGACATATGACCTGTCTCTCCGGCGTACCCCCAGGCTCCTTGATACGGCTTGCCGTCAATGATAATCCCTGCTCCGATCCCGGACCCTGCACTAATGTAGACCAGATCCCGCACCAGCTGCCGGTGATCGCTATCCATACCATAGTACAGCTCGCCTTGCGCACCGACATTGGCTTCGTTATCCACCACTACGGGAAGTCCAAGCTCTGCCTCAAGCTGTTGCCGCAGCGGAACCTCTTCCCAGCCCAGATTGGGTGCGAACAAAACAGTTCCCGATTCATCCACCATACCCGGCACCCCTAGCCCAATACCGACGATACCGTGAGGGGATTGAGGGGCTGTCTGCATCAGTTCCTGAACCAGTTTTTGAATCTGCTCCATAACAAAAGCAGGATCATGCTGCGCAAGGGGGAAGGTAAGCTCAGTTTCAATGGTTCCTGCCAAATCGGTCAGAGCGCCCTTGATATACTGCACGCTGACCTCGATGCCGAGAACAAAGCCCGCACGGCTGTTAAACAGCAGCATTAAAGGCTTGCGCCCGCCGCTCGATTCACCTAATCCTGTTTCATATACAAGCCCGTCGGTGATCAGCTCCGCCACCAGGTTGGAGACGGTAGCCTTATTTAACCCGGTTTGACTGGATAATTGCGCCCGGGACAGGGGGGCATGGAGGCGAATACGCTCCAGCACAATGGATTTATTCAGCTTTTTGACAAGCGCCTGATCGCCAGTGACATTCATGATCTTTTCACTTCCTGTTGGTGTAATTCCCAATAGTATATCATAAAAACAAACTTAGTTTAAGCAATAGACAAAGTCTTTTGGCTGTGCTAGAATCATTTTTGTAAACGTTTACTATAAAGGAGGAACTTATAATGGTTTATTTCGAGCAGGTATCTAAAATTAATTTTGAGGGCAAGCAATCCGACAATCCTTTTGCGTTCAAATTTTATAATCCTCAGGAAATTGTAGCGGGAAAAACGATGGAGGAGCATTTGCGTTTTAGCATGGCTTATTGGCATACACTCGTTGCAGGCGGCTCCGATCCATTTGGGGTAGAGACAGCGGAACGCCCATGGTCCAAATTCACCGGGCTGGATTTGGCGAAGGCCCGTGTGGAAGCTGCTTTTGAGCTGCTGGATAAGCTGAACCTGCCATATTTTGCTTTCCATGATGTGGATATTGCACCAGAAGGCGCGTCGCTGAAGGAATTTTATAGCAATCTGGATACCATCGTGGATTTGATTGAGGAGCATATGAAGGCAACGGGTAAAAAGCTGCTGTGGAACACGGCGAATATGTTCAGCCATCCACGTTACTTGCATGGGGCTGCGACGACTTGCAATGCAGATGTATACGCACACGCAGCGGCCCAGATAAAGAAAGGCCTGGAAGTGGGCAAACGTCTGGGCGCGGACAACTATGTGTTCTGGGGAGGTCGTGAAGGCTACGAAACGCTGCTGAATACAGATTTGAAGCTGGAGCAGGACAATTTGGGACGGATGTTCCATCTGGCCGTAGACTATGCGCGGGAAATTGGCTTTGATGCCCAGTTCCTGATCGAGCCGAAGCCGAAGGAGCCAACCAAGCACCAGTATGATTTTGATGCGGCAACGACGATTGCTTTCCTGCAAAAATATGATCTGGATTCGCATTTCAAGCTCAATCTGGAGGCTAACCATGCGACTTTGGCGGGTCATACCTTTGATCATGAAGTGCGTGTAGCACGGATTAACGGTATGTTGGGATCATTGGATGCCAATCAGGGAGATTTGCTGCTGGGCTGGGATACGGACGAATTCCCGGTTGATCTGTATGATGCAACCCTGACCATGTATGAAGTGCTGCAAAATGAGGGCTTGGGCCGTGGCGGTATCAATTTTGATGCCAAGGTGCGTAGAGCATCGTTTGAGCCAGAAGACTTGTTCCTTGCGCACATCGCAGGTATGGATACGTATGCGAAAGGCCTGAAAGTAGCCGCCAAACTGATCGAGGATCGCGTGTTCGAGGACTTTATTGAGAAGCGCTATAGCAGCTTTAAAGAAGGTATTGGAGCAGACATCGTATCCGGTAAAGCAACGCTTGCTTCTTTGGCTGAATATGCACTGGCGAACGAAGCACCACGTAAAAACGTATCCGGTCGTCAGGAGTATCTGAAAGCCACATTAAATCAATACATTTTGGCGGATTAATGCCAGAACCTATACATGAGACAGCGTCTACAGGGTAACAGGAAAGGAGGAACTTCGATGCAGGAAATGCAGAAACAGGGGCAGGAGCGCTATGTCATCGGCGTGGACTTGGGTACCAGCGCAGTCAAAACAGTGCTGGTCAATCGCAAGGGCCAGGTAGCTTATGAAACCTCCCAGTCTTATCCACTCCATCAGCCCAAGGCAGGGTACAGCGAGCAGCATCCTGAGGACTGGGTTCGTGGTACGCTAACAGCACTGAAGCAGCTAGTTGAGAAGGCCGGAATCAGCGATGCAGATGCCGTGGACGGCATTAGCTTTTCGGGACAGATGCACGGGCTTGTGCTGACTGACAAGGACGGCCAGGTGCTTCGTCCGGCTATTCTGTGGAATGACACGCGCACAACGGAACAATGTCGTCGCATTGAAGAAAAGCTCGGACCAGTGCTGCTGAGCGTCGCACGCAATCGCGCGCTGGAGGGCTTCACACTGCCTAAGCTGCTGTGGGTGCAGGAGCATGAGCCGGGCGTGCTGGCTCGTGCAGCCCATTTTATGCTGCCGAAGGATTATGTAAGGCTCCGTCTGACAGGAAAGCTGGCGATGGAGTATTCGGATGCTGCGGGCACGCTGCTGCTGGATGTTGCTCAAAAGCAGTGGAGTCAGGAGATCGCTGCTGCTTTTGAACTGCCGTCGTCTCTGCTCCCGCCGCTGGTGGAATCCTTTGACCAGACAGGTACGCTGCTGCCGGAGATCGCGGAGCAGAGCGGACTTTCGCCTGCAACGAAGGTATATGCGGGGGGCGCAGACAACGCATGTGGTGCGATTGGCGCAGGCATTTTGAGCGAAGGTCGCACCTTGTGCAGCATCGGCACCTCAGGTGTTGTGCTTTCCTATGAGGAACGTAAGGATATTGATGTGCAGGGTCGGGCGCATTTTTTTAATCATAGTGAGCAGGATGCTTATTATATCATGGGAGTTACACTCGCAGCCGGGTACAGCCTGACGTGGTTTAAGGATACCTTTGCGCCGGAGCATTCTTTTGATGCGCTATTGGAGGATGTCAATTCGATTGAGCCGGGTAGCCGAGGGCTGTTGTTTACGCCTTATATTGTCGGTGAACGTACCCCTCATCCGGATGCCACCATTCGAGGCAGCTTTATCGGGATGGATGCGGGGCATAAGCTCGCGCATTTTACAAGGGCGGTGCTGGAGGGAATTACATTTTCGCTCAAGGAATCCATTGATATTCTCCGAGGAACGGGCAAAGCGGTGAACGAGGTCATATCCATCGGCGGCGGTGCGCGTAATGAGGCGTGGCTGCAAATGCAGGCAGACATTTTTAACGCGGATATCATCAAGCTGGAAAGCGAGCAAGGGCCTGCCTTGGGTGCGGCGATGCTGGCTGCTTACGGTAGCGGCTGGTTTGAATCCCTGCAAGCATGCGCGGAAGCTTTTCTCCGTGAAGCAGCCAGATACTCGCCAGACCCGGAACGTGTGGCTCGATATGAAGGTCTGTATGAGCTGTATCGAGAAGTTTACCTGCACACGAGGGAGCTAAATGAACGTTTGGCGGAATATCGCTGAATACTGCAAACCTCTCACAAACTTCATATGAAATGAAAAAGCGGCTTCGGGTGCAGGATAGACCCCAAGCCGCTTTTTCATTTTAAACGTATCTTTCTTTTAAAATTGGAAAATAGTGTTTTTTATCAAATGGTCATTCGTGGTAATATATACCTGTTTATAACTTTAAATAGAATAGAAAGGACATTTTATATGAACAGGAAAATAGGGGTTAAGGTAGTGAAATGTCTGGTTGTTGGAGCCGCTCTGGCTACCGCACTGCCACAGACTATGATTTGGGAAAGTGTATCCGCAGCTTCGGTCAAGGCCGAACAAGCGTCGTCAGTACAGCAGTTGGAGGGCACAATCTTGCAAGCTATGCTTGCGCGTAATGAATTACTTACTTTTACATACACCGGTGACATGAGAGACTTCCAAGAGCAATTACAAAATACGATCAATCGGGCGATGGAAAGTGACCCATATGTAAATTTTATACTCAAAACCTACACATTCAATTATACGGGTACATCTACAGGCGTTGATGTGACCCTACGTATGAACTTCCGGGAGTCCAAAGCGCAGTCGGATTATGTGGACAATACGGTTCAGGACGTTCTCAGTAACATTATTACGAATGACATGACTGATCATGAGAAGGTGAAGGCTATTCATGACTGGCTTGTTTTAAATTTAAAATATGATGTTCCACAGCAAAAGTACACAGCTTACGAAGGGTTGACCACCGGCAGTACGGTTTGTCAGGGTTATTCGCTGCTCACATACAGAATGCTGGAGCGCGCAGGAATTGAGAACCGTATAGTGCAAGGGGTTGCAGGTGGACAGGACCATACATGGAATCTGGTTTTACTTGATGGTCAGTGGTACCATCTGGATACGACTTGGGATGATCCTGTGCCAGATCGCGCTAATGTGGTAAATACGTCTTACTACTTGGTGACGGATGATGAATTGAGTCAGGATCATATATGGGTTCACAAATATCCAGCCGCTAACACATCGTACCAGCAGACCTTGGCAGGACTGATCGCGGAGGGTGGTAGCAGGACGGATGCGTATCAAAAACTGTATGATGACCTGAAATATGCATCGTCTGGTGATAGCGCCCCTAAATCTGCGCGTGAGATTTTGGAATTGACCCGACAGGCTATCTTCAATGAGCAATCCACGATATCCTTTCTCTATCAGGGGACGGAAAGAAAATTAGTACAGGATTTGACTCCACTGTATCAGCTAGGTATCAGAAATCTGAATTATCAATATACCGTAGTGCCAAGCACACGGAACTTGCGTGTAAGTATAACTTGGACACGATAAGAAGGGGCATATCAAGAACGAAGAATTATATTACTTTTATCTGATATAAAATATAAAAAAGCTGCTTCGGTTGCAGGATGATCCGAAGCAGCTTTTATATTTGATGTGGGTTGGGATTAGATATTTTTTTTGATTTTCGTATGATCCTCATTCATAGAACTTCCGGTACAGCCCGGACATGACTTACTTGATGAGCACCCCGCACAGGCACCTTGACGGCTTTTTCGCAAAAAGCGTACCAACACCCACGCGCTATAACCGAGAATCACCAGTAAAATGATGATATTGATCACGGAATCCACCTTCCTTCTATTTTCATAAGTCTCTAACTTAACCCCAACCTAATAATCTGCCACACTGATAGATGACAACGGCAATGAGATACGCAACGGTCAAAGGATAGATCACGGAGAATCCGGTCCAGCGCCACGAAAGGGTTTCTTTACGAATGACCGCTACCGTAGCCAAACATGGCACATACAACAGAATGAACACCATGAAGCTAAAAGAGGCCAATGGCGTAAAGGCATGGCTGACTTGCAGTTCCAGTCCCTGCATATCGGGAACGTGGTAAATGATATTCATCGTTGATACGACGACTTCTTTCGCCATAAAGCCTGTGAGCAGGGACGCACCTGCTTGCCAGGTGCCAAAGCCGAGAGGGGCCAGCAGTGGAGCAAACCATCCTCCAATAGTGGCGAGCAGGCTGTCATTCATTTCTGCACCGAAGCCCTGCGGACCAAAATTGGACAAAAGCCAGATGCCGACGGACCCTGCGAGAATAATGGTTCCAGCTTTGCGGACGAAGCCCTTGACCTTTTCCCACGTGCTGCGAAACAGTGTAAGAGCTTGCGGCACTCGATAAGGGGGAAGCTCCACGATGAAGAGGGAAGGCTCACCCGACAGAATGGATACTTTGGAAAAAATTTTGGCTAGTATGAGCGACACGGTGATTCCTAGCACGTACATTAGCATGATGATGCTTGCCGCGTGTGTTGGGAAAAATACACCTGAGAACAAGGCATAGACTGGCAGGCGGGCAGAGCAGGACATGAAGGGTACCAGCAACGTCGTAATGAGGCGTTCTCTAGGCTGTTCAATCGTGCGTGCTGCCATAATGGCTGGAACATTACAGCCAAAGCCGATAATAAAGGGGATGAAGCTTTTCCCGTTCAAGCCCACAGCTTGCATGAGACGATCCATTAATATCGTGACCCGTGCCATATACCCGGAGTCTTCAATTAGCGAAATAATAAGGAATAAAATAGCGATCTGAGGCAGAAAAACGAGCACGCCCCCGACTCCCGCCACGATGCCGTCCACGACTAGACTTTGCGTAAAAGCGGACGCGTTCAAGTGAACGAGCACTTCAGAAATCCAACTGCTTAGTGTCCCTGAAAAAAATCCGTCCAGCATATCTGAAAGAACAGTACCGGCCCAATCGAAGGTGAACTTGAAGGTAGCGTACATCAGCAGCAAAAAGATCGGAATCCCCAGATACCGATGGGTTAGCAGTGCGTCCAGCTTGTCTGTCAGACTGTGCGGTTTGAGTTTGGACGTGTCGAGCGCCTTTGTACACAGATCAGCGATCCACGCTGTACGTACAGAACGGATATGCTGAGCGGGAGTAGCCGAATAGCCTTCACGGAGAAGTTCTTTCTCGCAACGCTGGATGCGATCCGTTACTTTTTCACGCTGTACCTCATTTGTCATCCATTCCATAACGACAGGATTGTTTTCCAGACACTGTAGAGCTACCCACCGAGGGTTTGGCACAGATGTATTCGTCAGCAAGCTGCAAATATCTGCGATGGCGGCTTCGACGGCAGGGCCGTAATCCAACTGGAAGGAATTTGGCGAGCGTCGTACCTCTCGAAGTGATGCGAGCATTTGCTTACTGCCGCTGCCCGTGCGTGCCACCATGGGAATGATGGGAACGTTCAATTGATCAGCCAGCAATTCCTTGTTCACTAGAAGGCCCGTGGCATCGGCTACGTCGGTCATATTTAAGCCAAGTACGAGCGGACGGCCATATTCCAGCAGTTGTACAGTCAGGTACAGATTACGCTGGAGCTGGGAGGCATCCACGATGTTAATCAAAGCCGCAGGCGGTTCTTCCAGCAAATAACGGGTAGCGATACCTTCATCCAGCGAAAGTGGAAGCAAGGAATAGGCCCCTGGCAAATCCACCAAAACGGCAGACTTGTCGCGCAGCAGACCTGTTTTCTTTTCCACCGTAACCCCGGACCAGTTCCCTACCTCTGCATACGTACGAGTCAGCTTGTTGAATAAAGAGGTTTTCCCCGTGTTGGGATTACCGAATAGAGCGATCATGTCCATGAAGGAGCGACCTCCAGTTGTTTTACCTGATTTTGACGGAGGCCGACCAGTTGACCGTTGCATTCAATGACAATAGGGCCGCCCAACAGACTGATTTTTTTTAACCGTATAATGGAACCTTCGTCAATCCCCATGTCCGTTAAGCGTCGGCGCAATGAGGGGTGAAGAGAGGCAAGGGATTGCAGCCGCACGGGTTGACCCGGTGGAGTACGAAGGAGCGAGATACATTCTGGCATGGTGCTCAGCCTTTCTAATATAGAATGAGAATCAATATCAATGATTTCCGATGCCAGTACCATATCATAAGGAGTGCCAAGCTGCTGTGATAAAATTCTCTGTGAACGGTATAGCCTGTCTGTTGCCTATTCAGCCGGGGAGATAAGCATTGTGTCAAAACCTGTCTTTATCCAGATTCTTGCCCGCCTGTAACCGACAAAACTAGAGCGCTTGGATCAGCTGTTTTTATGGTAAGATAGAGCTGTTTACAATTATGCTAAGAAGGGCAGGAACGCTCTGTATGAACAGAAAAATCGGGGTTAGGCTTATAAAATGCCTGGCGGCAGGTGCAGTGCTGGCTGTGTTGCTGCCACATGCTGTGGAGTGGGGGAACAATGTATATGCTGCGTCGGTCAAGCCAGCTCCATCCGTTTCGTCACAGCAGCTTCAAAATAAGCTCTTACAGGCAATGGCTACGCGGAGTGAAACGCTGACCTTTACATATCAAGGGCGGGTGAACGGTCTCAAGCAGCAGCTACAGACAGCCATCAAGCAGGCGATGGAGAGTGATCCGTATGTGAATTATACGATCAAAAGCTACGCATTCAGCTATACAGGCACAACCACGTCTGCCGAGGTTACGATTCGTCTGAGTTACCGGGAGACGAAGGAGCAGACCGCATATGTGGATAACACGGTTAAAGCTGTGCTGGGGGACATCATTACGAAGGGGATGACGGATCATGAGAAGGTGAAGGCCATTCATGACTGGATCGTGGTTCGTTTGAAATATGATGAAACCCAGCAAAAGTACACGGCATACGATGGCCTGAAAACCGGGAGCACGGTGTGTCAGGGCTATTCCTTGCTGGCCTACAAAATGCTAGAACGCTCCGGGATTACCAACCAGATTGTAGAGGGAAGAGCAGGGGGCCAGTTGCATGCATGGAATCTTGTTTTACTGGATGGACATTGGTACCACATGGATACGACATGGGATGATCCGACCCCGGATCGTGGCAACGAGGTAAGCACTTCGTATTATCTGCTGACTGATGCCGAAATGCGCCGGGATCACTCCTGGGTTAAACAGTATCCTCAGGCGAACACATCGTATCGGCAGACATTGTCGGGATTGGTCGCTGCGGGCGGACCCAAGGCTGCTGTGTACCAAAAGCTGTACAATAACCTGGAATATACGCTGCAAGATGGCAAGGGTCTGGTTAAATCATCCGCCGAAATCAAGGAGCAGGTTCGCAAAGAGATCAATAAGGGAGGGGCCACGCTTACCTTTGGCTATCAAGGGACAGAGCGAAGTCTCAAAGAAGATTTACAATCGTTGTATCAGCTCGGGTTAAAAACCATCTCCTATCAGATCACGGATTTAGGCAGCACCGGAAATCTCCGTGTAACTCTGAAATGGACCTGATCATTTTGCTGCAATATAAAAAGCTACATTTATAAGGGAGTATTTTATTCATATGCATAAGCGTTCCTTTACTTATCTGCTCGGCACGCAGACGATGTCGAATGCGGCAGATATTCTTTATATCATGGCACTGGTTTCTCTGGTGTTTCATGAAACGGATTCGATTTTTTCCTCTGTTCTCGTTCCGTTGTTGCGAATGGCCGCACAGATGATTAGCGGCTTTTTAGCACCGCTGATATTGGCCCGGTTCCAGCTTCCATTTATTCTGTTCGTTTCCCAATTTGGCCAACTGGCTTTCTTCGCTCTCCTGTTGGGGCATTTGTGGTCAGCGGGCACAAACCCGGTATGGGTGCTTGTGTTTACACTGGTAGCAGCGATGTCCTTTCTGGACGGTTGGACCACACCTGCACGTAATGCGCTGATTCCGCGCCTTGCGTCCGGGGAAGGGCTGATGCGGGCAAACAGTCTCGTATCGGTCAGCGATCAGACCGTGCAATTGGCTGGATGGGGGCTTAGCGGTGTACTGGTAGCCATGATAGGCTCGGAAAAAACACTGCTGGTGGCTTGTGGGCTATATTTGGTGGCCCTGATCTTTACCAGCTTGATCCGTGATCCGCTAGAGGGTAAAGCCCATTATTTACTGCAACCCGGAACTCGGGTGCAAAGCGGAGACGTACTGGCTTCAACATCCCCCGCACAGTTGGAAGATACACTGTATGGCCCGGAGTCGGAGAGTCCGGTGTTACCTCCCAAGCGCAAAAAGGAAATATTGCGTGAAGGCTGGAGCCTCATCGGAGCCAGCCGAAGGCTCAAGGCTCTTATTTTTATGGATATGATCGACCTGCTGGGTGGTTCGGTTTGGGTAGGAGCATTCACGCTTGCCTTCGCTCAGCAGGTGTTGCACAAAAGCGAGGCATGGTGGGGATACATTAATGCGGCGTATTTTGCAGGCGCGATTGGCGGCGGGATCATTGTTCTCGCTAGTGTCAAGTATTTGCAGCGCAGACTGCTGCCCGCGATGCTGGCAGGGATGGCTTGCTATGGACTGTTAACGGCTTGGTATGCGCTTAACACATTACCGCCGCTGACGCTGCTGATCGTGCTGTTGATGGGATTGCCTGCGGAAATGTCCGTCGTATCCCGCCGCACGATGATGCAAATGAGCGTATCTGTACACGATTTACCCAAGGTGCTGTCCGCACAGGCTACACTAACGAGCATGACGTTCTGCATATCACTATTGCTAATGGGCTGGATTGCAGATCATCTGGGCATCGTTAATTTGTATTTGTTTTCTGCACTGCTGACGTTGATTGCTGTGATTTATGGCATTTTAAGCCGTCGTGCCTTGTCTATGTCTTTGACAGCTCCGGTAGCTTCTTCTTCCGAATAACAGAAAAAAGCCCGTCTCCACATATCAGGTAGAAGATGCTGATGAACCTGATCCGATCCATAGGACCGTTCATCCGAATTTCCACCTGTATATGCCCGGAGACGGGCTTTTTTACTATTGTTTATTTACCGGAAGACGCATCCGGGTCCAAATCACACTCGTTGAGTGGAACGATTTTGGTACGCTTGATCCATTTGTAGCCGAGCCACAGAAGAAGGAACAGCGGCACACTCATATACGTAGCGATCATCGTTTTCCAGTCAATGGCTTGCCCGGTAAAGGCATCGGCACCTTGCCCGATAATCACGATGATACACAGTGCGAAGGCAAACAAGGGACCAAACGGGAACCAGCGGGCTTTGTACGGAAGCTCACTCAGACTGCGACCCTGTGCTGTAAAGGCACGGCGGAAACGATAATGGCTGACAGCAATACCAACCCATGTAATAAATCCGCACATCCCGGAAGCGTTTAGCAGCCAGTTGTAGACCACACCGTCCCCATACAGGGAGGCGAGGAAGGCCAGCATACCGACAGCGGTCGTGATCAGTAGTGCATTCATGGGAATGCCGCGCCGATTGATACGTCCGAGGAAACGGGGGGCTTTGCCTTCCCGTGCCAAAGCGTACAGTACACGTGTTGCCGCGTACATTCCGGAATTACCTGCCGACAATACAGAAGTTAAAATAACGGCGTTCATGACGGAGGCGGCAATGGCAAGCCCCGCTTTTTCAAATACCAGTGTGAACGGGCTGACCCCGATGTCACTGATATCTCCCCGCAGCAAATTCGGATTGGTGTACGGAATAATCAAGCCAATGACGAGAATCGCCAGAATATAAAAGAACAGGATACGCCAAAAGATTTGACGGATGGCGCGCGGCACATTTTCACGCGGATTTTCACTCTCTCCGGCGGCTACCCCGATCAGTTCGGTTCCCTGGAAGGAAAAGCCTGCGGCCATGAACACACCCAATACAGCGAAAAATCCGCCGTGGAACGGGGCATCGCCCACAGTAAAGTTAGCGAAGCCAATCGCTGGACCTCCCATAATGCCGAAGATCATCAGCACACCCACGGTCAGGAAGATAACCACGGTCACAATTTTAATCATGGCGAACCAGTATTCGGATTCACCGTAGCCTTTGACCGTCAGCGCGTTCAGCGCGAAGATCACGGCTAGAAATAACAAACTCCACCAGGCGGAGTGACTTTCGGGAAACCAGTATTTGATCAGCACGGTCGCTGCTGCCAACTCGGCGGCAATTGTCACGGCCCAGTTGTACCAGAAGTTCCAGCCCATGGCGAAACCAAAGGCCGGATCGACGAAGCGGCCAGCATAGGTATTAAAAGAGCCGGATTCAGGCATAAACGTAGCCAACTCACCGAGGCTGGTCATCAGGAAGTAAACCATGAGGCCGACCGCTGCATAAGCCAGCAAGGCCCCTCCGGGTCCGGCTTCTGCAACCGCGCCTCCACTGGCGAGGAACAGGCCTGTTCCGATGGAGCCCCCGAGGGCGATCATCGTCATATGCCGGGCTTTGAGACTTTTCCGCAAGGTTGCGGCAGGTGTTGCTTTGTGTTGCACGTTCAAACACTCCTTCATGAAATGGTATTTCATGTCAGGGCAAGAGCCTGAAGGAGGGGGATTACAAACGTCAAAAGACCGCAGGGAATACGCCTGCGGACTTGTCTATGCATTCCGCACCATACCTTCTTCTATAACAAGATAGCTCAACACACGTGTCTGTGTTAGGACATCGCGTGACAGTTCTGCTCCTTTCGGTCAGCAGCCCCAGCATTCGGAGTATTACAAAGAGTCGGCTCCGCATACTTCGGCGGGTGTACCTTTCCACAGGAATCACAGACGGCTCTTGGCGTCTCCTCCGGTGTACTGATTACATCCGCGACCTCTACCTCATCATAAAACAGGGTTGATGAGGTGTATGACATGATATGTTATTGTATAGCAAACTAAAGTATAGCGTACCTGTACATCTTCTGACAATCGACAATTTTTTGAAGGTCCAGTCCTAAAATCATAAATCAAGAGTTGCGTTTGGCCATCTGCTGCCAAACCGTACCTGCGGCTTGCTCGCCTGACTCAATGCGCTCCAGCGCCATTTTGGCCTGTAGACTGACCTCGAATTCGGGGTCATCTACAGCCTTCTCCAGCGCGTCACGCGCGTCCTCGGTGCCGACCTCGTACAAAAAACGGGCAGCCCGCCAGCGAACCAGCTTGCTGTTATCCGACAAGGCTCCGATCATAGCTCCGGTAGCCGCCGGGTCGCCGATATCCGACAGCGTATCGCCCGCCGTACGGCGTACGGCCGCTGAAGGATCACGCAGCGCCTCAAACAGCAGCTCCATCGCCTCCGGTGTGCGCAGATCGCCCAAATAGACGACCCCCAGCCGCCGTAGCTGCATTTTGTCGTCATGCAGCGCTTGGCGGATGAGTGGCAAATGCTCGGGCGTCGGCTCCAGCCGATCCAGCGCGGCGTAGCGGGTACGCCAATCCTCGTGCTGTAGGGCCTGCTCCAGCTCGGCATCACTCCATTCGCGGCGTTCCTCCACGAATTCGCTGTTGTCCGCGCCGTGGGCAATCGCCTGCTGGATAATCTGCTCCAGCCGCTCCTGCGGAAAGGCTGCCTCCAGCTCCTGCTCCACCTCGCGCGCGATATCCGGTAGCTCTCCATAGCGGACGCCGTAATCGCTCAGCTTGCGCTCCTTGATCAGCGTCGCGCTGGCTACCCGGGTTACGGCCTGCACGAAACGGTCGGACAAGGAAATCCGTTCCTCCTGCTGGCCCGCCTTGACCCGGATTTGCATCGGAATGCCCCGGAAAAATTGCACAAACACCTGTGCCTCACCAAACGCTTCCCCGGAGGTTTCCTCCGGCAATTCCCAATTGGCGTCTGCGCCTTCCTCGCCTAGCTGGTCCCGAACCTGACCCAGAATGGTGGACCAATCTGCGTTCCCTTTGCGGTCAAGGGCTACAAAATCCGTCGTATGAAACACGCTTTTGACTCCTTCAATGCCCAGCATACGCCGGATAAAGGGGGGAGCGGAGCGTTCATTATCCCGTGTATATGTTCTGCGAATGCCCGCTTCCAGCCGTTCATCCAGATGCAGCATCATGGTGTTCGGACTGGGAGTTGGCTCGATAGATGTTATTTTCATAGCGCGGTACAGCCTCCTATTCAAAAGTTCTCCATATATAGCTTATCTGTATTGTACCTCATTCCACGAATGTCTCCAAAGAGAGAGTTCGTCATTTTGATGAAAATACAATGATAAATCTCACACTAATGAGGCTAAAAAGTAGCTGCCCAGAACGATTGGACTGCACATAGCAATATCCAAAATGGAATCCTGCTAAATTTATAACGGCAGCATGGTTAAAAATAACAAAATTTAGCTAGACTAAGATGTGTTCTCCCCATGCTCCAAACGACGAGTAAAGGAGGCGTTCCCATGTTCCGCAAGCAGGAAAGGACGCTCATTATTGTGTGTATTGTGATAGCGGCTATTATGCTGTACGCAGTCATTAAAAGTATAGCCCGCCTGACTCCCTAGATCATAATCCAAAGGAATATATGCAGGTGTTTTCTGTTTAAAATGTGAAATGAAGGAGTGAGTACCATTTGTCTTCACTGGACCCCGTATTACTAAGCCGGATGTTGACCGGAATTACCCTGTTTGTTCATATTGTATTTGCATCCATTGGCGTTGGCGTACCTTTGATGATTGCGCTCGCGGAATGGCGCGGGCTGCGAACTGGTGATCCGCACTATACGCTGTTGGCCCGACGGTGGGCGCGGGGGTTTGTCATCACCGTTGCCGTAGGTGTCGTCACAGGTACTTCCATTGGATTGCAACTCAGCTTGCTTTGGCCTACCTTTATGAGGGTGGCTGGACAAGCGATTGCGCTGCCCCTGTTTTTGGAGACGTTTGCTTTTTTCATTGAAGCCATTTTTCTGGGTATCTACTTGTACACCTGGGATCGGTTTAAAAGCAAATATTTTCACCTGATGCTGCTTATTCCGGTAGCGATTGCCTCATCTGCATCAGCGGTTTTTATTACAACTGTGAACTCGTTCATGAACCAGCCTCAAGGCTTTACACTTAAAAATGGAGTCATGACAGATATTCATCCCATCCAGGCCATGCTGAATCCGGCCACGCCGACCAAAGTTTCTCATGTGCTGGCTTCCTCGTATACGTTGAGTGCTGGGCTGCTGATGGGATTAGCTGCCTATAGTATGCTGCGGGGGCGCAACCACCCGTATTTCAAAAAAGCGCTGAAGCTGACCGCCACCTGCACCATTGTATTTGCCATCAGCACCGTGATGATCGGAGACGCTTCCGGTAAATTTCTGGCCAAATATCAGCCGGAAAAGCTGGCTGCTGCCGAATGGCATTTTGATACAATGACGCACGCTCCTTTCGTATATGGCGGTTATATGGACAAGAACGGAGACATCAAGTACGCCTTGAAAGTGCCTTATGCGCTTAGTGTTTTGGCCGGGAATCTGCCCAGTACAGAAGTTAAGGGTTTGAATGATTATCCTGTGGATCAGCGACCGCCGTTGTCTATCCACTATATGTTCGATCTCAAAATCACCACCGGGGTGCTGATTCTCGTCATTCCACTGTTGTATCTGATTCGCAAGCGTCTGCCAGGTCGTAAACCATACCCCAAATGGCTGCTGCTGGCGCTCATTCTGGTGGGGCCGATGGCTATGGTAGCCATTGAGCTGGGCTGGATGTTCGCGGAGGTTGGCAGGCAGCCGTGGATTTTGCGCGGCTATATGAAGGTGTCCGAAGCAGCGACCACCTCCACCAGTGTGGGATGGATGCTCGTGATGTTTATCATTTTGTATCTCGTGTTGTGCTTCTCAGCCATTAAGGTTCTCAGCAAGCTGTTCCGAAATAAAGATGCAGTGGAAGAACTAAAGCAGCTGGGTCTGGAAGGGGTTGAAGGGAAGTGAGCTATGAAATTGTCGGTATCGCCATTTTGTGGACCTTCCTGTTCGGTTATTTGATTGTGGCATCTATTGATTTTGGCGCAGGCTTTTTCAGCTTTTACAGTGTGCTGACAGGTCACCAGAACAAAATCCACAACATTATACAGCGGTATTTATCGCCGGTGTGGGAGGTAACGAACGTATTTCTCATTTTTTTCGTGGTGGGACTGAATGGTTTCTTCCCGGATGCGGCTTATTACTATGGCACAGCGTTGCTCGTTCCCGGCAGTATTGCCATTGTGCTTCTCGCGATCCGCGGGGTGTACTATGCGTACAACACGTATGGGCATTCCGGTACAAATAATATCGTCTACATGGCATTGTACGGCGCGACAGGGCTGCTCATTCCGGCGGCGCTGTCGACGGTTCTCGCCATTTCGGAAGGCGGTATTATTGTGGAGAACAGCACAGGTGTTCATCTGCGATGGGGTGAGTTATTAAGCAACTCCTATACGTGGGCGGTTATTTTCCTGGCGCTGGTGAGTGTGCTGTATATCTCGGCGATGTTTCTGTCCTATTATGCCAAAAGGGCAGGAGACAAGGTTGCTTTTGAAATCGTGCGCGGGTACGCGCTATTCTGGAGCGGTCCTACGATTGTGGCGAGTCTGCTCGCATTTTTTCAGATTAACAAACAAAATCCAGACCATTTCGCCAATATGCTGAATATGGCATGGATGTTTGTCGCCTCCTTCGTCTGCTTTGTCGGAGCTGTCTATCTGGTATGGCGGCGGCGTTATCTCGGAACCTCCTTTATTCTGGTCATGCTGCAATTTGCATTTGCTTGGTATGGTTATGGTCGCTCGCATTTGCCGTATGTTTTGTATCCCTACATTAATGTGCATCACAGCTTTACGAACTCCGCCATGGCGTATGCATTGATTACGGCGTTTAGTGCGGGGCTGCTGGTGCTCATCCCGTCACTGATCCTGATCTTGAGACTGTTCCTGTTCGATGCGGATTATGTGCGAGGACAAGCGGGGAAGAAAGGGTGAGTACAAATGGCTGCTTTCGAGCATTTTACGATCATGTATGAGTCGCCTATTATTATTGTGGTGGCGATTGTGTTTCTGTTTATGTACTCGGCACGCTTTAAAAATCCACAGGACTGACAGCAGCATCTGAGATGGCCCTTCCTGATTGATGGGGAGGGTCCATTTTTGCATGTAAAAGGCGGATTGAATTATACTTTACATACACCAGCATGTTGCATCATTGGATGTTCACACTCACGTGTAATATATAAATGAATTGAGCCGCTTCGAGCTTTTTGGAGAACGGGTCCATCAGGGGAGGAGTTACATCATGCCCAAAGTTCGTTTTAACAACATGGATCATGTCAATACGGATAAAACTCTCAAGCAATTCAGACAATGGCGGCAGGAGCGCCGCAGCAAAACGAAGGATTATACGTTCGTTGTTCCGAACCATCCCCCGGAGCTGGAATTTTTGCACAGTAACCGGGACACGACGACGGCGACCTGGGTAGGGCATTCAACCTTTTTCATTCAATATCTCGGACTGAACATCGTTACGGATCCGGTGTGGGCTGAGCGTATGGCTTTGGACAAAAGACTGGCTCCGCCCGGCATCCGCATTCAGGATGTACCGCCGTTGGACATCATTCTGCTGTCTCATTCGCATTATGATCATTTGCATATGGATTCGTTGCGCAAATTGTATCGTGCAGATACGCTGATGCTCGTACCTTCGGGGTTAAAGTCGAAAATGGTCCGCAAAGGCTTCCGTAACTGCCATGAGCTGAAATGGTGGGAGCATGTTACGGTAGGCGGGGTGCGGTTCACGTTTGTCCCGGCTCAGCATTGGACGCGGCGTACGCCGTTTGATACGAATACTTCGCATTGGGGTGGATATGTGCTGCAAAGTGAGCAGCAGGTGATCGGCTCTGCCACGTCCGTCACCGAATCGCATACTAATTCTATTTCAGATACAGCAGCTGCACCGACGTTGTACTTTGTGGGAGATACCGGGTATTTCCGCGGCTTCAAGGAGATTGGCGAGCGCTTTGACATTGACCTGACCTTTATGCCGATTGGCGCGTATGAGCCGGAATGGTTCATGACCTCGCAGCATGTGACACCGGAGGAGGCGTTGCAGGGGTTCGTGGATTGCGGCGCGGATCAGATGATCCCGATGCATTACGGAGCCTTTAAGCTGGCGGATGATACGCCGAGAGAGGCGCTGGATCGTCTCGAAGCGGAGCGTGAACGCTTGGGCATCGCCAAGGAGCGCATTCATATACTGGGACACGGTGAGACGCTGAAAATTCAAAGCCGCTGTTCAACTGCAATCTGAGAATTCCATATAAAAAGCGACTCTGCGGACAATGGTCTGCGGAGTCGCTTTTTATGGTTGGTTTGAATGAGTGACAAGGTGCGGGCAGACAAGTCTGTCGCTGTGTTACAGGTTTAGACCGCTTCGGTATCGTTCACCAGAAAGGAATCGGAATCGGTGTTGGTAATGGGATGCCGCACGATTTTGACTTCATAAAATGTAATTTTATTTTCTAAAATATAGTCCGGAATTTGGCGGTGGCTGTGTGATTCACGGAAGGCCTCGCTTTTGGTCCAGCCTTGGAAGTTTTCTTTTTCCTTCCAGCGTGTGCTAATCGTTACTTCCTCATAATCTTTTGTGTTTTCAGTGAGCAGTACCTCCAGACCGAGGAAGCCTTCCATTTTTTCCACTTTACCTTCTTTGTTAAAGCGTTCGATGAGCAGGTGGGCATTGCCCGGGGTGATTTTAGATGTGTTTGTAACAATAATCATATTAAATTCCTCCTGAATGATGTGGTATGGTCGGTATAATGACCGGATAGCCATCCTCAAATTTGATAGTAGCGTTCATTTCATAAATGTCGCGAAGAAAAGCAGACGTCAAAATCTGACGGGGTTCGCCAGCCATGGCGATTCGTCCCCTTTTAAGCGCAATCATATGATGACAATAGGCCGCAGCTTGCTGCAAATCATGCAGTACCATAACAATCGTTAAGCCGGACTCGTGATTAATACGCCTCAGCATATCCATAACCTCAAATTGATGGGCGATATCCAGAAAAGTGGTAGGTTCATCGAGCAAAAGAATGCCCGTTTGTTGGGCCAAAGCCATTGCAATTCGCGCTTTTTGTTGTTCACCTCCCGATAGAGTATGGAACATCCGATCCGCATAGGGCTTCATGCCTGTGATTTCCATGACATGGTCCACAATATGATGATCCTGTCCGGTATGCCGTGTCCTCAAGCCTTTGGCATGAGGGGATCTTCCGTAAGCGACCAGCTCACGAACCGTTAATAACGGCAGCATATCCTTCATTTGCGGCAGCATTGTAATCGTTTGGGCAAAATCACGCCGCCTGTACTCCTGCACGGGCTTGCCCAGTACAGAAACCTGTCCCTGATCCTGCCTGAGCAGCCGTGTAATAATCCGCAAAAGCGTGGATTTGCCCGAACCGTTGGGCCCGACAATTGCGGTGAGCTGTCCGGTGGGTAAGGTAATGTTTACATCGTCCAGCTTGAAATACCCGCGCTGCAAGGAGATATGCTCACCCTGAATGGCTGTCATCCGAAATTCCCCCGTTTCTTGAGCAGGATTAAGAAGAACGGCGCTCCGATGACGGCCAGCAAAATACCTACAGGCAGTTCAATCGGATCAAACCAGGACCGTGCCACCGTATCCGCCAGTACGACCAGTGTCCCGCCGCCCAGAATGGAAAGGGGAAGGAGGAAGCGATAATCCTCCCCGATCAGCAGGCGGATAACATGAGGAACGACCAGTCCTACAAAACCGATCAGCCCCGCTACACTGACTGCCGTACCGGCGAGCAGGGCAGAGAGCAAGATAATGAGCAGCCGCTGAAGCTCTACACGCTGTCCGAGCAGTTGCGCTGAATCGTCGCCCAGCAGCAGCAAATTGGCAGGCTTGATCGCAAACAGGGAGGCGATTAAGCCAATGATGGCGTAAGGCGCCATGAACTCCAGATGATGCCAGCTTCGTCCGTTCAATCCGCCGGATAGCCAAGGGAGAACCGCTTGCACGCGGTCGCTGTACATGACCATCACGCCGTTCATGACCGCGCCCAGCAGTGCGTTGATCGCAACACCCGCTAATACGATTTTGACGGGAGAGGCTCCCCGATCCCAAGCCAGCAGGTAAATTGCAACAGCAGTCAGGAAGGCTCCCGAAAAGGCAGTTACCGGAAGAAGGTAGCTAAGCTGTGGAAGCATGACCATCGTGATGACCGCAGCGAGTCCACCACCAGCCGATACACCAATAATGCCAGGATCAGCCAGTGGATTTTTCATGACTCCTTGAAGAAGTGCTCCCGCAGCTGCCAGACAGGCTCCTACGAGCAGACCCACTAATACTCTGGGCAGCCGGAGATCCATTAGGATCGTGCGATAGGTGGAGTCATCATGATGTAGCAAAACCTGATTGATTTCTCGTAGTGGAATCGACACCGATCCGTAAGCCAGGCCGTACACGGATACAGCTATCAGCAGGATCGGAAGCGTAATCCAGGCGATGGTGCGTCTTCTGGCGCGTTGTAGTTTGTTCATCGCTTATTTCGCCGGATACAGCTTTTGGTGCATCAAATCCAGTGCCTCAGTAACCCGTGTGCCCGGATTGGTTCCGAACAGATCGGAGGGTAATACCTCGACCTGATTGTTTTTGACCGCCTTGATTCCGCTCCAAGCTGCATTTTCCTGCATTTCCTTGATAAATGCGGCTTTGACCTCTTCCGTATTGCCGTGGGTCATAATCAGGATGTAGTCAGGATCGGCCTGTACGATGCGTTCCGTATTTAGCTGCGCGTATTGCGGGAAATTTTGCAGCCCCGGAAAATCAGCGGCAATATTAGCACCACCAGCCATTTCCAGAATATTTCCCCCTAATGAATTCGGCAATGCCGCCATATATGTGGCCGGGGCTCCGTAAACAAGCAGCACTTTAGGTTTGGAGGTAGAGGCTGTTTCCTTTTGTAATGTGGCTACCTGTTGGTCAATTTGCTGATTCAGCTTCACGGCCGGAGCCTGCTTGTGCAATAATTGCCCGAAGAGTGTAATTTGCGACTGAATATCTTGGACTGAATTGGCCCCTGTCAGCAGCAACTGCGAACCGACACCTTCAATAGCTGGAATATCTTTCTCATTCATAGGGTAATTGCCTAATACGACATCCGGTTTGAGCATCGTAATTTTCTCCAGATCGACCTCATGAGTAGAGCCTACTTGTTGAACGTTTTCAGCAGCAGGTACGACGGAAGGTCCATTCGAGTTGGGTCTGCCAACGGCTGTCCCGCCCAAAGCATATATGATATCCAGATCGCCATTGCTGAGCGCAATGATATGTTGAGGGACATCTTGGAACGCCAACGTCCGTTTTGAAAAATCAGTAACCTGAATTGTCGCATCGCTTGTTGTGCCGGAAGTGGTAGTTACAGATGCAGTGGTTGGTTTGTGATCTGCGGCCGGAGTACCATTACTACATCCGGTAACTGCCAATAAAAGCGCTGCGGATGACCACAACACATAAGATTTCATGTCATTCCTCCTGCGATTTTTAAGTTAAATAATAATGATAATCATTTTCATTTATGCATAAGAGAATGATAATGAATATCAATAGGAATTGTCAATTGAAAAAACCAAAATTTTAAATAATTTTTTTACTGAAATGGAGTAGATGGGATTCATGGTATAGAGGAAGGTATCCTAAATTTTTCTTAAAAAATAGCATATATCAAGGGGTTATGTACACGAAAATACATATTGACATTTTCGAAAAGTGTAAGATATATTGGTGATGGGTTCACTTGGTTTTGCGAATTTCTGGATGGGAAGGTGGGGAGGAAAAGCTCAGGAAGAGCTATTTTTTTAAAAATTCAATTGAGAATGATAATCAATTAACTTATATTCTCGTGGGGAGGGACTGCTGTCAAAATGAAGAAGGGTTATTCTGCAATGATTGCTGTGTTTCTGCTGGTCAGTGTGCTGAGCTTTTGGCCAACTTCATCATCTGTGGTAGCCGCTATGGCTTCTACAAAATTGGCGGATGGTACATACACGCTTAAATACAATATTCTCAAGGCCGAAAACGATTCTGTATCCATGGCTAATGATTATTTTGAGAAGCCAGCCAAGCTGTATGTGAAAAAAGGCCAAATGACCATGCAAATTAAGCTGAATCACAGCGAATGGACAACCGGGTTTAAAGTGGATTACAAAGGCAAAATTATCGACACAAAGGTCATTCACAAGGACACCAAAACCGATACCCGTACTGTACAATTTCCAATTACAACTGTGAACAGCCCGCTGATTTCTAAAATTCATGTTACCGTCCCTGCGTATAACTACGATCATGACTATACCATTCGCTTCGCTTTTGATTCCAAAAGTGTCAAAAAAGTAGCGGCCGTCCAGTCAACGAAATCAACCAAATCTTCTAAGAAGTAAATTCAAGCAATCTTATTGTTCATGAAATCAACATAAATTCAAGCATAAAAAATGGAGGAGTGTGTGTAGATATGAATATGGTAATGAATCGCTTTGAGCAGTTTTCTTTCAAAAAGGTACTCGTTGCATTGATCATGACAGCACTTGTTTTTGCAGTTATTGCTCCGTTCTCTGCTAAAGCGGCAGCAGCCGACGGCACGTATGCAGTAGACTATACCGTTCTGAAAGATCAAACGAATGAAACCTCCCGTCTGGATAGCTATTTAACGAAACCAGCTCAGGTTATTGTAGCTAATGGCAAAAATGTTGTTCGTTTGACTGTGAAAAGCAGCAATCTGATCACAACGTTCAAAGTGGAACAAAACGGTGTACTGCAAGATGCGACTGTGGTAAGCACTGATACTGCCAGCAACACTCGCGTAGTGGAATTCGAAGTTGCTGACCTGAATGCCAAAGTTAACGCTTATGCTGAAATCACGATTCCAGTCATTGGTTACACAGGCAAGTATGATGTACAACTGCAATTCGACGAAATCTAATCCACAATAAAACGTAAAAGGAGACTGAGAACATGAACATGATCATGAACCGTATGAATTTGAAAAAAGTAATGCTTACTGTATTGATGGCTGCTTTGGTATTTGTTGTACTAGCTCCGTTTTCTGCAAATAAAGCGAATGCTGCTTTGCCTAATGGTACGTATACCATTGATTACACAGTGTACAAAGATGGTACAACTTCACCTTCCTACATGGATACAGGCGGTTATGTGGCGAAGCCAGCTACCTTGATTGCTGCTAATGGTCAGTACAAGGTTAGAGTGACGATTACCAAAAGCGCTTGGGTCACTGAATTCAAAACACAACAAAATGGTCAATATGTGAATGCAACTGTAGTCAGCACATCCGGTGATACTAGAGTGGTTGAGTTTCCGGTGAGCGATTTGTCCGCGCTATTGAACGCTAAACTTCACGTAAGCGTGCCGAAAGAATATACTGGCGGTGTGCCATACGATCACGATTACATCGTTCAATTTGGTTTTGATGAGGATACGATTAATTAGTACAGAGACATTGTATTGATTTGAATACTCATTTGAAGCTCGGGAGAGCTTCAAATGAGTATATTTTAAGTAGGGGGATTAATACACTTGAAGAGGCAATTTAGAAAATACTTAATAATGTTAGCGACCTTTGCCATGCTGCTTTCGGTTGTGTTCCCGTCTGCACCAGTTGTATCTGCCGAAGATACTGTCACATCAACTGAATCTGGTGCGTCTGCTACTTCTGTGAGTGAGGATGTATATTCGACAGAACCAAGTATGGCGGAAACAACCCTGACAGAGAACGAAACGGCACCATCGGTAGGTGTGGTTTCAGTTGCAGAGGTACAGAGCCCCAGCGTCGTTCAGGACTCCAATAAATATTCAATTGAATATGCAGTGAAGAACAGAAAAACAGGCAACAATTCACCACAAGCTCTCTATTTTGTGAAACCAGCTACTTTTAAAGTAGAGTATAATGCGTCAGTCGGACAAGCTACGTATCATGTTTCTTTGAATATTGATAATCCAACAGAACCATTATTAACAGATTTTGAATTGAAACAAAATGGAGAAGGTATTTCTGCTCATGTTTCAGATTTGATCCAAACAGGAGACAAGTATAATCAAAGATCTGTAACATTTGACGTGTATGATTTAACTCAGAAAATTGATGTGGATTTTAATTTCAAAAATATAAAAAGAGAAAACTCGATTGAATTTGATCCATCTACAATAAAGGTTGCAGAGGAGACGACTCCGCCTGTAACATCGCCAGAACCCGAAGTTCCTTTACAACCAGGAAGCCTCGACTTCACGATTTTGACAGATAAATCGCAAAATGTTTCCGTTATGGACGGCTATGTTGTAAAACCAGCTAAACTGGTTCAAAAAGCGAACAAATGGTATGTTCAACTGACGATTAAAAACAGCAGTTGGATTCCATCTTTCCAAACAGAACAGAATGGAAAATATGAAGAAACGACTACGGTATCCACTGAGGGTGACCAACGTACAATCGAGTTTGAAGTAGGCAATCTGTCTAACAAAGTAAATGCTTATGCCCACATTATCGTGCCTGGGTTGGAATTGGGCGGAGTACCATACGATCATTGGTACAATGTTCAAATCCAGTTTAACGGCAGTGTTACCCCTGATCCGGGTTCTTCTCTGCAATTGGGAAGTATTGACTTCTCTGTTTTAAAGGATAAGTCGCAAGATATGTCCGTTATGGACGGCTATACTCTAAAGCCAGCTAAAGTGGTCCAAAAAGGAAACAAATGGTATGTTCAACTGACGATTAAAAACAGCAGTTGGATTCCTTCCTTCCAAACAGAGCAGAATGGAAAATATGAAGAAGCGGCTACGGTATCCACTGAGGGTGACCAACGCATAGTGGAGTTTGAAATAAGAAGTCTGTCTAACAAAGTAAATGCTTATACTCACGTTATCGTACCTGGTTTGGAATTGGGCGGAGTACCATACGATCATTGGTACAATGTTCAAATTCAATTTAACGGCAATGTTACCCCTGATCCGGGTACACCTTCGACTTTGGTAGATGGTACGTATTCCATTAACTTTGATGCGCTGCACGCAACCAAGGATCAAGTCTCTTCGATGGCACGGTACTTGGTGTCGCCAGCAACACTGACAGCGACGAAAGGTAAGTATGAAGTGTCCTTCCAGATCAAGGATAGCGCAACGATTACAAAGTTCAAAACCGAACAAAACGGAACATTAACGGACGTGGACATTGTGAGTGAGGATAAAGCATCCGATACTCGCATGGTGAAGTTCCCATTGGCTGATGTGGATGCCATTTTAAATGCGCAGGTTCATGTTAGTACCAGCTACAACGGAACCCCTTATGAAATGGACCATACGATCCGTCTCAAATTTGATAGAAATAGTGTAGCACTTAAAGATTCGACACCAACAAATCCAGGTACACCATCGACTTTGGCGGACGGCACATACTCCATCAACTTCGATGCATTGCATGCAACGAAAGATCAAAAATCATCAATGGCGCAATATTTGTTGTCTCCAGCAACGCTGACGGTATCAAAGGGTAAGTATGAAGCTTCCTTTACGATCAAAGACAGCGCCACGGTGACGGAGTTTAAAACGGAACAAAACGGAACGTTGACGGATTCAGATGTCGTAAATGTGGACAAGAAAGCGGACACTCGTGTTGTAAAGTTCAAAGTGGCAGACTTGGACGCTATTCTGAATGCGCAAGTTCATGTAAGTACCAGCTATAACGGAACCGTTTATGAGATGGACCATAAGATTCGTCTTCAATTTGATCGTAGCAGCATTGCAGTGAAAGGAACGGATGGCGGTACAACTCCTGGGACTGAGAACGGCAAATATAGCATTGATTTCTCCGTACTCAAAAATGGAAGCAATGAAATATCTGTAATGGATGGCTATATGCAAAAGCCAGCCACTCTGTTGAAGCAATCCGGCAAAAATTTGATCCAGATCAAAATGGACAAGAGCAGCTGGATTAAAACGTTCAAGGTAAACGGTGCAGAGGCTCAGGTTATTGATCAATCGACCTCGGCAGATACAAGAACCGTCCAATTTGAAGTCGCAGATTTATCGGATAAAGTTACAGTAAATACGCATGTCATTGTACCGGGTCTGGAACTGGGTGGCATCCCTTATGACCACGTATATGATGTGCAGTATCAATTCGAGCCTGCTACCATTCGCAGCTATGTCGAACCGTCCTCTACTGGAGCCGCAGATCCAATTGTGAAATTGGATTTTGACAAGCTCGTTAATGGTAAATATGTTTTGAAATTCAGTATTGTTTTAGCGGATGGAACAACAGGAGAGAATTCTCCGGCTCAACGCTTTATTGCCAATGAACCAGCGCAATTGGTCGTGGAAGGCGACAAACGGTTTGTAGGTCTGAAGCTGCAAAACAGTAACGAAGTGAAGGCATTGCGCATTTGGGATACGGCAAGCGGAGGCTACAAAGACGCAGAAGTGACCCAGGAAGATGCAGCAAGTAATACAAGGAACGTTCGTTTTAGCGTAAGCGACTTTAAGAACAACGTAGAAGGCCAATTGGTTGTTTACGAAGCTCCGAAGGTAGCGAGTGCTGCTCCGATGGTCTTCAAGGCTGAGGATCGAGTGGAGAAGGTATATGATTTTGAATTCAAATTCGATACTAGCGATGTAACATATTACAAAGATAAAAAGACAGACAAAGTAGAACAAGGGAAAAATAATTTAGCCGATGGAGAGTACACAGCGAACTTCCGTGTGCTGGCGAATGGAACGGACAAGGACTCTCTTGTGGCTCCTTTTGTACAGAGTCTGGCGAAGCTGATTGTGAAGAATGGTAAGGTGCAGGCTCATCTCACCGTGACGGACAATCAGGCTTTGAAGTTGTTCCAAACGGACTTTGAAGGCCGTTATGCCAATCCGACCGTTGTTGGTTCCGACACGAAAGGTGACACGCGCACCATCGCTTTTGAAGTGCCTGATCTGGATCAAAAGCTGAGCGTGTACACACAGGTATACTTGCCTGAGAAATTTATTGTGAATGAGAAGTTCGGCGGACAAATTCAATTTGACCGTGCATCGCTTAAAGGTGAGGGAGTCAATGCAGCTACAACCGCACCAGCTACTGAGCAGACAGCAGAAGCGCCAACACCTGTGGCTGAAACGGAACCTGTAGTGGAGCAAACAGCTCAAACAGTCACTTCCGAGAAGCAATACACGATCAATTACAACGTTTTTAAAGATAAAACAAGCGAAGCTTCCGTCATGGATGGGTACCTCGACAAGCCTGCTACATTGATTGAAAAGGGAGACAAGCGTTATATTCAAGTTACTTTGAAAAATAGCTCCTGGATGCCTGTTCTACAAGTGGAGCAGAATGGTAGCCTGAAAGATGTAGAGGTCATCTCGACATCTGGCGATACGCGTGTCGTTCAATTTGAAGCAGGGGACTTGTCTCAGAAAATCAGTGCCTACACACACGTCATTGTACCTGGTTTAGTTCTTGGCGGCGTGCCATATGATCACTGGTATACAGTTCAATTCCAGTTTGATGAAGCGAGTCTGAAAGCAAAATAATATCAGGTCGCAGTAGCATCAAACCTGCTCCAATAACAGAATAGCTTGTATGCAAGCAAGTCTTGGTGCCCTGGCATCAAGACTTGTCAGCATTTCATTACCCGAAAAGTTGAGGCTCAGGCTGCTTCTATATTTTGAATTGAGGTGATTTAGCTTTCATGAAACGATATACAGCTTTGGTACAAGGGAAATCGTTCTGCTTTTATATGCTGATGGGTCTGGTGGTTTTGTTGCTCGCCGGATGCTCGGGAGGGGCGACGGCCGAACAGAACGATCATGAAGGTGCGAAATCAGTGGCAACGTCCGGCGATAAAGCACAATCACGTATTGTTGCTACAACGGTAGCCATTACGGAAATTACGGATGCGCTGGGTCTGGATTTGGCAGGCAAGCCGACAAGCACGAAAGTGCTGCCTGATCGTTATAAGGATGTCCCTGATGTGGGCAATCCGATGAGTCCTGATATGGAAAAGGTGATGTCGTTGAAGCCGACAGACGTACTGTCGGTTACGACACTAAAATATGATCTGGAGCCTAAATTTAAAGATTTGAAGATCAATGCCGAATTTTTGAATTTTGAAAGTCTAGCCAACATGCAAAAAGAAATTCAAAAGCTGGGAGATACGTTCGGCAAAGCCGAAAAGGCAAAGGAGATTAATGGAGCTTTGGACGCTAAAGTAGCCGAGATTCAACAAAAGATCAAAGGGAAGAAATCCCCTAAAGTATTGATCTTGCTGGGAGTACCGGGAAGCTATCTGGTGGCTACCGAGCATTCCTACATTGGGGATCTGGTTAAAATTGCAGGCGGGACGAACGTAGTCCAGGGTGAGAAGGTTGAATTTATTGCCCACAATACAGAAGCTTTGCAACAGTCCAATCCGGATATTATTTTGCGTGCTGCACACGGGATGCCGGATGAAGTGGTCAAAATGTTCGACGAAGAGTTCAAAACTAACGATATTTGGAAACATTTTAACGCTGTGAAAAACGGACACGTCTATGATTTGCCGGAGCCGCTGTTTGGAACAACAGGAAATTTGGCGGTAAACTCGGCGCTGGATGAGCTAGTAAAAATGTTGTATCCTACGAATTAGAGGAAGCTGAAGACATGTCGAAAAAAGGTTGGAGCTTTATCGTTGTAATCGCCTTGCTCATCAGCGTCATTCTCTATTCAGCGATGACAGGCAGTCTCAAGGTGAATTTGAGTCAATTGGTGACCGGATTGTGGACAGGGACGGATGATCAGGTGAATGTGGTCAAGGATCTGAGACTACCGAGAATTATCGTAGCCGTGATGGCGGGAGCCACGCTTGCGGTGGCGGGTGTTTTACTGCAAGCCGTGATGAAAAACCCGCTGGCTGATGCCGGGGTTATCGGTATTTCTTCGGGGGCAGCTTTGGTTTCGCTGATTGCGGTTACGATCTTTCCGGCACTCTATTTCTGGATGCCCTTCTTTTCTTTTATCGGTGGAGCGCTGGCCTGTCTCATGGTTTACGGATTTTCATGGAAATCCGGCCTGCATCCGATCCGTTTGATCTTGATCGGGGTCGCTGTGAATGCGATTTTTTCGGGTCTCGGGCAATCGTTTAACTATCGGGGCAGTTACGCAGTCACCAGCATTAATCAGGTTACAACCTCAACCTTGTCCATGAAAAAATGGGTCGATGTCGAGGTTATTGTGACCTATGGCGGGATTGGGCTGATTTTAGCCATGCTCGTGTTTTCCTGGTGCAATTTTTTGTCGCTGCAAGATAAAACAGCTAAAAACCTGGGATTCAATGTGACGCGTGCGCGTCTTTTAATTTCTGTTATTGCTGTGCTGCTTGCAGCAACGGCTACAGCCATTGCTGGAGTTATTGCATTTATTGGCCTGCTCGTTCCGCATTGTGCCCGCTACTTGGTTGGTTCGGATCACAAATGGCTGATTCCGTTTTCCGCATTGTGCGGCGGTTTGTTGCTACTGCTCGCGGATACGCTGGGCCGGACGGTGCTTGCTCCCAATGAAATTCCGGCTTCCATTATTATGGCCGTCATTGGCGGGCCGTTCCTGATATTCCTGATCAGAAAGGCGGATCGCACCTATGGACATTAAGGATATTACCTTTTCATATGACCGGAAAACAGATCGTCTTCACGCCATCAATGCTGTCATTGAGCCGGGACGAATTACAACCATCATTGGTCCCAATGGCTGTGGTAAATCGACGCTGCTTAGCGTCATGTCGAACAATGCAACTCCCCGCCTGGGTCAGGTGATTTTGGACGGTAAAGAGATTGCCCGATACAAGCCCAAGGAACTGGCCCGTCAACTGGCGGTGGTTCATCAGCAGAATGAGGCACCCTCTGACCTGACCGTAGAAAAGCTAGTCAGCTTTGGAAGGCTTCCTCATAAGAACATGTTCACAGCGAGACGTGAGGAGGACGAGCAAGCGGTCGAATGGGCGATAGCCTGTACGAATCTGGAGGAACGCAGAACACGTACACTGGACCAGTTATCGGGGGGAGAACGGCAACGTGTATGGATTGCAATGGCCTTGGCACAACGGACGCCGATTTTATTTTTAGATGAGCCGACCACCTATCTGGATATGTACTACCAGCTTGAAATTTTGGAACTCATCCGGCAGTTAAATCAGGAACACGGTCTGACGATCGTAATGGTGCTGCATGATATCAATCAGGCTATTCGTTATAGCGACGTTATGATTGCCATGAAGGAAGGGCGCATTATAACGAACGGTCCGCCCGCCGAGGTCGTCACATCCGATATGATTCAGGCAGTCTATGGCGTGGAAGTAGCCGTAAGACATGACGCTGAGGCGGGGATGTATCTTATTCCGATTGGTGTGGGAGCTTCCGCAGATTCTTCCATACGTTTACCAGCACAGGGAGTGTAGATATTGTCTGCTGAATAGCTCGTCTGTCTCCTGGTGGCATCGAATTTGGAAACAAGAAAAAATGGTTCTGACCCGCGTTTTTGTCAGGAGACAATCGTGGGGACGGAAGCATTTTTTATTTTATTTTCAGAATATTGACGGAGGTTTCAGGGTTGTTCGGTTGACACACGGTTCGAATCCGATCCGTTGTGTGTTATACTATTGCCGTCGGTAATTTTGTGATTAGCACTTTACTAATGATAAGGATGGTATGCTCATATGATCAGTACAAGCGGCGTAACGCTTCGTTATGGTAAACGCCCACTTTTTGAAGACGTAAATATCAAATTTACTCCTGGGAACTGCTACGGCCTGATTGGGGCGAATGGCGCGGGCAAATCTACCTTTTTGAAAATTCTTTCCGGTGAAATCGAAGCCAATTCAGGCGAGGTTCACATGACACCGGGCGAACGGATGGCAGTGCTCAAGCAGAACCATTACGAATACGATGAATTTCCGGTTCTGGAAACCGTTATTATGGGCCATACGCGTCTGTATGAAATCATGAAGGAAAAAGATACACTGTACGCTAAATCGGAATTCACAGAGGCAGACGGCCTGCGTGCCGGCGAGCTTGAAGGTGAATTTGCGGAGCTGAACGGATGGGATGCCGAGCCAGATGCGGCTTCCTTGCTGATCGGTCTTGGTATTCCGCGTGATCTGCATGACAAGAACATGTCTGAGCTGAGCGGTAATGACAAGGTACGTGTTTTGCTGGCTCAAGCGTTGTTTGGTCGTCCGAACAACTTGCTGCTCGATGAGCCTACCAACCATTTGGACCTCGAATCCATTCAATGGCTGGAAAATTTCTTGATGGACTATGAAGGCACCGTCATCGTCGTATCCCATGATCGTCACTTCCTGAACAAGGTATGTACACATATTGCGGATATTGATTTTGGCAAAATCCAGATGTACGTCGGCAACTACGACTTCTGGTATGAGTCCAGCCAGCTTGCGCTTGCCTTGACTCGTGATGCCAACAAGAAAAAGGAAGAGAAGATCAAGGAACTGCAAGCCTTTATTCAGCGCTTTTCCGCGAATGCTTCCAAGTCCAAACAGGCTACTTCACGTAAAAAACAATTGGATAAAATTACGCTGGACGATATTCGTCCGTCGAACCGTAAATATCCGTTCCTGAACTTCAAGCCCGAACGCGAAGCGGGCAAACAGCTGTTGACGGTAGACCGTCTCAGCAAATCCATTGAAGGCGAGCAAGTGCTGAATGAGTTCAGTCTGGTTGTGAACAAAGGCGATAAAATCGCGTTTGTCGGCCCGAACGGCTTGCCTAAATCAACGCTCTTTCAGGTATTGATGAACGAAACTGAAGCGGATAGCGGTGAATTCTCTTGGGGGATTACCACCACTCAGGCTTATTTCCCGAAAGACAATTCCACCTATTTTGAAGGTGTGGATATGAATCTCGTGGAATGGCTGCGCCAATATTCCAAGGATCAGGACGAAACGTTCCTGCGTGGCTTCCTGGGACGTATGCTTTTCTCAGGTGAAGAAGCGCTCAAAAAAGCAAGCGTGCTGTCCGGGGGCGAGAAGGTTCGCTGTATGCTGGCCAAGATGATGCTGAATGGCGCCAATGTGCTGCTGCTGGATGAACCGACCAATCACTTGGATCTGGAATCCATTACAGCGCTGAACAATGGTCTGATCGACTTTGACGGTACCCTATTGTTCACATCGCATGACCATCAGTTCATTCAAACCATTGCAAACCGCATCGTGGAAATTACGCCGAACGGTGTAATCGACCGTACGATGAGCTATGATGAATACTTGGAAAACGATGAAATCACGAAATTGCGTGAAAGTATGTATCCAGTAGAAAACGTCTAAAACCAGCTAACCTTCAGTAAATCGATAAACAAAAAAGAGGAGCTCCTTCAGGCCATTGATGATGGCGGGGAGACTCCTCTTTTTCGTTTGGGCCATTACCCATGGCTACACCGTCAGGGCTACAGGCGAATTAATTCTGCCTGAGTCCGGTGCGGTATAGCCTAATGGGTTGGCTTATGATCCGCCTGTACGACGACGTTGGTTGTTCGGCTTCTTCGTATTTTGGCTTTTCAGTGTTTTGGCGGAACCGCCTTGAAAGCCGCCCTGCTGTGAAGCGCCGGACTGCTGTTTTTTTTGTGCCAGCTTTTCTCGAATGGCATCTGCGAGATTAACTTTACGTGGTTCATTAGCATCGCTCATAAATAAATTCCTCCTGTTGCCGCCAAATTCAAGTCAATCATGCTGGATTGAAGGAAAACGCGGCTGTGTCCCCATTTTATACGTTTTTAAAAGATGGGACAAGGGTAACAATGATAACATGACAACGGGGCGAACCGGAAGAGGGGAAGCCTATTTTTTGCATAAAGGAAAAAATGTTTTATAAACCCCACAGGGATGGGGCTTGGCAATACTTTTTCGTTGTTCCTACAGCGATGCGGAGCGGAAAGACTGTTTCTCTAGACCCACACAAACATGGTCTGTTATCCTGACAATAACCATTACCCAACGGCAAATGGTTATTGTCAGGGTAGCTAAGCTGCTTGATTGGAAGGTCATTGCATAGGGCAGCTATGCTGCATGGTTGGAGGTTATTTTTCAGGGCAGCTAAGCTGCTATTTTTATTTTTTAGGTTTGCAAAGTTTTTTAGGTTTACAAAGTTTTTTGGGCTGGACGCAGCATGAAATGGTATAAAAGCTTATCCTGACTTTATGGCTTTCCCGTGATTATTAGGGTGAGAACGTTCTGTCGGAAACTCTATTTTTGAAGGAGTGTCCCCCGTTGTGGTGAATGTGTATGATGAAATACGAAAAGGTGAACGTGGGGCATGGGTGAGCATTATCGCCTACCTTTTTCTATCCGCCTTTAAGCTGATTAGCGGATATATATTTGCTTCCAGTGCGTTGCTGGCTGATGGATTTAACAATGTCACCGATATTGTGGTGTCCGTTGCCGTACTGATCGGTCTGCGAATATCTCAAAAACCGCCGGACTCCGACCACGCCTATGGACATTTTCGGGCAGAAACAATAGCGGCATTGCTGGCATCCTTTATTATGGCTGTCGTCGGTCTTCAGGTGCTTATTGACGGGATCGGAAGTATTTTCAGAGGGGGCAAGCAGACGCCTGATGTTACTTCCGCAGGAGTAGCGGTAATATGTGCGGTCATTATGCTGGGAGTATATATGTACAACAACAGACTGGCGCGGAAAATTAACAACAAGGCGTTACTGGCGGCTGCCAAGGATAACCTGTCAGATGCGCTTGTCAGCATCGGTGCAGCGGTTGGTATTATCGGGGCACAGTTTGGATTGCCATGGCTGGATACGGTTGCAGCGATAGCGGTAGGATTTATAATCTGTAAAACGGCGTGGGATATTTTCAAGGACTCTACACACAGCCTGACGGATGGTTTTGATGAGCAGGAGCTGTCAGACTTACGTAGCACGATTGCTCATATACCCGGTGTAGAGGGGATTCGTGATGTCAAGGCACGGGTACACGGCAATCATGCTTTGGTGGATGTTGTCATAGAGGTGAATCCGCAACTCAGCCTGATTGAAGGACATCGGATCAGCGACAGGATTGAGGAACGCCTGCAAGAGGTTCATAATACGATGCATGTTCATGTCCATGTGGAACCCAAATTATAGATTATTTATTTAATAATTAGTGGTAAAAATGACTTTAGACCTATGCATAAAAGGTGTATGCGCTGCCTTTTGTGACGTTTGGATTATATCTCTCTTCCTGTTGCTTTTACTATAATGAAAGCATGTCCGGCTACATTCGTCGGAATTGGACTTGCTCTTCAAATTCGTAAAAACAGCCAGGAGGTGCAACATTGAGAAGACGCGTGATGGAAATGCTCATGACGTCAGCCGTGCTGTTGGCAGCAATTCATATGGCGCCGGGTCAGGTTGACGCAGCGGCATCGACAGCATCTACGGGACAGAAGGCGGTTATTCAGGCGGCTGTAAAGCTTAGATCCGGCCCTTCTACTACGGGAGATGTAGTCAGCTTTATGAAGCAGGGAGAGGCCGTAACGGTATTGGAGAAAACAAACAGCTATTGGTATAAGATCAAGACGTCTGGTGGGGTAACTGGATACACAAGCAGCTCCGACAAGTACATAAAAGTAGGCGCTACCAGCGTCGCTGCTGCTGTCACCGAGCCTGCCGTCCGTAAGCCGGAAGCCAAAGAATCGCTTAAAACTAACAGTTCAGCCAAAGAGGCTCCAGCCTCAGTGAATAGTTCTGCCGGTCAAACGAAAGCTACGATTCAAACGTCCGTTCGTTTACGGGCGGAGGCATCCACTTCATCCGAGGTTTTGGGCTATATGAATGCCGGAGATATCGTGACGATTACCGATCCAAGCAACGCTTATTGGTTCAAGATTACCAGTGCTGATGGCACGGTGGGCTATGTCAGCTCGTCTCCACAGTATATCCGTATTGGAGAGGGCGTTCTTGTACAGCAGCCAGTGGCTGCCCCGGTGACGTCTGCTCCTGACACCACCGCGATTCCTGCTGTAGCAACACCTGCGGAAGCCATAAACTTGCCTTCTGGTGACGCAGTGGCTGCCATTGAACAGGTTATTAACACAGGGATGACTTATCTCGGTACTCCGTATGAATATGGTTCCGATCGTAGCAGTACCGCTACTTTTGATTGCTCGGCATTTACCCGTCAAATTTTCCGTCAGGCTGCAGGTATTCAGCTTCCGGCGGATTCACGTTCACAGGGTGAGTGGATCAAGCAAAATAGTCAGCCAAACACAGACATGACCACGTTGAAGCGTGGCGATCTGCTTTTCTTTACTAATTACAACGCGTCTTCAGGGGCGTATACGTCCTTGGATAATTCCTCCCAAACGATTACACACGTAGCTGTATATCTGGGAGACAACAAGCTTCTTCATACGTTTTCTGTAGCGGGTGGCGGTGTGAAAGTTACGGATTTCAGCAAGCCTTGGCAGGATCGTTTCCTGTTCGGTGGTAGCGTAATCCAATAAAAGCATCATTAGCCTTAAAAAATTACGCATCAAAAAAAGGATGTTCCACAACCCTGTAATTGGGGCGGGAACATCCTATTTTTAAAGCTATATAATGATGTATCTTCACTACACTTGTTTCAGACTTCTTCTATTACGCCTATGACGCTCGTCTTCTTCCGGTAAAGAGTGAAATGACGAACAACACCAGAAATAACACAAACAATATTTTGGCGATTGTAGCAGCTATGGATACAACGATACCAAAAAAACCTAAAATCCCGGCGATCAAGGCAAAAACTAAAAATAAAGCGGACCATTTCAGCATGTTCTGCATCCTCCTTCAATTGTATATAATGTGGCATACTCACGCCCGATAGAGCGTGGCTGCGAATAACGGCTGAATCATTGAATCTTTCGTGGCTCTGCCATCGTTATATGTTGTTTTAAACCGTGCCCGAATCCTTGAAACATAGCGTCAGGAGTGGGGGAAAAGCAAGCTGTAACGTTGTTTCGTGTCTGAATGTAAGGGGTAACTATGCAGTAATCATAAACATCATCGTGAAAAACGAAAGAGAGGTTAGGCCATGTTAACACAGGTCAGTATTTTTATTATCGCTATCGCATTTGCAATTCTCGTTATTTTCCTCATTAAAACACTCAAAGCAGCACAAGGCTCTCTGGAAAAGGTAACTCAGACTCTCCAGGATGTACAAAAAACGGTAGATGAACTGAGCTATGAATTAAAGCAAACGGTTCGACATGCCAATGATATTACCGCTGATGTTGATCATAAATTGAAGCAGGTGGAGCCTGTGATGGAATCGGTAAAAAACTTGGGCGAGGTGCTTAACGAAGTCACTCTGGCTGCGAAGCAGGCTTCAGCGGCATTAATCACCCGGTTTCAGAAGCCGCATCATACAGTGGATAAAAAGACAGGTACGGAAACCGCGATCAAGTCAGCTTCTTCGAACAGGCCGTTAACTTCAACGGAACGGACGGTTCAGAGCTACAATGAGACCTACGAGGAGCCTGCGGCAAAGCCGGCCAAAAACTGGTTGGGTTATGTAGATATCGCTGCCGGGGTGTGGCAAAAAATGCGTCAGTAGCATAGCGACTGAACCGTAAACTATAGGAAATTCATTGAAAGGGTGAGAATTATGATGAAGATTTTATGGCTAGCTGCTGGTTTGCTCACTCCCTTTTCCGGACAGGATACGGTTCAGCAAGCCGTTTCCCCGCATACGGCGGGGCATGTAGTAAGGGCTGTGCAGACGATTCCCGCCAAAAATGCCGTACCGGCTGATTTTCATACGCTAAACGGCATATCTTTGGACGATACGCGTGCGGATGTATTGAAAAAACGGGGCAAGCCCCTTCGAGTGAAGGAGGATACGCTGCTGCTTTCTACGGAATATCAATATCCTGACGTCGTGGTTGGTATGCGAGGTGATATGGTTTCTTATGTGCATGTAGATCCCGCTGCTGGACGGATCAAGGTCAATGATGAGTGGCTGCCGCTGAAACGGCAGACGCTGGATAAAGCGCTGGGTGGCTCGCAATTTACAGCGGAGGATGGCGAGGTATACGTTCGTGGACAGCGTGCGATCAAAGTGTTTATGGATGAGGCGTCCGATAAGCCCAAATATGTCGAGTTTTTTGACGAAGCAGAATGGTAATATCTTTAATTTTAAGAGCATGACATAACATGGAAGTTTCAAACGAATGTACAGCGTGTAATAGTCAGAGAAGTCAATCCTAATAAGGAGCGTGAGAAACATGAATCAGACCCATCATAAATCTTATGCCAAAGTGGTAGAGAACGGTGTACAAGCCGTCGAAGCGGTGAATGAATTGCGCAACACGGGCTATCGTTATGAGGATGTGTTCGTGCTCGCTCATGATCAGGACCGGACGGATCGTATTGCAGATACGGTGGATGCCAAGGAAATCGGGATGAAGGAAGAGGGCGTTTTTGACTCATTAGCCAATCTGTTCCGTTCCCGTGGCGACGAGCTTCGCGCTAAAATTACTTCCTTGGGATTTACAGATACGGAAGCTGATTTTTACGAAAAAGAACTGGATCAGGGCAAAGTTCTAGTCATTGCCAAAAAAGCTTGATAACGTCGGTTGAGCAGGAAAATAGACTGGCATTAGAGCTGCAAAAGAGGATGTTGACCGCCGCACAAGTGCTTCGCGGGTCCTCCAAAAACATAGATAAGGAATGGGGCGAGGGCCTCATTCCTTATCTATGTTTTTGGAATGCCTTCTTATGGAGACGCTATTTCAGCTTCAGATCCATAAGGGTTGCCGCTTAAACAGGTATAGTATAATACATGGGTTACAGATAAGGAGAGAGAAATGAGAATCCTAATTGTTGACGATAATCCGACCAATGTCATTATTATTCGTGAAATATTAAAGAAAGAAAATTATAGGGATGTTATCTCTGCCAGCTCAGCCGCAGAAATGTTGGAGCATTTGGGGATCGGCGACCGTACCATTAGTCTGCGCCCCCGACCTTCCGATATTGATTTGGTTCTGCTGGATATGATGATGCCTGAAATGGATGGTATCGAAGCTTGCAGCATCGTACAGGAATACGAGCATCTGAAAGATATACCCATCATCATGGTAACTGCTGTAGGCGATTCCAAGAAACTGGCAGAGGCACTGGACGTAGGGGCCGTCGATTACGTCACCAAGCCTATTAATAAGGTAGAGTTAATGGCCAGAATACGGCTTGCCTTGCGTCTCAAACAGGAAAAGGATTGGCATAAAGACCGGGACCAGCGGATTCAAGACGAACTAAAGCTGGCCGCGATGGTACAGCAGGCGGTGCTTAGTCCTGCCATTCAAGACCCGGCGCTGCAAGTCAATGCCCTGTATCAGCCCTCCTTTGAACTGGCGGGAGATTTGTATTCCTGGTATTCACTCGGGGAAGGAAGATATGCCATCATTTTGCTGGATATGATGGGTCATGGCATCTCTTCTTCACTGTTCTGCATGTTCATTGCTTCTGTACTCAAGGATACCGTGACCACGTACGTAGAGCCCGAAAAGGTAATTCAGGAGCTGAATCGTCGCTTTAATCAACTGGATCTGGGCAAGCAGCTCGTGCAGTATTATTTTACGGCGATCTATATGGTCATTGATACCCGTTCTCGGCGGATTGATTATGTGAATGCGGGGCATCCGCCCGGCTTGCTGTTCAGTCAGGACGGCAGCATCACCAAATTTGACCGTGCGTGCAGTCCGGTAGGCTTGTTTGATAAAATTGATGCGGAAATGCACACGATCCATTATGAAGGATCGGGGCATATCGCTTTGTATACCGATGGCTTGCTGGAGGCCGTAGAGGGCGAATATGAGGAACAACTGGAATATTTGACTGCGTGTCTGCGCCAGCATGAGGAATGGAATGAAGAAGCGATGCTGGATGCTTTTTTTCGTAAAGAAGCACCGCAGGATCGCGATGATGATAAGTGCCTGATCTGGATTTCATTGAAAGAGGGAGAGGGCTTGCATGAAAATCAGAAATAAACTGCTGATCGGCTTCGGGTCGCTTATGGCGATCCTCCTTGTGCTGACACTAATCAGCTATGATCGAATGGGGAGTCTGAATGAGCAGCTAAATCAGGTTTATCAGGACCGCTATATGAAGGTCCGAAAAACAACGGCCATTCGCGGTCAGGTGAATGATATGGCGAAGGTTATGGCCAATTTGATTCTGAATCCCGGTTCCTCTGTCAGTGAGGCCAAACGCGACCTTGATCGTATTACCGCTTCCGGGAATGAAGTGCTGGACCAACTGGAATCCGATTCCGGTACCAGTGAGGAACAGCAGCAAGTGGATCGGGTAGCGGCCGCCTGGAAGGACTTCCTGAGCTATGAGCAAAGGCTGATTTCCTTGTTGAGTCAAGATCGTATTGAGGAAGCAAATGCTTTCCGTAATAGTACGGGGTTACCTGCTCAACAGGAGGCGCTGGACAGTGTTTCTACACTTGCCGTTTTTCAGGATCGGGAAATTGATCATGATATGGAGCAAGCCAATCAGGCTTATCAGGAATCTGTACAGATTACCACGATTCTGATGGTCGCGGGTCTGCTTATGGGGTTATTGGTTATTTTGTGGGTGCTTCCAAGTATTGCGAAGGGCCTGAATATCGTTAACCTCATGATCAACGGCTTTGGCAAAGGAAAATACAGGGCGATCAGCCGAATGAATGTAGCCTCCAGGGACGAGATTGGGGAGGTTGCCCGCGTATTTCAACAAATGGCTGGAGACCTGGAGGAAAAACGCAAATTTGAGCATTCCGTTCTTCAGACGCAGAAGGATCAAGCCTGGCTTAATGCCAATACGGCACGAGTAACAGAGCTGTTCCGAGGCGTGAATTCACTGGAGCAGGTCGCACAGATGTTTATCAGTGAGTTTACGCCCATTTTGGGAGGCAGCTACGGAGCGATTTATTTGCAAGGCAAGGAAGTGGAGGATGCCCAATTTAAGCTGTACGGCTCCTACGCGAAGGAGTCTGGTGAAGATTCGATCAAGGACGTTATCCATGTTGGCGAAGGCTTGCTTGGACAAAGTGTTCAGGATCGTAAGCCGATCCTGATTACAGAAGCTCCTGATGGATACTTGTCCATCGGCTCCGCATTGGGGGCGAGTAAGCCGGTGGGAATTATGATTTTCCCTATTTTGTTCGAGGACGATTGTATCGGTGCTGTGGAAGTAGCGTCGCTGGACCGCTTTAGTGATCTGGAGACGAAGCTATTTGCTCAATTAGTCGAGAGCTTGGGGATCATTTTGAACAACATCAAGGGACGGGTGCGGGTAGAGCAACTGCTGCGCGAATCGCAGGCGTTGACTGAGGAATTGCAGTGCCAGTCCGAAGAGCTTCAAACCCAGCAAGAGGAGCTTAAACGCTCTGAAGAGCTGTTACAGCGTCAGCAGGAGGAACTGGAGCATTTTAACACCGAGCTGATTGCCAAAACGAGAGCGCTGGAAGAGCAGGTTCGGGAAGTGGAAGAAAAGAACGACGAGATCGAACGTGCGCGTGCCCAGTTGGAGCAGCAGGCGATGCAGTTGGGCATCACCAGCAAATACAAATCCGAGTTTTTGGCCAACATGTCTCATGAGCTGCGTACTCCGCTGAATAGCTTGCTCATTCTTTCTCAGCTTCTGTCTGAGAACAAGGATGGCAATCTCAAGCCCAAGCAGGTTGAGTATGCACAAACCATTTATATGTCAGGCGCGGATTTACTGAAAATGATTGATGAAATTCTGGATTTATCCAAAGTGGACGCCGGGAAAATGGATATTAACCACGAAGTCGTCAATCTGAAAGAGCTGGAGATGTTTGTGGAGCAAAATTTTGCTCCGGTCGCAGCCAAACGTGAGCTTCAACTCCATACCGAGATAGAAGAGAGCTTGCCAGAAGCCATTATCAGTGACGGTTATCGTCTCAAACAAATTTTACGGAATTTACTGTCCAATGCATTCAAGTTTACGACAGAGGGATCTGTTCGTTTTAGTGTATCAAGGGCAACCAGTGACCAGCTTCCCGGTTTTCTAAATCCGCATAAATCTTATTTGGCCTTGTCTGTACGTGATACAGGCATCGGCATTGCTTCGGATAAAACGGATCTGATTTTCGAGGCATTCCAGCAGGTAGATGGAACAACCAGCCGTAAATACGGCGGAACTGGACTTGGTTTGTCGATCAGCCGCGAGCTTTCCAGATTGCTGGGCGGTGTCATTACGGTAGAATCTGAGCCGGGGCAGGGCAGTTGCTTCACGTTGTATCTGCCGGAACAAACGCAAACAACAGAGAGTGCGGAGTCGCAATCGGGTGCGGAACTGGATATGGGTGGCGTCGCAGCATCCGCAGAGTCGAATTCTCCTATGCTTGTTCCCGCTGAGCAGTTACCTATGTATCAGATGCCTTCAAAGGAAAAATCGGAGGACATCGTGCACCCGGGCGACGACCGGAACGAGATTGCCTCGAAGGATAAGGTATTACTGATCATAGAGGACGATGTTAAATTCGCTAAAATCCTGTACGATATGGCTCGTAGCCGTGACTTTAAGGCACTTATCGCTCTACAGGGAGACGATGGGCTGGACATGGCCAGATCCTATTTGCCGGACGCCATTATTCTGGATATTCAATTGCCTGTAATGGATGGCTGGTCCATTTTGGGCGAGCTGAAAGGAAATTCATCGACGCGGCATATTCCGGTACATGTTATTTCGGTCATCGACGATGTGAAGCAAGGCTTGATGATGGGCGCGATTGCCTATCTCAAAAAGCCATCTTCAAAGGAAAGTCTGGATAAGGCATTTTCACATATTAAATCATATACAGATAAAATGGTGAAACGTCTTCTCGTGGTCGAGGACGATGAGAATCAGCGTAAATCCATTATTGAACTGATTGACCATGACGATGTTGCTATTACGGCGGTGTCCACCGGGCAAGAAGCACTGAATGAGCTGGGGGTACAGCGGTATGACTGTATGGTGCTGGATCTTATGCTGAACGATATGACAGGCTTTGAATTGCTCGACCGCATTCAGGACAATGAGCAACTGACCGATTTGCCGATTATTATTTATACGGGTAAAGATCTGGACAGCAAAGAAGAAACGCAACTGCGCAAATTTGCGGAGTCCATTATTATTAAGGATGTTAAATCGCCGGAACGGCTTTTGGATGAAACGACCCTGTTCCTGCATCGTGTTGAGGCGAATCTTCCTGAGGACAAACGTAAAATTTTGCAGAAGCTATATAACAAGGAAGAATTGTTTGAAGGTAAAAAAATATTGTTAGTGGATGATGATATTCGGAACGTATTCGCTCTGTCCAGCGTGCTGGAAGGTTACCGTATGGAGGTTACTTTTGCGGAAAATGGTAGAGAAGCGCTGGAAATGCTGGAACAGACACCTGATTTTGATCTGGTGCTGATGGATATGATGATGCCGGAAATGGACGGATATGAAGCCATGCGGCGAATCCGGCTGTTGCCACAATTCGAGAAGCTGCCTATCATTGCGCTCACAGCCAAGGCTATGAAGGATGATCGTTCCAAGTGTATTGAGGCAGGCGCTTCTGATTATGTGAAAAAGCCGATTCAAACCGAACAGCTTTTGTCATTAATGCGGGTATGGCTGTATTCGTAGCTTGAAAAAATGGGTAATATAAATCAACACAGGAATTGGGGCGGTACTGGCAAAACCTCAGGAATTGGAGAGAGATTATGACATCAAAGGATGCGGCGGATAATGCTGCTATTGAACTGAAATCGAATGAAGCTGAGCGGGAAATGATTGAAATAGAGCTGTTGCTGGAAGGAATTCATCGGCTGTACGGCTACGATTTTCGTAACTATGCTCTGCCTTCGATCAAGCGGCGTATTTATTATCATGCACAGTCCGAGAAGGTTAGCACGATATCAGGGCTTCAGGAGAAGGTGCTGCATGATCGCAGCGCCTTCGACAGACTGGTGCAAAGCCTTTCGATTCCAGTGACCGA
Organism: Paenibacillus sp. FSL R10-2782; assembly: GCF_038592985.1. Classification (NCBI taxonomy): domain Bacteria; kingdom Bacillati; phylum Bacillota; class Bacilli; order Caryophanales; family Paenibacillaceae; genus Paenibacillus; species Paenibacillus sp. FSL R10-2782. The sequence goes on along the minus strand of NZ_CP151951.1, from coordinate 4,540,658 downwards.
GATGTTCCGTGATCCTGAGCTGTTTCAGAATTTCAGGCGGAAAATAATACCGATTTTACGGACATATCCGTACATTCGAATATGGCATGCAGGTTGCTCGACAGGTGAGGAAGTATACTCGATGGCGATCATGCTGCATGAAGAAGGCTTATATGATAAAGCCCGTATTTATGCGACGGATATGAATAACCTGTCTTTACAGCAGGCGAAGGAAGGCGTATACGGAATTGATCGAATGAAGCTGTATACCAAAAATTATTTGGAGTCAGGAGGCACGCAATCGTTCTCCGAATATTATACAGCCAAGTATGATTCAGTCATGCTTCATCCTTTTTTACGTAAAAACATTATTTTTGCGGAGCACAACTTGGCGACAGACCGGTCCTTTAACGAGTTCAACGTTATTTTTTGCCGGAATGTCATGATTTATTTTAACGATGAACTTCGCAACCATGTACATGGGTTGTTTTATGATAGCTTGAGTCATTTTGGCGTGTTGGTGCTGGGGGCCAAGGAATCCATACATTTTACCGATTATAGTGATTCCTACGAGCCGCTGGACCGGATAGAAAAAATATACCGGAAGATTAAATAGAGATGCTTAGGAGGATTCCATGGGGCTTCATGAACCGATTCATATACTGCTGGTAGATGACAGACCTGAGAACCTGCTCGCTCTTGAAGCGGTGCTGGAGAGTGAACAATATAATTTGGTAAAGGCTACGTCTGGGGAAGAAGCGCTGCGATGTCTGTTAAAAGATGAATTCGCACTGGTAGTCCTCGATGTACAAATGCCGGGTATGGATGGAATTGAGACCGCAAAGCTGATTAAGGCCAGAGAGAAAACGAAAGATATTCCGATTATCTTCATTTCCGCTAACAGTAAAGAAGCGGAGCATTTGTTTGCCGGTTATTCAGCGGGTGGTATTGATTATATGGTGAAGCCATTCATCCCTCAAATTCTCAAGTCCAAAATTGAAGGCTTTGTGCAGATGTATCTGACCAACAAACGCCTGAAAACACAGTCCATGCTGCTTCATCAGAAGACACATGAGCTGGAGAAGATGAATAGCGAACTGATTGCCGCCAAGGAGGCAGCCGAAATCGCGGCTAATGCCAAGACGGAGTTCCTGGCTATGATGAGCCATGAAATTCGGACTCCTATGAACGGTGTGATTGGCATGATTGACCTGTTGATGGAAACAGAGCTGCACAGCGATCAGCAGGAGTATGCCGATATCATCCGCCGCAGTGCAGATGCGCTCGTAGCGGTCATTAATGATATTTTGGACTTTACCAAGCTGGAGTCAGGCAAAATGGAGGTAGAGGAATATCCGTTCGATCTGGTTTCCTGTATCAAGGAAGTTTTCAGCCTGTTTACAGTGGAAGTAAATCGAAAGAATCTGGAGATGGATTATTTTCTGGATGAACAGCTACCTCCAGTATTATACGGTGATATGGGAAGACTGCGTCAGGTTCTCATTAATCTGGTATCCAATGCCGTCAAATTTACAGATCGTGGTGGTGTATATGTCTTTGCATCGGTCAAAGAGCGTAGCGCCGAAGGACTTACTGTCGAATTTTCCGTAAAGGATACAGGCATTGGTATTGAGCCAGCCAAGGTTGGAAGGCTGTTTCAACCCTTTTCCCAGCTTGATTCCTCGATGACGCGCAAATATGGTGGAACCGGTTTAGGACTCGCTATTTGCAAAACATTGGTGAACATGATGGGCGGAGATATCGGTGTGGATCCAAGTGGAGAGCAGGGGGTAACATTCCATTTTACAACGAAGCTTGGCTGTGCTCAGGACAATGAACTGGAGGGAGAGTCCAGTTACGAATGGGAAATTCCCCATCAGAACTCCTTAAGCCGTAAACCCGTATTGGTCGTAGATGACCATCCAATCAACCAGAAGCTGATGGTCAATATACTGGATAAGCTCGGTTTGGCTTCGGATGTGGCAGCAGACGGGCAGCAGGCGCTTGATATGGTCATGGCTAACCAGGATTATGACTATATCTTCATGGACCTGCAAATGCCTGTGATGGACGGATTAGAGTGTACGGGCAAGGTGCGTGAACAATTGGCGGGAAGGTCACAGCCTGCTATTATCGCCATGACAGCGAATGTGATGGATGGTATTCAGCCCCGATGTATTGAAGCCGGAATGAACGATTATATTAGCAAGCCCGTGAAAATCAGCAGTGTAAAACAGGCTCTACTGCGGCATTCTCCGGATCATTTTCCAATGCAATCAGGCAAAGACCAAATTCACGAGGCGTAGCCTGATGTGTAGATGGTGACATTTGGAGGTGCAGAAAGCATCATGCGGTGATTCAAGCGTTCGTATAATGGGTTAGTATGTAAGGAAATCTTTTTTCGGGAGAGTTGGCCTATGAATACTAATAAAAATGAGAAGTTCAATGCGATTACTGAAACAAACGATGGAGTAAATACCGTGTATCTTAGCGGAGAGCTGGATCTTTCGGTGGCACCTGATTTTCGTCTGGTGATGGAGTCTTTGGTGGGGGAATCCGCCCAAGACTTGATTATTAACTTAAAAGAACTTAAATACATTGACAGTACAGGTATCGGTATTTTGTTATCTATTTTGAAGGCAAGGCATGGGATGGAGTCCCGGTTTGCCGTTCAGGAGGTACCCCCTCAAATTCAAAAACTGTTCGATATGACCGGTATTGCCAAATTCTTTGTCCCCCAGGAGAATTCCCAATAGGAAAGGAAAGAAAAAGAAATGAACGCTCAAATTCAAAAAGTAGTTCTTAACTTGCCGGCAACTGCTGACTTTGTCGATATTGTAAGATTAAATTTGTACGGAATTGCCGTGAAAATGGGATTCTCTTACGAGGATATAGAAGACATGAAAGTGGCTGTATCTGAAGCCTGTAATAACTCTGTCCTTTATGCTTACGGTCATGAAGGCGGAGTGGTAGAAGTAACATTCGAATTTGACGAAGCTTCGTTGTCCATCCGTGTCAAAGATGAAGGGGAGAGCTTTGAACGAATGGAGAACCCGTCCCGACTTGCATCCTTGCATGACAAAGAGCTGAATGATGCACAGGTAGGCGGACTGGGCTTCTATCTCATGCAGGCGCTTATGGACGATGTCCATATCTTGAATGAGACTGGAAAAGGCACGGAAGTCGTGCTTGTAAAGCGTCTGGTCAGAAGCGAGGAAAAAGTATGAATGAAAAGGTAACTCCCCCGGAGTCGATGGATGAAGCCGTTGGTCTAATCTGGGAGTACCAGCAAACCAAAGATAACGAGATTGCTACCGTACTGATCCGCAAGTATGAGCCGATGGTCAAGATGGCTGCCGGGAAAATCTCCCGTAACCGTCCGGACTTATACGAGGATTTATATCAAACCGGTCAGATGGCATTGATACGTCTGCTTCAGCAATACGATATCAGCTTGGGTATCCCCTTTGAACCGTATGCTATGAAAAGTATGCTGGGACATATGAAAAATTATTTGCGCGACAAATCCTGGTACATTCAGGTTCCACGCCGCATTAAGGAAAAGGGTGCGCTCGTTCAGCATGCCATCGACGAACTGACCGTTAAGCTGGAACGTTCGCCGAATGTGAACGAGATCGCGGAGTATTTGGACCTTACCGTAGAGGAAACGATCGAAGTGCTCGCAGGCCGTGAGTGCTACCATTATGTGTCACTGGACTCCCCTTTATCCCAGGAGGAGAGTGCGGCTACGTTAGGCGAGCTTATCAGTTCGGATGCCAACGACTACGACACTGTGGAAAAACGAATGGATTTGCAGCAAGCCTTAAGCCAGCTGAAAGAGCAGGAACAGAAGGTGCTCCTTCTGGCATTTCAGGATGGTCAATCTCAACGTGCGATTGCGCAGACCTTGGGCGTATCGCAGATGAGCGTATCCCGCATCCAGAAGCGGGCGACCGAGAAGCTGAAGCAGATCATGTCTAATTCTTCTATCTCATGAGAGGAAGACGAACTTCATGGTTTCGATTACTGGACGTCACATAATAGGACACGCCATTCCATAAGGGAAGCGTGTCCTTTTTTAAGCGGAAAAGGAGGGGAGGAAGGGTGAAATCTACGGCAGCATTTGAACAGATTTCCTCCTTTCGCGGAGGGTGGGAATGGTGGGACATCGGCGCTACAGACTGGCACGACCCCATTATACAAGAGTTGAAAGAGAAACTTCCAGAGGCCCGGGAATGGCTGGACAAGGTAGAGGACATCCCATCCAGTTTTATTTCTGTGCGCTTTCTGGATGGAATTTTACCCTTGATATGCGGATCGCTGATCTATTCCATTCAGGAGGAAATCGACAGCCAACGCGATGGTAACAAGTTCTATTTCCTGGTCCTGGGCCAGAGATTAGTGACCTTAAACCTGGATCAAAATACCCGCGAAATTATGCATACGGCCGAGCGTCAAAAAATGCTCGACCGATGTGAAAATGCATCTGATGGCATGTTTGTACTGGCAAGGGCCGTTCTTCATTATTTTCATACGGGGATGGACAAATTCGAGATTAACCTGAGAAAACTGGAAGAGACTATGGAGAAAAGAAATGCCCGTACGCTAATGGACTCCATATTGAATGCGCGTTTTGAGCTGTTGTATTGGAGTAATATGTTCATTCCATTTTCAGAACTGGTAACGGCTTCCCGGGAAGCGTATCTGGATGAGCTGGAGGAAAATCGCTTTTTTAAGCAGTTGCTTCACCGTGTCAATCGAATGGAAGGACTGTTTCGGCATTATGAAAAGGAAATTGACACGCTGATCTCCATTGACGATGCCATTTCTGCATTTAGGGGAAATGAAATTACGAAGACACTCACCATTGTAACAGCCGTATTTACGCCTGCAACCGTAGTGGGCGCTATTTGGGGCATGAACTTCGAGAATCTGCCCTGGATCAAAACAGGGTGGGGCTTTACCGCCGTGATTGCGGCGACCCTGTTAAGTATGGTAGGTATGTACGGCTGGCTGATGATGAAGGGATGGACAGGAGATTTGCTGAAAACGAACAAGCGCAACAAACTTTAGTTGAGCCATCCCAAATGTACAGATAAAAGCGATCCATGGTAATGGGCTACGTGTACACACGAACCTCTGGTTACTATGGATCGTTTGCTGTCTAATTTCCACCTTGGCTCATTTTAATATAGCCCAGCAGCTCGGCAATAAAATCTCCGATGATTGGAAGATTCAGTTGTACAAGGAAGCTGAGCAGCCAAGCGAGCAGAGCGAGTATGACGACCGTACCCAGCGTAAGGCCAAGCCCCCTTGCAATGCCTGCTGTCAGATTACTGATGATCCTTTTTTTGGGGTTGGAATAGGTTTCCAATACATTGCGAAATTCTACTCTTTCCAGCATGTCGGCTATTTGATCTAAGCGCTTATTAAGCCGCTTCACCTCATGACGCAGCTCAAAAGGGTGCTCATTCACATCAAAATCCCTGGTTTGATCTTGATCCTGCGGGGGATGAAAGGTCCGTTTGTTGTTTACGCTAAGGTCATCTCCATACGAGCTGGGCTTGCTCATCCGTCATCCCTGCCTTTCTGTCATCTAAAAAACAGCCAGCTTCGTGCATGCTGGCTGTTCAGTGTTTTAAGGTCTATTCTTGTTGTACACAGAATTTCCTGTCATTAGGAAGTAGTGTTTAATTGTTTTTGCGTTTCCTTGGCAGCTTGGGCCGCTGCATCCTTAATTTCTTGATCAGCCTTGACTGCTTCATCAGCAACATCGGCAGAGGCTCTGGCTACGCTGGATAAAATAATGTCTTTGCTACCGGATGCGGTTTTAGCTACATCTCCTGTTTTAGTGGAAACCGTTTTAGCCAGATCCGTTGCTTTGTTGCTGACTACAGATGCAACGTCTTTTGTTTTATCGGCAACCACTGTAATTTTATCAGACAAATCGCTGCGCAAATCTCGACCCGGTTTAGGAGCGAACAGCAGGGCTGCCGCAGCACCAATCAAACCTCCGATAAATAAACCTTTTGCAAAGCTTGAAGTATTACCTACTGTATTTTGATTATCAATGTTACTCATGTCATATCACTCCTCGTATAGAATAAAAAAATATATAAATGTTAGGTAGCCCTTCTTAAAAGCCTGGACACAAGTCCGAGCAGGAACACAAATAATGCGGTTCCGAGTATGGCGGGAATGACTGCAAAATCACCGATGACCGGACCCCAGTTTCCCAACAGCGTGACACCGAGCCAAGCTCCTACAAATCCGGCGATCATAGAGCCTGCAATGCCACCGGGCATTTCATGGCCAGCGAGCGCGTCGCCAATCAATCCGATAATAATAGCCATTACAATACTTAATACTATTCCCCACACAAGGATCGCCTCCTTTATCCTTTAGTTTAGCAGAAACGTCTGTTTAACAGAATCATAACGCTTTTTGTGAGTGGTGAGTTTAGAGTGCTGCATTGTCTCGCTTACTTCGTATATAAACGCCGTGACTCCGTGTGAAACAAGAAAGCGCCTCGAACCGCTTACGGGAGGGGGCAGAAATAGGCAGAGGACCCCGCAGCCGTGGTCGCCTATAGATAACAGGAACGGTTAACACGAGCCAAATGATTCAGGCAATATAACCGCCCACGATGTCGGTTGGACAGTGAACCCCCAGATAGATACGGCTTAGCCCAATCGGGAGAATCAAAAGCGCGCCAAGTACGCAAGGAAGGAGGAAAGACATCCGCGAAGAAATCCAGAAGAGAATGATAAAAAATAAAGCTCCTATCCCGTTGCGCGTCTGTTGATGCGAACGGAGATACGAGCTTTATTTACGGGCACAGGCCGCTACTATGAACAGTGTCACCCAAGATGATAGGCTGCAAGTATGATAAACGGCGTGCATCTGTCTTCTGATTAGGAGGGATTACGTAATCTTCCCAGCTCGGAGACGATGGCCTCGACTTCTGAAATACTCAGATTAGGCTTGTTTATCACCATATCATAGACATCACGGAGATCCTCGTATTGCTCCAGAGAGAAAGCGGAGGACTGCATAGCAGCGCCACTCGCCATACGAAGCTTGGTTTTGATGCCTTCAATCATATGTTCAATGTTGGCATGAGACGGTACAGACAAATCCATCGTTAATGTTCCATCCTTTCATATCAGGGGAAGTTGCCTGTATTGTATCATGTTTTTATTGTAGAATGTACTGAAAGTCAGATTATCGGTCAATGGCCGGATCAAGGAGGATGGACGAAGGTGTCTTTGTATAATCGGGCTTCCGTATCTGGGCGCTCTCCTATAGACAGTAATGCGGAAAAAACAGATCGCGAAGGGCTCGTACCGTTTTTTCGGGAAATTCATTCTCAGCATGAGATGAATAAGCTGACCTTTGTTTGTATCGGCACGGATCGTTCGTCAGGCGATTCACTGGGACCGCTGGTCGGCACCATGCTTATGGGACAGGGCTTTCCGCACGTGATCGGCACAATGACTGAGCCGTGCGACGCGGATCATCTGGTTTCGTATTTGGAGCGTATTCCCCAAGACCATCATGTGATTGCCATAGACGCTTGTCTGGGGCAGCAAGGATCGGCGGGGATGTTTCTGGTTGCCCGTGAGCCGTTAACTCCGGCGCGTTCGGTCGGACTGGCGCTGCCGTCTGTCGGAGATTACAGCGTCGCAGCTATTGTGAATGAGCGTAGTCCCAAACCCTACTGGACATTGCAAATGACATCACTACATCTCGTCATGACGATGGCTGCACACATCGCCCATGCTGCATCTTGTGGGTTTGGTTTAAGAGCAGATTCGCAAGAATTTCCAGAGGGCTACCGTTTCAGATATTGATGGTCTGCTTAATAATATACATCAGCATGTTCTAATCATAATATATTCGCTCCAATAGATTATATACAGAGAAGGAAGGGTTCCACATGGAAAAGGTACTATGTGAAGGAACGACGATCTGCTATGCCGAACAGGGAAAAGGAGAGCCCATCATCCTGTTACACGGATTTTGTGGAAGCTCTTCCTATTGGGATGAGGTTGTTCCATTGCTGTCCCAAAGCTATCGCTGCATTGTTCCAGACTTGCGTGGTCATGGACGTAGCGATGCTCCGCTTGGAGCCTACACGATTGATCAAATGGCAAACGATGTGCTTAAGCTTCAAGAGCAACTGGACATCCCACAGGCTGCCTGGTTCGGTCATTCCCTCGGGGGCTATTTGACGCTTTCTGCGGTACAGCGCCATCCCGAGCGGCTTACAGCCTTCGGGCTGATTCACTCCACCGCCTATGCGGATACGGAGGAAGGAAAGGAAAAACGGAACAAGGCCGTATCCGCTATTCAAACAGAGGGAATTACCACATTTGTAGATGGACTCGTCCCCGGACTATTTGCTCCAGAACATGTAGAGTCCTTATCGGATCAGGTACTCAAGGTCAAAGAAATCGGTTATAAAACGCCGCCGCAAGGAGCCGTAGGCACATCTTTGGCTATGCGTGAGCGTTCTGACCGCCGCGACGTTCTGTCAGCCTCCACCTTGCCAACTCTGTTAGTGGCGGGTGAGCAGGATCAGGCGGTTCCTCCCGCCCGGACGTTTACGACAGATCGGGCCGGGGTCACTCAGGTCACAATATCTAAAGTTGGTCATATGAGCCTGTTCGAAGCGCCGGAACAATTGGCACATGCCATTTTGACATTTTTACAACAAAACATCCAGCAGTAAGCCCGAGCAGCAAAGCCAAAAACCGGAACCATCTGGTGCAAATACAGAGGGTCTCCGGCTTTTTTGCGTTCTAAATTGATTTTGGTTGTTACAAACCGGATTCCGCCTCGACTGAGCTATTTGGCTTTTGTACAAGGATGACTTACAATCAGAAGTGTAATGGCTCCTGGTTGTCGAGGCATCGGGATGAAAGGAAGCGAACGGCTTGCTCAGAAAAGATTATTTGCTCAGTATGATGGAAGAAATGACATCCGCAGTGGCATCGGTGCTCGGTCTAAGGCGTGAAAATAAACACGTCGAAGCGCTGAAACAACTGGATGACCTGCTTAACAAGCAGTTTCGTCTTCGTTCAGATTTGCTCAGACGATTGCCGCCGGAACAAATTATAGAGCTTTTTCGATTGGGTCCCGGTATTGAAGCAGACAAGCTTCAGCAGGTGGCTCGCATTTTGGAAGAAGAAGCCGCTATTTACCTGGAAACCGACAGAACAAACGAGGGCATACGAATCTTGATTAAATCCCTTCATCTATATTTGTACAGTGATTTGAATGGCGCAACCCGTGACATTCAGGTGCTGCCTGAGCGAATTGTGTGTATTGTCAATCTGGTTCGGGAATATGAGCTGCCAGTCGATACAAGCAAGCTGCTGGCTGCCCATTACGAGCGAGAGAACAGATTGGACGAGGCTGCTGATGTCTGGTTTGGACTGGCATGGGAGCAGTCGGAGCTGCTGCCGGAAGCAGAGGCATTTTATACTCAATTGCTGAATAAGACTGATGCGGAGCTTCAACAGGGTGGACTTTCACGCCGGGAAGTAACCGAGGGTCTGGTCGAGATTACCCAACTACATGAAAGAAAGTGAGATGTACCTTTTGGATTCACTGCGTGAACTTATATACCAACTAACTACAGGAGGATCCCTCATAACCGCGACGCTGAGCCAGCTTCGCAAACGGGAGGATGCTTCCTTTACTAAAGTGCAAATCAAGCCTGTGGAATTGAAGAACAAGCTGCATTACCAGTTTGCTTTTCATTATAGCAACAAGGTCATTCATGAAAACCTGCCCCCTGACGAAGCTAACGAGCGCATGACCGCCTTGTTTGAGGACACGTTCCGTCAAGGAATCTTGTGTGCGAAGAATGCGGACTATCAGGTGCTGATCAGTAAAAAATATAAAGTGTCTATTTTGACAAAATCACCGAGCAAAAGTACAGCCGACCTGTCTCATAACCGCAAAAAGCAATATGTGCTGGAGGAAGGGGAACGGATTCCTTTCCTGATTGAGCTTGGGATCATGAATGAGGACGGCAAGGTACTGGCCCGCAAGTATGATAAGTTCCGCCAAATCAATCGTTTTCTCGAAATGGTGCAGGATGTACTGCCTAACCTGCCCGTAGGCCGCCCGTTAACCATTGTGGATTTTGGCTGCGGCAAATCATATTTGACCTTTGCACTGTATCATTACTTGGCAGTACAGCAAAAACGACCTTTGCAGGTCGTCGGTCTGGATTTGAAGGCAGATGTTATTGAAACCTGTAATCTTCTGGCTCAAAAGCTGCAATACCGCCAATTGGAGTTTTTGGTCGGTGACATCGCGGACTATAACGAGCTGGAGCAGGTGGATATGGTTGTGACTTTGCATGCCTGTGATACCGCAACGGATGCCGCGTTGGAGAAGGCAGTTCGTTGGGATGCATCTGTCATTTTGTCGGTTCCGTGCTGTCAGCATGAGCTGTTCAGCCAGCTGGAAAATCCGGTACTGGAGCCGCTGCTTTCCCATGGTATTTTGAAGGAGCGCTTTTCAGCGCTGGCGACAGACGGTATCCGGGCCAAGCTGCTGGACATGATGGGATACCGGACACAGCTGCTGGAATTTATCGACATGGAGCATACGCCTAAAAATATTTTGATACGTGCTGTCAAAGGCCAAGCCGGGGAACGTTCTGTTTTATGGCGTGAATACTCGGCATTTCGGGATTTTATCCATGCTGATCCTTATTTGGAGCGTGCTTGTGCAGATTTGCTTCCCGAGGGAGCAGGGCAAACGAAAAAGCAGGGATAGGGAAATAGCAAAAGTGGGGCCACTGCGGTGTGGCTCCACTTTTTTGTAAATCACAGTTTACAGTTTGCTGCTTTAGGTTGCTTCCCTTGCCTATTCTTGGATACGCAGAACTACCCGCCATAGGCACTTCTGAAGGCAGTGCACAAAACGGTGCGATCAACCTTCCACAATGCCGCGAGCTCCTCACTGACATCCTCATCCCACCAGTCGCACAGTAGTCTGCGATTGCTGTGGTTTTCGGCGATCCAGATGAGGTGTCCGACGACCTTGCGGCAGTACAGCTCCTCGCCCTGCTTGACCAGATCGGGGGCGATGTGAACAGGCAGACGCTTGCAGGCTCGGTACAGTTCTTTGCTGCATGCACGCCGGATACCACGAGCCGTGGGTAAACGGGATTGCGGATTGTTATGTTTGGGGATTTTGCCGGGAGGCATATCATATCCCCTCCTCTCTCTCACAACTTATGCGGGCAGAAGAGCGAGGGTCACTGACCTCCCTGTTTGGGCGAAGTGGCGACTTGTTCTGCCGCTGTGATACACTAATGAAAATAGAGAAACAAGCAGGGAGTGGGAAGAAAATGGACTATATATCTAGTATCATTAATTATTTGTTTGAGATCATTCGTAGTCTTGGGTATTTTGGTATTATGCTAGGCCTGATGGTTGAGGTCATTCCAAGTGAAATTGTCCTCGCTTATGGCGGCTTTTTAGTTTCCTCAGGTCACATTAATTTTTTTGGTGCGGTCGTGTTTGGAACCATTGGCGGAGTGCTGGCACAACTGTTTATTTACTGGATTGGACGCTATGGTGGCAGACCGGTATTGGATAAGTACGGAAAATACATACTCATCAAAAAAAGCCATGTCGACCACGCCGAAGCCTGGTTTAACAAATACGGAACAGGGGTCATTTTCACAGCCCGCTTTATTCCTGTTGTGCGTCACGCGATCTCAATCCCTGCCGGGCTGGCTCGCATGAGTGTATGGCGTTTTATTATTTTGACGACGCTGGCAGTTATACCTTGGTCTGTTCTGTTTATATATTTAGGAATGCTGCTTGGAGACAAGTGGGAGCAGATTGACGAAGTGGCAGCACCTTATATCAAACCGATTTTGCTGGTTGCTCTTGCGCTCTTGATCATTTATTTTGTTATCAAATGGATTATGTCCAAAAAGAAGAAAGGAAGTGTGTAACATGAGTCGTACTAACGTGTCGCAATATTTTGGAAAAGGTCTGAGCCCCGAACAATTTATGGAGGGGATGGAAAAGAACAAGGAAGCCTTCCGCTCCGGGTATGATCAGTTTGTGTGGAACCGTGAAGAGGACCGTGAGTATTTTGAAAGCCTGAACCATCGGGATGACCTGCGTGTACTCATTTTGGCCGCCGACTGGTGTGGAGATGTAGTACGTAACGTGCCGGTCGTATTCCGTGCGCTGGAGAATAGCGGGATTCCGACTGAAGTATTGATTTTGGAAAATCATCAAGCGCTGATGGATGACTTTCTGACGATGGGCGGACGTGCTGTGCCGATTGTTATTTTTGCCGATACAGGGGGCCATGTACTGGGTCACTGGGGGCCGCGTCCTGCACATGTTCAACAAATTATGATCGGGTTCAAACGTGAAAATCCAGATCGGGAAGCCGATGATTATCAAGAAAAAATTGCGGTGGCCCGTAAAGAAATGGCTGAGAAATATGGGGAGGGAACCGAGGTTCATCCTGTGATTGTTCAGGAATTGCGCGAGCTCATCTCGGGATTTTAAAATATGACGTTGTCTATTCGCAGCTTTAATCTGGGCCCGCTCCAAACGAATGCCTATTTGCTTCAGGGGGATGACCCGCAGCGTGCCGTTATCATTGATCCTGGCATGAATCCGGGTCCTTTGCTGAGAGCCATTGAGTCACTGAAGATTGAAGCCATCTTGCTGACCCATGCTCATTTTGATCATATCGGTGGAGTGGATGAGATTCGCAAAGCGAAGGGTTGTCCGGTTTATCTGCATCCTTTGGAGCAGGACTGGCTTACATCCCCTAAATTAAACGGCTCTTTGATGTGGCCCGAGGCATCCCCGCCGATCTCGACGGAGCCTGCCGAATATGATTTGGCGGAAGGTCAGCAATTGAACCTGATTGGGCATACATTCAAGGTGTTCCATACACCTGGGCACTCACCCGGAAGCGTCAGCTTTTTGTGTGGTAAGGACTTGTTCTCTGGCGATGTATTATTCCGTCAGGGTGTCGGCCGCACAGACTTGATAGGCGGGCGAGAACGAGACTTGTACGATTCCATTCAGAACAAATTGTTCCCGCTTGGAGATGACGTTACGGTGTATTCCGGTCACGGTCCCAAAACGTTCATCGGTTATGAGAAAGCCAACAATCCGTATATACGATAAAAAGTGATGAATGTTTTCAACTGGGGTATAATCGAGGTTGTGACAGGTTTTGCCCCATTTCGACAACAAATTATAAATAGTGTATAGACAAAGGTTTTTATTTTTGTTAACATATACATATTGAAGTTACATACTAAACTCGCGAAGCACGCAAGCTGTGGATGAATCCCGGTTTGCGTTCTTTTTTTTGCCCATTAAGAGGATAAAGAGGCATTTGCCGTCAGATCACAAGGGGGAGCATCAATGAAAAGGAAGTATATATCTGGGTTGCATCGTGAGAATGGAGATAGCCGCCATTTTTCCATAAAGAAAGAAGATGGAGCTTCTGTACAGGCTTCTGAAGCGAAGATAATAACTTGGACAAAGGTAACAAAACAGGATGGAACCATCGCACAGAATTGGCACGCAAGGCTGAATGAGTACAGGCTGGGACGTGGTGACGGACAATTTTGAAGATACATAGATGATATAGACAAGCTACTTTTTTTTTAGTAGACTTAGCAGATAAGTTCAGACAAACGGGGGGGCTAACGATGCATCATTTAGGAACTAGAATTATGATCGTCGCGGATGCTTTTGAGCAGAATCTTCCTGTGGGCGAACATGGTTATATCATTGCTTACGACCGTAATGCGGACAATGCTTTTGACTATGTCATTCGCGTCCCGAAGGTGAATCGCAACTTTTTTGTACCATCCGGGGACATCGAGCTGGAAGAAAGTATTTTGAAGCTGGAAGCCGAGCGAATTGAGCGTGAAGCGCTGATAGATTACGCCCTTGCTACTCATAATGAGAAGCTGTTCAGACATGTGATGAATGGTGGTCTTGATTCGGTTGAGGCTGAGGAAGAAGAAACCGCGACAGAGTTGTTATCACAGGCTGATTTTATTAGACAAGTCAATTTACGTGCTTGGATATAGGTGGAGGCTAATGCCCACTCTTTTTAAGAATATATAATTAGCACGTTCTTAGCTCCTATCGCTTTTCGAAAGAGCACCGAGAGGTGCTTTTTTTATATACATTTAGCAACATTTACCGCTTGGTTGTACAGTTTGATTCTGTACCGCGTCAAAGATTGAATTGTAAAGGGTTCTATCCTATAATTAAAAACGTTATTTCAAAGTTCGGTGCAGCATTTTTGATATCAGGATTTTGCAAAATTTTTTTGCAAAATCCTCTTATACACGAGGAGGTTTTTGTATGAACATTTCCACGGAAGATGTCCGTCACGTAGCCAAGCTGTCCCGGTTGAATCTGACCGCAGCCGAGGAAGACACGATGACAGGGCAATTGAACGCCATTCTCCATTATGCGGAGAAGCTGAATGAGTTGGATACGGAAGAGGTAAAACCGACCACTCATGTGCTGCACGTCAGCAATGTCATGCGGGACGACGAAGTTCGCGAAAGTTTGACACACGAGCAAGTGATGCGCAATGCGCCTGAAGAAGAAGACGGACAGTTTAAAGTTCCTGCTGTTCTGGAATAGATTTCACATTTGAAAGGAGGATGCAAATTGAGCTTGTTTGATCATACATTGCCGGAAATACATAACAAGCTGCATCAAAAGGAAATTTCCGTGAGTGACCTGGTGGGTCACGCTCTGGAGACGATTGGTGCGCGGGAAGACAAGATCAAGGCCTACATTACGATTGACGAGGAGCAGGCACGTGCGTCCGCACGTCAGCTGGACGATCATCTGATCTCGGGAGAGGAACGAGGGTTGCTGTTTGGCCTGCCAGTCGGCATTAAGGATAACATCGTGACAGAAGGGCTGCGTACAACATGCGGCAGTCAGTTTTTGAAGAATTTTAATCCTGTATACGATGCAACGGTAGTTGGCAAATTGCGTACGGCGCAAACCGTGACACTGGGCAAAATGAACATGGACGAATTCGCCATGGGCGGCTCTAACGAGAACTCTAGCTTCTTCCCGGCACGAAATCCTTGGGATCTGGAACGCGTTCCCGGCGGCTCCAGTGGCGGCTCGGCTGCGGCTGTAGCCGCGGGCGAGGCTTATTTCACTCTCGGCTCGGATACAGGTGGATCCATTCGCCAGCCTGCGTCCTATTGTGGCGTAGTGGGCTTGAAGCCAACCTATGGTCTGGTATCACGTTTTGGCCTGGTAGCCTTTGCTTCCTCTTTGGACCAAATTGGACCGATTACGAAAAATGTTCAGGATTCGGCGTACGTCCTGCAAGCCATTGCAGGCTATGATCAGAAGGACTCCACTTCTGCGAAGGTAGACGTTCCTGATTACTTGAACGCTTTGACTGGAGATGTAAAAGGGCTTCGTATTGCTGTACCTAAGGAGTATCTGGGTGAGGGTGTCGATCCACAGGTCAAGGAAAAGGTGCTGGACGCACTGAAAACGCTGGAAGGACTGGGCGCGGTATGGGAAGAAGTTTCTCTTCCGCACACCGAATATGCGGTAGCCACATACTATCTGCTGGCTTCATCCGAAGCATCGTCCAATCTGGCCCGTTTTGACGGTGTACGCTATGGCGTACGTGCAGACAATCCAGACAACCTGCTGGATTTGTACCATCAATCCCGCACGCAGGGCTTTGGCCCCGAGGTGAAGCGCCGGATTATGCTGGGCACCTATGCGCTGAGTTCCGGGTACTATGATGCTTACTACTTGAAAGCTCAAAAAGTGCGTACACTGATCAAACAGGATTTTGATCGTGTGTTTGAACAATATGATGTCATTATTGGACCTACTGCGCCGACCACGGCTTTTAAAATCGGTTCGCAAGTGGATGATCCATTAACGATGTATTTAAACGATATCTTGACGATTCCGGTGAGCTTGGCTGGAGTGCCAGCCATCAGCATCCCTTGTGGTCTTGCAGATGGATTGCCGGTTGGACTGCAAATTATCGGAAAAGCCTTTGACGAGTCTTCCGTGCTGCGTGTAGCGCATGCATTTGAACAAAATACCGAATTTCACAAGCAGCGTCCGCAGCTGTAATTTGCCGAAAAGGAGGGAACCTATTTATGTCTACAACTACATCCAAATATGAGACGGTCATCGGACTGGAAGTCCATGTGGAACTGCATACGAAGTCTAAAATATTTTGCGGATGCTCGACATCCTTCGGAGCACCGCCAAACTCGCACACATGTCCCATTTGTCTTGGACATCCGGGGGTACTGCCGGTATTAAACCGTCAGGCCGTTGATTATGCGATGAAAGCGGCGATGGCGCTTAATTGTACGATTGCTGATGTGAGCAAGTTTGACCGCAAAAACTATTTTTACCCCGATTCACCCAAGGCCTACCAAATCTCGCAATACGATCAGCCGATCGGCGAGCATGGCTGGATTGATATTGAAGTGAACGGTGAGACAAAGCGTATCGGTATTACCCGACTGCATCTGGAAGAGGACGCAGGCAAATTAACACACGTCGATGGCGGCTATGCGTCTTTGGTTGATTTTAACCGTGTCGGTACACCGTTGGTCGAGATCGTTTCGGAACCGGAAATATCTTCACCGGAGGAAGCCAAGGCTTACTTGGAAAAGATACGTGCCATTATGCAGTATTGTGACGTATCCGATGTGAAGATGGAGGAAGGCTCGCTTCGCTGCGACGCGAACATCAGCCTTCGTCCGCATGGACAGCAAGAGTTGGGTACTAAAGCAGAGCTGAAAAACATGAACTCCTTCCGTGGCGTACAGCGCGGATTGGAGTATGAGCAGTTCCGCCAGGAGCAGACGCTGGAGGAAGGCGGAACGATTGTACAGGAGACACGCCGTTGGGATGAAGCTCAAGGCAAAACCCTGTCCATGCGCGGTAAGGAACAGGCGCATGACTATCGTTATTTCCCGGACCCGGATCTTGTTACGCTGCATATTGATACAGAATGGAAAGAACGCATTCGTGCTTCGATTCCTGAATTGCCTGACCAACGTAAAGCACGCTACACCTCGGAATATGGTTTGCCTGAGTATGATGCACAGGTCATTACGTCTTCCAAGCCACTGGCGGATTTGTTCGAGGATAGTCTTCAATACACGAAGGATGCCAAAGCAGTATCCAACTGGATTATGGGGGATTTGCTCGGCTATTTAAACAGTGTCGGTGTGGAGCTGTCACAGGTTAAACTGACAGGTCGGGGCTTGGGTGAAATGATCGGGCTGTTGGAGAAGGGAACGATCAATAGTAAAATTGCTAAAACAGTCTTCAAGGAAATGCTGGAGAGTGATAAACTGCCACAGCAAATTGTTGAAGAAAAAGGGCTTGTGCAAATCAGCGACGAGGGTGCGATCCTGACGATCGTAGAGCAGGTTGTAGCGGCTAACCCGCAGTCGGTTGAGGATTACAAAGCTGGCAAGCAGAAGGCCATCGGATTCCTGGTTGGTCAAGTAATGAAGGAGAGCAAGGGCAAAGCAAATCCTGGCCTCGCCAACAAGCTGCTGACCGAAGTGTTAAACCGCTAATGGCATAGATTTGAAAGGGGCTTGTCTTAATAGGGACAGGTCCCTTTTTGTATAGGCCCTGTTAGAGTTGCTGTATGGAATTTGGAAGCGCAATGACATGCTACGAGTTTTCCTATAGAAAACAGTAATATAGCTGCCCTGTTGAATAAAAGGAGGGATACAGCATGATTAGCATATGTCCATTGGAAGATGATGAAATGGTCAGTCAGATATGGCGTCTTCAGCATATCGCCTACAGGCTGGAGGCTGAGCGGATCGGTTTTGATGCAATACCACCCCTTTTGGATACGTTTGATACGCTGCGAAGCTGCGGAGAGACATTTTATGGCTGGATTGAGGAGGGCGACCTGTTAGGGGCGCTGGCGGTGCAGTCTGAGTCACCCGACTCGCTCACTCTTACACGTATGATGGTTCATCCCGATCATTTTCGCAAAGGGATTGCCGACTCCTTAATGAAGCATGTTTTGAATGAATATCATCATATACCGCTGTTTATCGTAACTACAGGAACTTTAAATGCTCCTGCAGTGGCCCTTTATCGAAAACATGGTTGTCGCCCCGTATCGGCGGTGGAGGTGGCTCCGGGCGTGGAGTTAACCACATACCACCTGCATAACGTGAAATAGCACTCAAATAGCCTTACTAGCACAGAAACCACGAACCCGGCGAGGGAAGTACAACATAACCGGAGAAGGGAGCTTTATGGATAATCCTTGGGTTATAGACAATTCGCATATCATTTTACGGCTTTTGCTGTCCATGCTCCTCGGTGGATGCATTGGCTTTGAGCGCGAGCGTTCAAAGCATGCGGCTGGTTTGAGGACTCATATTATGGTCAGTCTCGGCTCGACGCTTATTATGCTGCTCTCCATTTACGGCTTTGCCGATTTTATCAAGGAAGCAAATGTACGTATTGATCCGGCTCGCTTGGCTACGGCTGTGATTACGGGAGTGGGTTTTTTAGGCGCTGGAACTATTATATTTACAGGCAAGTCCATCACTGGTTTAACGACAGCAGCCTCTATCTGGGTCGTAGCAGCCATTGGCCTTGGAGTCGGGGCAGGTTTTTATTTTCCATCTATTGCGGCGACTGTACTTGTATTTCTAAACTTATGGGTGTTTAACAAAGTTGAATTGCGGTATATGCGTGGACGACAAGCTCATCTTATAACATTGTACGGATTGTCATCCCATCAATTGCTGGAGCAAATTTCGACTTATTTAGAGCAAGAAAAAGTGGAAATACGTAAAATAGTGATTAAAGAGCATGAGAATGTCCCTTTTCACGAACTGCATCCAAATCGGCAAAGCATGGAGGTTTCCTTGGAAGTGCTGGTTCGCCGCGAATTTAATCCGGTGCGTATTGCTGCCGATCTCAGGCAGTGGGAGGATGTAGCGGCAGTTTCCGTGGAATGAGGGTTTAACATAATTTTTCCAGTTACTCTTGAATCCGATTGGGGTACTATCTAACCATTGGAGGATTTGCTGCGGATCACGCATGGAATTCAAGGGGGAGGATGGCATGGACTCGGAACAACCGATACTGTCTGGAGAGGGACAACAGTCACCGGAGCCGGAACAGCAGGAACATCCCAAACAGGGTAAACGTTTTAAATACGCTAAATTTCGCAAAGGTATTTCTATTATAATGGCAGCATTGTTACCCGGAATGGGGCATCTCTTTTTGGGGCTATTCATTAGAGGGCTTACTTTTATCGTATTGCTTTTGTTAGATACTTTTGCGATGCTGTATGTTGTTTCTGACGGCTTGAGGATTAACATTCCGTTGCTTATTTTGCTCGGCTTGTTCATTCCTGTTTTATATTTTTATAATGTATATGACGTGTTACAATCAGCGGATTATATGGTTCGCTATCGCCGTAAGCCAGATCGTAATGCACAGATGGATGCACGAGGACAGCGAAGCAGTCCATTTTATGCTTGGGAGAAAGGCTTGTTTTTTGCCGTGCTGCTCGTGGTGGGTGGCGGACTTATGATTCTGTTTCGTATGAAACCACGCTGGCTGGGCAACTTTTTCGAGGATTATGGCTTTTTGACGCTAGCTATTTTATTAATGCTGATCGGACTATTAGCCTTTTTGCGAGAAGTCGGCTTGTCGGTCAAGCATAAAAAGGTAAAAGAAAGAGGGTGAAGCTGGCTTGCACCGCAAAATAAGAGTCGGGCGCTACACCTCTTCGCTTCTGGTGATGGCTGTAGGTGTTCTGCTTATCCTGGATGTTGTCCAGCATACCGAATATATGCTTTTGCTCCTCGTATGGTGGCCCGTTATTTTTGTGCTGTGGGGACTGGAGTATCTGGTTTTTTTTGGGGTTTACTACCGCAAGGAGGGCAAGCCCGACAACGGACGGCGTTTCAGACCTGATCTGAAGGGAATTGTCTCCGCATTGGTAGTGACTGCTGCTGTTTTTACCATGACCCAACAAAATCATTATATGTACCTGTGGAACCAGGTTAGTTTGAATCTGACCACGGCGTCCATGGATTTTAGTCAGGCGAAGGGAAACCGATATGATATGGGCGGCGTCCTGGTGCCTGTAACGATGCAGACGTCCGATTTGATAGTTGATTCGGTCAATGGCGATGTAACGCTGATCAGACGACCTGTATCCAATGTAGAGGTACGTGCGACCTTGTGGGTGGATCAAGCGCCTGCTGCCGAAGCGGACAAGATTGCTCAAGCCTCCTCGCTGACTTCTACAGATGGCAAGACCATTCAGATTCGTCCGGAGGTACAGTCATACGGAGCATCGAGCAGACGTCAGCCCCGTACGAATATGCTAATTACAGTGCCGGAGGATCGGCGATTTAATATGCAGATCAGAACCTCCAACGGGGATATTACCCTGAACGGAGTAGATGCCATCGACAGCATCCGGCTTGAGAGCGGAAATGGGAATCTCACGGTTAATGGTGCTATCGGCAATGTCAAAGGAGTCACCTTGAACGGTCAGGTCAAACTGCATCGTATCACTGGAGATGTAGATATTCGAACCAATCGCGGCGATATGCAGGCAGGGGATATTGAAGGAACAGTTGCGCTGCGCACGATGATAGGCGACATCCAGCTTGCCCGCTCGGAAGGTGATATTACGGTTGATACTCAAAACGGTGACATGAACGTTCTGAATCCCACAGCAAAGCTGAATGCAAATTCGCTTAATGGTGGGATCAAAGTTCATAGCGAGCAGGTAGGCGGAGATTGGAAAATATACAGTGCCGTCGGTGATATTGCATTGGACCTTCCGTCGAATGGTGACTTTCAGTTGGAGGGGTCCAGCAGTTACGGTAACCTTCGATCAGACTTCCCTTTTAAAATAGACAGTAAAAGTATCTCAGGCCAAAATGGGACAGGTAAGTATACGGTCAACGTGGAAGGCAACAGTAATTTAACGATCAAAAGGCTACTGATGCCATCGCTACCTGGCTTGGACGAGTCAGTAGGACCGAATATACCTGATGCATCAAAAACGCCTTCGGCTGAATCTCCCGCTACCGGGGCCTCCAACGAGACATCCAACGATAATGCAGTGCGTTGACAAGAAACTTGAATTGACCGTACAATGTGGATAGACCTTATAACATGAATAGAATGTAAAATGGTTGTAATAAAGCGAATAGTAAGTAAGGGATAAGGCGGTGGACATATATGGCAGCTCGCGTCCAGCATGCTTTGGAACTTCTAAAGAAGACAGGTGTACGCATAACACCCCAGCGCCATGCCATATTAAACTATTTGATGGAATCTATGGGGCATCCGACCGCAGATGAAATATATCGTGCGCTCGAATCCAAGTTTCCAAGCATGAGTGTGGCTACGGTTTACAATAACTTAAAGATGTTTATAGAAGCGGGTATGGTACATGAGTTGACCTATGGAGATAACGCCAGTCGTTATGATGCCAATGTTTCGGAGCACTATCATATCATTTGTGAAAAATGCGGAAAGATTGAGGATTTCAGCTATCCGTACTTGGCTGATGTGGAACACCATGCCTCGTTGGAGACAGGTTTCGAAGTGCATGGACATCGTATGGAGTTATACGGAGTGTGCAAAGCTTGTATGAACAAGGAAATTCAGCGAAACAAGGAATAGATTTTTTTTTGGTACGATATGTATATATTGTAATGGGTTGGAAACGTGAGAAATTCCCCACAAGCGGGGATTTACCGCGTTTTTTTGTTTAAATAACTTTTGTTTAAGTAACCAGTTCAGTTTACGTTATCCTGTAATTCAAAGTTCCGACAATGGAGGTTGAATATTGGCCAGAAATCATTCCAGACGCCGCCGTAAACGTTCACGTTTCAAAGGGGCAGCAAGCTTGCTATTGTTCGCAGCGATCATCTGCGCAATTACTGTCGTATGGTTCGGTAATCCACTGCATGAAAAACCCGATTGGCAAAGCAGTGTCCGTCCTATTTTTATCCAGGGAAAGCTGACCGGGTATGAAGCCCAAAACTCAGGCAAGAACATGCTGGTACCGCTCAAATTTGTGCAAAGTAAAATTGATCCTGCGATCCGTTATGAGGGCGACAGCCAAACTATTATTTTGGCTACGAGGCAAAATTTGCTGCATATGACCGTTTCAAAGCCCCAAGGGGAATTGAATGGAACATCATATACGCTCAGCGCAGCTCCCCAGATTATTAGTGGATCAGTTTATATACCTATGCAAGCTGTCCGTGAAGTGTATGGTGTATCCGTTCATGAAGACACAGTGACGGGTGCAGTTATCCTGATGAAAGCCGGAGAGAAAGTCAGACTGGGGAACGTGGAGAAGAAGGATGGACGACAGGATGCCAAAATTGCTTTGCGTAAAGAAGCCTCCAGCCTGTCTTTTATTTTGACGGATATACCTCAACAAACGAAGGTGCGTATTTGGTCCAAGCAGGCTGATTGGTATTTTGTTCAACTGGATAACGGCTACGCTGGATATGTGCAGGCAGCCAATGTCTTTGAAGGAGAAGAGCTTGCGGTTGCTCCGGCTAAAGATACTCCATCTATCTCCGAGAAGCACTGGGAGGGGAGACCTGTGAACCTCGCCTGGGAGGCTGTTTACAATCGTAAACCCGATCCTTCCAAATTTGGCCCTATGCCTGGAGTGAATGTGGTAAGCCCCACCTGGTTCAGTGTCATAGATAATGAGGGCACCGTACAAAGCAAAGCGGATCCTGCCTATGTCAGTTGGGCGCATCGCAAGGGGATGGAAGTATGGGGCTTGTTGAGCAACAGCTTTAATCCTGAATTAACGACAGAGGCCTTGTCTAGCTTTGAACGACGAAAGTCGATTATAGATCAGATAATTACACTTGCCGAGGAAAATGGTCTGGACGGTATCAATATTGACTTTGAAAATGTTCATACGAAGGATGGACCCAATGTCACCCAATTTTTGCGAGAGCTTAAGCCGATGGCTCGTGAACATGATTTGATATTGTCTATAGATGTGACACCTAAGTCTCAAAGTGAAATGTGGTCTGCTTTTCTGGATCGAAAATCATTGGGTTCCATTACGGATTATCTCATGGTTATGGCCTATGATGAGCATTGGGCAGCCAGCCCGAAGGCTGGTTCTGTCGCCTCGCTGCCGTGGGTGGAAGCGTCGATCAAGCGAATCATTCAGGAGGATGAAGTACCATCTCAAAAAGTTGTCTTAGGCATTCCGCTATACACTCGTGTATGGTCTGAAACATCCAAAGGGGACAGCATCAAGGTTAGCTCTAAATCACTTGGTATGGAGTCGACAGCAGCGATTATCGAGAAATTTAAGCTGAAACCTAAATTCAGAGCGTCAGAAGGCCAGAACTATGTCGAGTATAATGAGGATGGCGTTGTAAAAAAGATTTGGCTGGAGGATCGTATATCCCTGAAAGCGAGGGTGCAACTCGCCAAGTCATTGAAGCTTGGAGGAATCGGTGTTTGGAACCGAACCTTTGCGGATGAAGCCGCTTGGGATACTTTAAAAGAAATAAGTAAATGAGGAATTTGCAAAACCTGAAATAAAATATAAAATTTATAGAATTGAAGAAGGAAGTTTCTTTTTTATGTAGAAATGTTCACATATATCTAAATTTAGCGGTAATGGCCGCCTTACAGGTATGGAGGGAGAAGTGCAGCTAACCAAATTAAGCTTGATGTATGATGAATTGTTGCAGGAGGATTCGATCGGCATTATTTTGTATAGAAAGCCGAGCGAATATTTTCATGGAACCATGCTATACGATTTGGATGAACTCATACTAATTATTGGAGAAATCCGGAAGCCAACCTGTTCCATTCAGCATTTACTGATTAATGGATTAAGGTGTCAGGTGTTGTACGCAACACTGGATTGTCTGAAAGCGTGGATTATCGCCGGTGAACATCCCAACATAATAGATTATTTACTGGAAGGCCGCATCCTGTGGGAGCAGGATGAAAGGGTCAGCCTTTTAAGGCGGGAAATTATCGAATTCAACGACCCGTTACGCGAGCAAAAGCAATTTCATGAATTTGCCCGTTTTCTGGCTAATTACGTTCATGGTAAAAGAGCGATGCGAGAAGGTCGGATTATTGACGCTCATCAGAGTATTCTGAAGGCGTTGGATCATTGGGCATCCATTGAGCTTATAGAGCGAGGGATTTATCCAACGGTTCACTTGTGGGTTCAGACACAGCCGTTGGATCGAACGATCTACAAGCTATACAACGAACTCACGTTAAGTACGGAAACTCTTGAGCAGCGGGTTGAGCTTGTGCTGCTTGCTTGCGAATTTTCAGTGATGTCTAAAATGGAGGGGTGCTCAGCACTACTATTCCGCATTTTAGGCAGCAGACGGGAACCTTGGTCCATAGGTGAGCTTATTAATCATCCTGAGCTAAAAAATCTTCAACTGGATCTTACCGTAGTGCTACGTAAGCTCGTATACCGCTCATTGATCAGAGAATCGGCTGGCGGGAATCTCAGGAATCGCGGAAACCATATTGAATTACGTTATTCCCTTATTTAATGGATACATCGAATCAGTGGGAGGAAAATCCGTTATAACGGATTTTTCTTCCTTTTTTTATGCGTAATAGAACCACATTGACGATCAAAACATAAAAATTGTCGTTAAAGGTTGACGAGTTTATAAAAGATATGCTAAGTTATAACTCGCCCCATTAAACAGCATGAATAATTTAGACCTGTTTACAGCAGGATAAATATGTTGCAAACAAGCATGAAAATAAAATTTTGAAAAATGCTTGACGTAAAATGAGGTTATGTGTTACATTATTTAAGTCGCCGCTGAGACGCGGTGGTGAAACGAAGTAAGGCAAAAGCAAGATATGATGTAGGTTTGATCTTTGAAAACTGAACAACGAGTGAGTACGGATTTTGCTTGCAAAATCCAACGCTGAGATTTTGGTACATGCCGTCAGGCTGTATAAAATGGAAGCGAACAATGAGATATTTTATCTCGTCAGTTTCAAAATGAGCGAATCGCTCTTTCTATAAACCAGCTTCGGTTGGTCTTTAATGGAGAGTTTGATCCTGGCTCAGGACGAACGCTGGCGGCGTGCCTAATACATGCAAGTCGAGCGGGGTTGTTTGAGAAGCTTGCTTCTCAAACAACCTAGCGGCGGACGGGTGAGTAACACGTAGGCAACCTGCCCCTCAGACTGGGATAACTACCGGAAACGGTAGCTAATACCGGATACATCCTTTCCCTGCATGGGGAGAGGAGGAAAGACGGAGCAATCTGTCACTGATGGATGGGCCTGCGGCGCATTAGCTAGTTGGTGGGGTAAAGGCCTACCAAGGCGACGATGCGTAGCCGACCTGAGAGGGTGATCGGCCACACTGGGACTGAGACACGGCCCAGACTCCTACGGGAGGCAGCAGTAGGGAATCTTCCGCAATGGGCGAAAGCCTGACGGAGCAACGCCGCGTGAGTGATGAAGGTTTTCGGATCGTAAAGCTCTGTTGCCAGGGAAGAACGTCTTGTAGAGTAACTGCTACAAGAGTGACGGTACCTGAGAAGAAAGCCCCGGCTAACTACGTGCCAGCAGCCGCGGTAATACGTAGGGGGCAAGCGTTGTCCGGAATTATTGGGCGTAAAGCGCGCGCAGGCGGCTCTTTAAGTCTGGTGTTTAATCCCGAGGCTCAACTTCGGGTCGCACTGGAAACTGGGGAGCTTGAGTGCAGAAGAGGAGAGTGGAATTCCACGTGTAGCGGTGAAATGCGTAGATATGTGGAGGAACACCAGTGGCGAAGGCGACTCTCTGGGCTGTAACTGACGCTGAGGCGCGAAAGCGTGGGGAGCAAACAGGATTAGATACCCTGGTAGTCCACGCCGTAAACGATGAATGCTAGGTGTTAGGGGTTTCGATACCCTTGGTGCCGAAGTTAACACATTAAGCATTCCGCCTGGGGAGTACGGTCGCAAGACTGAAACTCAAAGGAATTGACGGGGACCCGCACAAGCAGTGGAGTATGTGGTTTAATTCGAAGCAACGCGAAGAACCTTACCAGGTCTTGACATCCCCCTGACCGGTCTAGAGATAGGCCTTTCCTTCGGGACAGGGGAGACAGGTGGTGCATGGTTGTCGTCAGCTCGTGTCGTGAGATGTTGGGTTAAGTCCCGCAACGAGCGCAACCCTTATGCTTAGTTGCCAGCAGGTCAAGCTGGGCACTCTAAGCAGACTGCCGGTGACAAACCGGAGGAAGGTGGGGATGACGTCAAATCATCATGCCCCTTATGACCTGGGCTACACACGTACTACAATGGCCGGTACAACGGGAAGCGAAAGAGCGATCTGGAGCGAATCCTAGAAAAGCCGGTCTCAGTTCGGATTGCAGGCTGCAACTCGCCTGCATGAAGTCGGAATTGCTAGTAATCGCGGATCAGCATGCCGCGGTGAATACGTTCCCGGGTCTTGTACACACCGCCCGTCACACCACGAGAGTTTACAACACCCGAAGTCGGTGGGGTAACCCGCAAGGGAGCCAGCCGCCGAAGGTGGGGTAGATGATTGGGGTGAAGTCGTAACAAGGTAGCCGTATCGGAAGGTGCGGCTGGATCACCTCCTTTCTATGGAGAATCGTTTCCTGCAACGGAAACATTCAAATATGAAGCGTAAGCTTCAAACACTTACTCACTCGTTGCTCAGTTTTGAGAGCTCAAACTCTCTAGCTTCGACGAATGTTTCATTCACACATCCGTGTGGAACCGAAATATTCATCGGGTTTCGCTTCTTTGAAGCGAATTGCACCTTGAAAACTGGATACCGAAACGAAATTGCGTTTTAGAATATTCCTTTACGCTGATCTTGTGTAAACAAGTGAAATAAAGGTAGCTGCCTTGAATTTCATTCACACATTCGTGTGGAACCGAAATTCAAAGCAAATCGCATTTACGAAGTAAATGCTAGGTTAAGCTACAAAGAGCACACGGAGGATGCCTAGGCGCCAGGAGCCGACGAAGGACGTGGCGAACAACGATAAAGCCTCGGGGAGCTGTAAGCAAGCTTTGATCCGGGGATGTCCGAATGGGGAAACCCGGCTGTCTTCATCGACAGTCACTTTCTGCTGAATACATAGGCAGAACAGAGGCATACCAGGGGAACTGAAACATCTAAGTACCCTGAGGAAGAGAAAACAATAGTGATTCCGTCAGTAGCGGCGAGCGAACGCGGATTAGCCCAAACCAAGGAGCTTGCTCCTTGGGGTTGTGGGACGTCTCACATGGAGTTACAAAGGAACCGGTTAGATGAAGAGGTCTGGAAAGGCCCGCCAGAGAAGGTAAAAGCCCTGTAGTTCAAAACCTGTTCCCTCCGAGACGGATCCCGAGTAGTGCGGGGCACGTGAAACCCCGTATGAATCCGGCAGGACCATCTGCCAAGGCTAAATACTCCCTGGCGACCGATAGTGAAGCAGTACCGTGAGGGAAAGGTGAAAAGCACCCCGGAAGGGGAGTGAAATAGATCCTGAAACCGTGTGCTTACAAGAAGTCAGAGCCCGATCTATGGGTGATGGCGTGCCTTTTGTAGAATGAACCGGCGAGTTACGTTCCCGTGCAAGGTTAAGGTGAAAAACTGTAGCCGTAGCGAAAGCGAGTCTGAATAGGGCGACTTGAGTACGTGGACGTAGACCCGAAACCGGGTGATCTACCCCTGTCCAGGGTGAAGGTGCGGTAACACGCACTGGAGGCCCGAACCCACGCATGTTGAAAAATGCGGGGATGAGGTGGGGGTAGCGGAGAAATTCCAATCGAACCCGGAGATAGCTGGTTCTCCCCGAAATAGCTTTAGGGCTAGCCTCGGAATAAGAGTCGTGGAGGTAGAGCACTGATTGGGTGCGGGGCCCGCAAGGGTTACCAAGCTCAGTCAAACTCCGAATGCCATAGACTTGGTTCCGGGAGTCAGACAGTGAGTGCTAAGATCCATTGTCGAAAGGGAAACAGCCCAGACCATCAGCTAAGGTCCCCAAGTGTGTGTTAAGTGGGAAAGGATGTGGAGTTGCACAGACAACCAGGATGTTGGCTTAGAAGCAGCCACCATTGAAAGAGTGCGTAATAGCTCACTGGTCGAGTGACTCTGCGCCGAAAATGTAACGGGGCTAAACACGCCACCGAAGCTATGGCTTGATACTTAGGTATCAGGGGTAGGGGAGCGTTGAATGCGGGTTGAAGGTGTACCGTAAGGAGCGCTGGACTGCATTCAAGTGAGAATGCCGGTATGAGTAACGAAAAGATCTGTGAGAATCAGATCCGCCGAAAGCCTAAGGGTTCCTGAGGAAGGTTCGTCCGCTCAGGGTAAGTCGGGACCTAAGGCGAGGCCGAAAGGCGTAGTCGAAGGACAACAGGTCGAAATTCCTGTACCACCGTAATCCGTTATGAGCGATGGGGTGACGCAGTAGGGTAGTGACGCGGACTGATGGATGTCCGTCTAAGCAGTGAGGCTGGTGTGTAGGCAAATCCGCACATCGTAAGGCTGGGCTGTGATGGGGAGCGAAAATTGTAGTAGCGAAGGTCATGATCTCAGACTGCCAAGAAAAGCCTCTAGCCAGGAGAAGGTGCCCGTACCGCAAACCGACACAGGTAGGCGAGAAGAGAATTCTAAGGCGCGCGGAAGAACTCTCGTTAAGGAACTCGGCAAAATGACCCCGTAACTTCGGGAGAAGGGGTGCCTCGGTAGGGTGAATAGCCCGAGGGGGCCGCAGTGAAAAGGCCCAAGCGACTGTTTAGCAAAAACACAGGTCTGTGCGAAGCCGCAAGGCGAAGTATACGGGCTGACGCCTGCCCGGTGCTGGAAGGTTAAGGGGAGTGGTAAGTCCTTTTAGGGCGAAGCTATGAACCGAAGCCCCAGTAAACGGCGGCCGTAACTATAACGGTCCTAAGGTAGCGAAATTCCTTGTCAGGTAAATTCTGACCCGCACGAATGGCGTAACGACTTGGGCGCTGTCTCAACGAGAGATCCGGTGAAATTTTAATACCTGTGAAGATGCAGGTTACCCGCGACAAGACGGAAAGACCCCATGGAGCTTTACTGCAGCTTGATATTGAATTTGGGTACGATCTGTACAGGATAGGTGGGAGCCTGAGAGACTTGAGCGCCAGCTTGAGAGGAGGCATCCTTGGGATACCACCCTGATCGTATCTAGGTTCTAACTTGGTACCGTGATCCGGTGCGAGGACAGTGTCAGGTGGGCAGTTTGACTGGGGCGGTCGCCTCCTAAAGAGTAACGGAGGCGCCCCAAGGTTCCCTCAGAATGGTTGGAAATCATTCGAAGAGTGCAAAGGCAGAAGGGAGCTTGACTGCGAGACCTACAAGTCGAGCAGGGACGAAAGTCGGGCTTAGTGATCCGGTGGTACCGCATGGAAGGGCCATCGCTCAACGGATAAAAGCTACCCTGGGGATAACAGGCTTATCTCCCCCAAGAGTCCACATCGACGGGGAGGTTTGGCACCTCGATGTCGGCTCATCGCATCCTGGGGCTGAAGTAGGTCCCAAGGGTTGGGCTGTTCGCCCATTAAAGCGGTACGCGAGCTGGGTTCAGAACGTCGTGAGACAGTTCGGTCCCTATCTGTCGTGGGCGTAGGAAATTTGAGAGGAGCTGTCCTTAGTACGAGAGGACCGGGATGGACGTACCGCTGGTGTACCAGTTGTTCCGCCAGGAGCACCGCTGGGTAGCTATGTACGGAAGGGATAAGCGCTGAAAGCATCTAAGCGTGAAGCCCCCCTCAAGATGAGATTTCCCAGTATGTAAGACCCCTTGAAGACGACGAGGTAGATAGGTTGGGGGTGGAAGTGCAGTAATGCATGGAGCTGACCAATACTAATCGGTCGAGGGCTTATCCTAAAGATAGAACGCAATGGAGTTTCGGATCCAGTTTTCAGGGTGTAATACCTTGAATGAATTTTTTATTCCCTGATAGCTCAGTTGGTAGAGCACTCGACTGTTAATCGAGTTGTCACAGGTTCGAGTCCTGTTCGGGGAGCCATATGGAGAGGTGTCCGAGTTGGCCGAAGGAGCACGATTGGAAATCGTGTAGGCGCCAAAAGCGTCTCGAGGGTTCGAATCCCTCTCTCTCCGCCAGATATTATTTTTTGTATGGCCCGTTGGTCAAGCGGTTAAGACACCTCCCTTTCACGGAGGTAACAGGGGTTCGATTCCCCTACGGGTCATTAATTACTGTATAAAAGAGCTTGAAATAAAAAAATTATAATGGTATAATATGTGAAGTGTCGCATTGTGGAGGCTTAGCTCAGCTGGGAGAGCATCTGCCTTACAAGCAGAGGGTCGGGGGTTCGAGCCCCTCAGCCTCCACCATTTGAAAAATAAATACTTATTATTGTCGCGGGGTGGAGCAGTTCGGTAGCTCGTCGGGCTCATAACCCGAAGGTCACAGGTTCAAATCCTGTCCCCGCAATTAATTTCCTTAAGGAAATCCTTTTGGAACTGTGGTGTAGAGGCCTAACATGCCTGCCTGTCACGCAGGAGATCGCGGGTTCGAATCCCGTCAGTTCCGCCATTTTAGTTATAATTCGTTTGTCGAAGAGCCTTAGAATAAGGCTCGGTAGCTCAGTCGGTAGAGCAGAGGACTGAAAATCCTCGTGTCGGCGGTTCGATTCCGTCCCGAGCCACTTTTAATTGTATAATTTATGTGCCGGTGTAGCTCAACTGGTAGAGCAACTGACTTGTAATCAGTAGGTTGGGGGTTCAAGTCCTCTCGCCGGCACCATTTTTGGAGGATTAGCGAAGTGGCCAAACGCATCAGACTGTAAATCTGCTCCCTTACGGGTTCGGTGGTTCGAATCCATCATCCTCCACCAGTTTTATAGGGGCATAGTTTAAAGGTAGAACAACGGTCTCCAAAACCGTTGGTGTGGGTTCAATTCCTGCTGCCCCTGCCAAATTTTTTTTGCCCTTGTGGCGGTCGTGGCGAAGTGGTTAACGCACCGGACTGTGACTCCGGCATTCGTGGGTTCAAGCCCCATCGGCCGCCCTTTTCTTTTTAATGGGGATTAGCCAAGCGGTAAGGCAACGGACTTTGACTCCGTCATGCATAGGTTCAAATCCTATATCCCCAGCCATCTTAATGCGGACGTGGCTCAGCGGTAGAGCATCGCCTTGCCAAGGCGAGGGTCGCGGGTTCGATTCCCGTCGTCCGCTTTGTAATATTCTGGCGCCATAGCCAAGTGGTAAGGCAAAGCTCTGCAAAAGCTTTATTCCCCAGTTCAAATCTGGGTGGCGCCTCCATAATTGAATATGCCGGCGTGGCGGAATGGCAGACGCGCTCGACTCAAAATCGTGAGCGTAAGTCGAAGAAATAACCGCTAAAGACTTGGTATGACTGGATTCTTTAAAAAGTGTTTCAAAAGTTCTCTCCTGTAGTTCTCTCCTTTGTCCAGAGGAGCGATGGAAGACATTATATTTTGCCGGCGTGGCGGAATGGCAGACGCGCTCGACTCAAAATCGTGAGCGTAAGTCGAAGAAATAACCGCTAAAGACTTGGTATGACTGGATTCTTTAAAAAGTGTTTCAAAAGTTCTCTCCTGTAGTTCTCTCCTTTGTCCAGAGGAGCGATGGAAGACATTATATTTTGCCGGCGTGGCGGAATGGCAGACGCGCTCGACTCAAAATCGAGTGGGAAACCGTGGAGGTTCGAGTCCTCTCGCCGGTATTAACAAAAAGAGTTCATTAGAGACATTCTCTAGTGGGCTTTTTTTATTTGAGTTTAAGCACCTCACTCATTGCTTGAGCTGAGGATATCTTGGAATTGTACTCTAAGTGTGAGTAAATATTCGCCGTTGTCGCGTAATCACTGTGGCCGAGCCATTCCTGAACTTCCTTCATGCCTACACCGTTGGCAAGTAGTAGACTGGCGCAGCTATGACGGAGATCGTGATACCGAATACGCCTAAACTTGTGCCTCCCCAGCAAAATGGGGAAATGCTGTGTAATGTAGCCTGGCTTAATACGCTGCCCTAATGCATCGACATAAATATACTCCAGGTAGTTTGTGCAGTAAGTAATGCCATAAGATGAGCGATGAACTTCTTGTTGTTCCTTAATACGGATCAGTAGTTCATAGAACGTGTCCACCAGCGGCAGCGTGCGGCGACTTGCTTTGTTCTTGGTACGATCTTTTGCAATTTCAATGAATTTACCGTTTAACGTGCCAGAAGTAACGGTATGCTTAATTGTAATGGTTCGATTAGTTAAATCAATTGCTGACCATTTTAACCCCACGACTTCACTTCGTCTTAGCCCGTAAAAAGAAGCAAGGATAATGGCAAGCTCAATTTTTTCACCCTGAATTACTGCCAGAAGTTGATTCAGCTCGTGGGCATTGTAAAAGCTTGCGACATAATTGTTCTTTTTCGGACGTTCTACTAGGTCGGCAGGATTTGCTACAATCAGTTTAGTCTTCATTGCATACTGAAGGGCCTTGCGGATATTCGCATGGTAATGAATAACGGTATTGGGGCTTACACCTCGTACATTCATCTCATGGGTGTAGAAGGTCTGAATATCCTCCGTAGTCAAATCCTCTAACATCATCCCTTTCTCACGGAAATATGGCTCTATGCGGCCTTTAACAGCGTTTGAATAAGAGATGTAGGTGATAAGCTCTATACTGTTCTTCATCATCTCTAGCCATTGTAGCATAAAGGCTGCAAACAGCCTTTTGTTATCATCATGTGTAGAGGCAGCTTTTGCTTTTAAAGCATGTTGATTGGCTTCTTCCGCGAGCACTTGTTCCTCCATGTGATGATTCTTTCTGGCTTCCTGAAGCATGATCTCTGCTTTTCTCTTGTTTCCTTTTACCTTGAGCCCCGTAGGAATCCACTTTGGCTTTCGTTTGCCATTTTCATCTTTACTATTCAAAACGATATAAAAAAGGCCTTTTTTCTCTTGTAGGTGGCCTGCTATCATAACCGCTCCTCCTTTGATTAGCAGCCCGCATACCTACCATTGACACCATGATTATATCATAGTAAAATAATAAGTTCAATGCGTTAAAGCGCTGAAGTTATTTTTGCGTTTATTTCTGGTGAGTGTATCAATGATTGGAGGTAGGCAATAATATGAATTTTGGGTATCTTGTATGTTCGTCCGATTTTAAAGTGGGGAATGCGGTTCTCTTGTAAAAGCTTATATGCGCTTTTAATGCTAATACCCCCGAGCATCTCGCAGAGTTGTGGAACATTAACGACTTCAGGATAATTTTGAAACATGGATGTAAGGAGATGCTTCGTATCTTCGAGAAATGGAATAGCTTGTTCTGGCATGACAAAGAACTCCTTTCAAATGGATATGTATACGTG
The DNA here is from genome assembly GCF_038592985.1 of Paenibacillus sp. FSL R10-2782. Lineage (NCBI taxonomy): Bacteria > Bacillati > Bacillota > Bacilli > Caryophanales > Paenibacillaceae > Paenibacillus > Paenibacillus sp. FSL R10-2782. Next base: position 4,507,224 of record NZ_CP151951.1, on the reverse strand, counting down.
CCGCGGTGGACCTTGCGCATAATAAGAAAAAATTATCATGATTTTCATTTCCAAAGGTTTAAGGTTAAGTGTTGTTTCAAGCTGCTGAGGGTAAGTCAGCATCATAGCTCCTTCTTTCTGACGAAGCTCCCCCTCATCCGAGCGGGCTGCCCCCAATGCAGTGACGCTGGCCGGGCAGAAGTATCATAATCCCTCTTGTCAATTATGGCGATTCACCCCACCACAGGATGATTTTAGCCGGAGAGTAGGTCGCTCAAATCTGGCCATTTAAGAGAATGACCCGATCATTGTGGCGCTTCCGCTAAGTCGCTTCTGTTGTTAACAGAGGCAAGAGGAAAGTACTTGAAACTAGAACATATAAAGTTATCAAGGAGCGTTAATTTTCCTAAGATTTTATTACAGAGAGATAGTTGCATAAGCTATTCATGTAACATATCTCTCTATACTTAATTGGGGATAAGATAAATAAAAACAACCAACAACAAAAATTTGGTATTTGATAGAATATTCAATCAATCAGTGGTAGCGGCTAAGATCAAAGCGACGGATAGCTAACATGAATGTAATTACTAAATGCTGCTTACAATCTTCGTTATATTGCCCATTATGCCAAGCATATTTATGGATTAATCGTTCATAACGGGTCAATAACTCTTCTTCTGCTTGTTTGTCACCAATTTGGGCCCGCTCAATAAGATTCATTATTTTGGACATATTAGATTTCCTCCCTTCCCACAAGATATGTGGCTCAGAGAGGAGGGAGGGGCACGAACATGAATACAAAAAAGGGCGTTACAATTCCAACTTGCTTTTAAGTTTGTCCAATATCATGTGTTTGGCCTTGTTCACAGCTTGTTGGGTGACTCCAAGTTTTTTTCCAATTTCGCTATCTGTTCTTTTTTCAATATATTTGAGGAATAGTAGTTTTTTTTCGGTTAAACTTAACTGCTGGACGGCATGGTATAGCTCTTCCTGTGTTTCCTCATATATAGTTGAGGATGGGAAGATATTGATGGTGAGATACAAGTCAGTATTCTCATTTAATGGCACTGTATAATAAAAGTCCCGATCTGCTTTCCTAAAAAAGTCTCGACTGGCATGATACAAGCAAGCGTGAACGTAGCGACTAAATCCTTTTTCGACATGTATACCTGTTTTTGAGTCATGACTCATGCTAAACATCTCCTCTCATAATGAAATGGGAAGAACTTTCTAAAAAACAACTTTAGATAAAAAATTGATAAATATTCCTTTAGATACAGGAAAAATCCTCCCTCTATCGTTGAACGTGCCGATTTTTGATCGCGCACTTCAATATAAAGGAAGGATGAGGGATAATTGAGGCTATAGGTTATTATTCTACAGATGGATACAAAGGAACAAGTGTTCTTATTATTTGGAAGTTCAGCGATTTCAACTAATTTCTTTGTTTTGATAGATTGATTTCGTTGGAGTCAATCAGGCGTCGCTCATTTTTGCAATAAGTAAAGCCATCTACAGCAAAAACGAACAAGGCTCTGCTTGTTTCTGCTCATTGTCCCATAAAGCAATTGGAAAATTTAATACTAACACCACTGAAGTCACCGAATTATTGATTAATGCGATCCTCCCAAGCAGCTTGCAACGCCTTCAAATAGCTCCCCACAGGCTGTGCGCCCGTTAAGGTGTATTTGCCATTAAGAAGAATGAACGGCACTCCCTTTATTCCCAGCTTCTGTGCATGACTAAGATCTGCCTTCACAGCATCTTCAAATGCATCACTCTCAAGTGTAGCCAGTGCTTTCTGTCTGTCGAGGCCAACCTTATCAGCCAGATCAGCTAGCACATCGTAATGTCCAATATGCAGGCTGTCGGTGTAATGGGCACGGAACAACCGCTTCACCATCTCTACTTGTTGTCCATGCTTACGTGCGAAATGAATTAGGCGATGTGCCCTTCTGGTGTTAGTCAAAATCATAGAATCGGTCTGGAATTTCAGTCCAAGTGTCGCAGCACGAACGCTAAGCTCTTGATTCATCGCGGCAGCCTGTGCTACGGGAACTCGCATCTCGTGGGCCAGAAATTCGTTGGCGGATTGTGCATATTCTTCCGGTAATTCAGGATTAAGTTGGAAGCTATGGTACACTACTTGAACAGAGTGACCATGCTCGAATTGATCAATTGCCTGTTGTAGTGCAGTCGTTCCCATGTAACAGAATGGGCAGGCGATATCAGACCAGACGTCTACAGTAACAAGTGTGCTGTCTTGAGAATTCGTTGAGGTAGCCATTAGTGACACACTCCATTCAATTCACATATGCCTGCCAGCTCCTGCGTATCCAACGCAATGAGCTTACTGTCATTGCGAATCTTCTGCTGCGATACGCTCTCCCTTGCCTCTGTGTTCTTTTGCCGATCCGTTGTAGATGATGGATTAGTGGCCTTCGGCTCTGTGTATTTAGCTTGACTCATATCATTTGCCCCTTTCTGATGATGGACCGTTATTTATAATATGCTGCTTAAGCAACATCTATTGTAATCATAGTTCGACAACGGGTTAACAACAACCGTCAAAAGAGTTCATGTGTCACTTAAACAACTCTTCTCAAATATTGTCGGGTAAGTATCACTGGTTTATGGCTTTAAGTGTTGCAAGGAATACGGCAACCCGTATAAAATAAACGGCGCGACCTCTTGAGCGAACTTTTCTGCTTCCACTTTTCTTCCCTCATTGTTCCAACGGGCGGCTACACCGTAAATCGACCAGCTTATCATGGTGGCCGTCCACTCCAGCTTGCGCTTCTCTGCCTCTGTTTGTACATTTTGATGGGTGCATTTGATAAAAATACCTTCTAATTGTTTATGAATTGTGGACTCCATCAATGGAATGACCGTGTTGTAGCTTCGCTTATAATGGCTGCTCATATTTCGGTGATACTCGCACATGATTAGAATTAACTGAACAAGATGCTGCTCTGTCAGATCATCCTGATCAGGTAAACTATCGACCATGAAGGTTTCAAATGAATGAACAAGGAACGATTCAAGTAGTTCATACTTATCACTGAAATGAGCGTAAAATGTAGCCCGATTGACACTGGCTCTAGACGTGATGTCTCGAACGCTGATGACATTAAAATCCTTCTCTGCCATCAGCGAAAGGAACGCGTCAAGCAGAAGTTTTCTGGTGCGTACCACCCTGGGATCAGTTTCCTTAGGTCTTAATCTCAATATCCATACAGCTCCTTTCTGAGTTGAGGCACTATGTATGCGTTGAACCTAATATAACATTTTATATTTGATTTTTCCCAATAAATAAAGAACGAACGACAGAGGAATAAGCACTAGCTTTTCATTTGACAATTCGCTTATTTAAAACTAAGTTAGTTACAAGAGATAGAGGAGGGAACGAATTGAACAAGACGGATCGTCTATTCGCCATTGTATTGGAACTCCAGCGAGGCGAGGTAATGAGAGCAGAGGATCTGGCTAAAACATTTGAAACCAGTGTCAGAACGATTTATCGTGATATTCAGGCGCTTAGTGAGGCAGGCGTACCTGTATCGGGCTCACCGGGAGTAGGATACTCGCTAATTGAAGGTTACTTTCTACCACCAGTCAGTTTTACTTTAGAAGAAGCCGTGGCCTTAATTATTGGTGCTGATTTTATAGAGCAGCGCTTTGATCATCATTATGGCAAAAATGCCCGCGCTTCGCGGGGGAAAATTGAAGCATTATTACCTAAGACTCTTAAAGAGGAGACGGCGCGTGTTCGTAGTGGTATACGTCTCATTCATCCAGAGGAGCCGAGAATTGTAGAGCGTGAAAAATCGAATATTGAGACGATTCGCTTAGCTATTCTTGAGGGAAAGAAAATTCGCTTTGAATATCATAAAAATCTGGCTGACGGCAAAGGTAATCGTGCAACATTTCGTACTGTTGCGCCTTATGGGTTGGTTCTGGTAAATGGAATGTGGATGTTAGTCGCTAATTGTGATCTACGCCAGGACGTTCGCCATTTTCGAATAATGCGAATAATTAATCCTGTCATTACAAATTATGGATATCAGATCCCAACTGACTTTAATTTGCATGAGTATCAGCCAATCGGCATTGGCCATGATGTGGTGTGTCTTCGCTTCAATGCTGATATCGCAGATAAGGTGGAGAACTCAAACAACTATTACATAGAGAACAGTCGGCTGCATGCTGATGGATACGATGTAAATTATCGGGTTAATCGTCCGGAGGAGATATTGAATTGGGTGCTTGGCTGGGGATCGCAGGTTATTGTTCTTGAACCAGAGTCACTGAAAATTCGTGTAAAAGAAGAGATTGAAAGGATGAGAAAACGCTACTGACCGATGTAAAGCGCACCCCTTAGAATCTGATGAATTCCCAAGAGGTGCGCATCATGTTTTATGTTTCTTCAGAAACGACAGTGAAGCGTGCATTCGTATGCTGGGGTTGTTCGATCTCATCAAGTAAGGCGATCACAAAATCTGAATAGCTAACATAGCTATTCCCTTTGCTATTTTTGATCAGAATATCCTTCCCTTTCTGATAAGAGCGTGTTCTGGGACCTTCAGCATCAAAAAACGGTGGTGGACTTATATAAGTCCATTGTATTTCACTGGACGCTTGTAGCAATTCGAAGCTCTTAGCTGCATTTCTTCCCGTTGGTTTAACTTCCTCTGGAATATCCTCCATAACTTCCATGAGATCAATCAAGCGTGTAGTCAAACTTTCATCGGTATACAGACTCCCTGCGCCGCCAATTACAATCAATCGGGTAGAAGGAGATTGCTTCAAAATTTCGATCAGTCTCTCCATGGCAACAACAAATAAGTGTTCTTGTCCAAACGGAGCTCCAAAGGCATTAACCAATACATCTAACCCTTGAATATCTGCCGCTTCCAAGTCGATAATATCTTTTTCAATGACTACAACGTTTTTTTCTTGCAATTTACTCGCATTACGGACAATGGCTACAACCTGATGGTTTCTTTGCAATGCTTCGTTTACAACCAGAATTCCTGCTTTTCCGGTTGCGCCAATTACGCCAATTTTCATGTTTGCTACCGCTCCAATCGTTAGGAAGAATGTGATCTATACAAAAAGCAAAAGAGGGCTTTTGAAATAGACTGCTCTTTTGCTATGCATATTCAAAGGGAAATGGAAACAGAAAAGCTTGTTGTAATAATAATGGTTATAATTAATTTAATTACAAAAAAAGGAAAAAGGTTCAATGGACTTACCTTAGTTTATTCAGAAGATCTTGAATGGTGGTTCGTTGCATCTGCTGCTCCAGCGCATTTTGTGCGACAGCAAGCTCCTGTCGAAGTACATTTTCCATTAATTGTCCAATTTCACACTCCGATTTTGGTTTGTGGAAATGAAAAAGTTGATTATCTTCAACAAGATCGACCGCAAGATATACATCCAGGAGTGTAATTTGGCTGGCTTCTTTTTTTAAATAGGCACCGCCTACTCCAGGTCGAACCTCTACAAGTCTAGCTTTTTTTAACAATTTCGGATGACTACAGGATTGGCTTTTACACTGCTGGCTATGAAATCACCTGTACATTCCTCTGGCGTATATGCAATAAAATATATAGTATGGACCGCCATTGTGAACCGACTGCTAAGATGCCTCATTTGAAATCACCTCTGTTATAACTACAATATTACAACGGACGAAATTGTCAATATTTTTAGTTATAAAAAAATAAAAAAAACACTACTGACATAACGCTGTCAGTAGTACCCTTGTATACTGTAATCAGTTTAGTCAAAAAGAGGATCAACTTATGACCGTCAGATAGCCTGATTTCTTCCTGATCCAGGTATGAAATCAGAAATCTGCTGGATCAGCTGACTTTCATCAAAAACTAAGCTGTGCTCTAGAAAAAAGATAAACTTGGAGGAAACTATATTATGACAACCGTATTGTATATTACAGCTCACCCGCTTGAAGCTTCAGAATCCTACAGTTTGGCTGTGGGTAAAGAATTTATTGACACATATCGTGCTGAGAACCCGCAGGATGAAATCGTACATTTGGACTTGTTCCAAATGAATATTCCGACTTTTGATGCCGATATTATTAATGCGTTATCCAAAACACGTGCTGGAGTGACAATGGATCAGCTGACCGAAGGTGAGCGAACGAAGTTTACCCGCATCCATGAAATTTGCGATCAGTTTGTCGCGGCAGATAAATATGTTTTTGCCTCACCTATGTGGAATCTGACGCTGCCAGCTGTATTATTTAACTATATTAATAGCCTGTGTCTGGCAGGTAAAACGTACCGTTATACAGAACATGGACAGGTAGGCCTACTTGAAAACAAGAAGGCTGTGCATATTCAAGCCAGCGGCGGGATGTACTCGGAGGGCCCGGCTTCTTCTTTGGAAAGTGGTCAAAGTTATTTGCGTAAAATCTTGGGATTCATTGGAATCACGTCGTTCGAAGGTATTCTCGTTGAAGGTATGCATTATACGCCAGAGCGAGCAGGGGATATCAAGAATGAAGCCATTGCTAAAGCGAAAGAAGCAGCTAAACAGTTTTAATTGATAAAGCTTGTTGCAAAGAATCTGTAGCCATTGGGCTGCAGATTTTTTGTGTTTCATGAGATGGACAATGAAGGGCTGCGGAATTCTCCAGTTCATGTTCAGGACACATTGGGCTGATAAAGTGTCAATATCACAGAGAGCAAACATAAACACAGGAGATGGAGGAAACGAAGATGACATTGCTGGAGATTAGTAAGGTGAGCAAATCGTACACATTGGCGGGAAAAGAAAAGGTGTCCGTGCTGAGGGATGTGAATTTGAAATTTAAACGCGGTGAATTTGTATCCATACTGGGCGAATCGGGATCGGGCAAGTCCACACTGATGAATATTATCGGAGGAATGGATTCCGATTATGAAGGGGACATCATCGTGCAGGGAAAGACACTCCGGGCGATGAAGGAAGTCGAAATGGATGCCTATCGGAAGGATAGAATCGGTTTTATTTTTCAAAGCTTTAACTTGATTTCACATCTGTCCGTGCTGGAGAATGTGACAATCGCCATGCAGATGACGGACCATGGGGCCAAAGAACGGATACGACGTGCCAAGGAAATTTTGACCGAAGTTGGTCTGAAGGATCATTTGACCAAACGTCCTAACCAGTTATCAGGCGGGCAGAAGCAGCGGGTGGCGATTGCACGGGCTCTTGCGAACAATCCGGATATTATTCTGGCGGATGAACCGACCGGAGCACTTGATCAAGAGACGAGTGAACAGATTCTTGTCCTGTTGGACTCCATTGCCCAAAAAGGCGTGCTGATTATTACGGTAACCCACTCGCAGCGCGTGGCTAATTACGGGAGCCGAATTGTTGAGGTAGAGGATGGAAGCATTAAGAGAGATCACATTCTTAAAGACCACTACCACCCGGAGAAGGAATCAGAAGTGAAGGTAGCAAAGAATCTCAGCTTCGCGGCTTCCTTCAAGCTGGCGCTCAAAAATATGACTTTAAATGCCAAACGGAATATCCTCGTTGCATCAGGCGGAGCAATCGGGATATTGAGTGTGATTCTGATGCTTTCGCTTGGCAATGGAGTCACGGGCTATATTAACGATGAAATTAATTCCAATCTGAACCCGCGGCTGATCGATGTGGTTAAAACTGCGGAGGGTGAAGCGGAGGTGCAGGCCGGTCCTCCCAAAATCATGTCAGAGCCGTTCACCGAAAAGGAAATTACGACCATTAGCGGACTTAAGCATGTGGAAAGAATTGAGAAGTTGGCCACAATAAACGGGAAAAGCAATATCGTATGGAATAAAAAGAATAAGGAGCTTGCAACACTGGGGACGTTAACGGAGGCTGTTAAAGCGGATAATCTGGAAGCCGGGGCGCTGCCTGCCAGCGGGGAAGTGATGCTGACGGATGCGTATGCCAAAAGCTTGAGCAGTAAAGAGAGTTATCGCTCCCTTGTGGGTCAAACTGTGAGTCTATATGTCAACGAGATGGCTGCAGGGAACAAGCCGGTTACAGTGGCCAAGGAATTGATGGTTTCGGGTATATATAAACCGGCTGAAGGTCGTTTTGTGGCAGTACCCGAAGCTTATGTAACGTATGCAACGCTTGAAGATGCCTTCAGCCAGAAAGAACTCGTGTTGCAGCCTACTCAGCTTAACGCTTATGCAGCGAATCAGGATGATGTGGCTTCGATTAAAGCAGAGGTGAAGGCGGCGGGATTTACCAGCTCGCCCATAGCTAGCATCATGGATAAGGTAACTACCTATCTAAAAATGGCCTCATGGGTGATGTCCGCTATAGCCGGTATCTCCCTTCTCGTCTCAGGAATTATGATTCTGGTGGTGCTTAACATCAGCGTAGTGGAACGCACCCGTGAGATTGGTATTTTGCGGGCAATCGGGGCCAGAAAAAAGGATATTCGACGTATATTCTTCACAGAATCAGCACTTCTGGGCTTGTTAAGCGGTACTATTGCTGTGGTAGCGGCACTTGCAGTCAGTGCTGTATTGAATAGTGTGATCGTCAATGCCTTAGGAATTGAATTGATCCGCTTAACCTTTGTATACTTGCTGTTTGGTCTTGGCGTAAGTACGCTGATCAGCATCATCGCGGGCTTGCTTCCTTCTTCCAAGGCGGCTAAACTTGATCCAATGGAATCATTACGTTACGAATAAAAATGAGGTGAGTTGCACTGAACACGATTATGGTAGTAGATGACGATCCCCATATTCGCAAGCTGATCCGGCTATACCTCGAGAACAGCAATTATACTGTGCTGGAAGCCGGGAACGGCAAAGAGGCTCTTGATTATATCGGGCACACCCGGGTGGATTTACTGATTGTCGATCTGATGATGCCGCACATTGACGGCTTTGAATTGACTGAGGATGTTCGTGGCTATCTGGATATTCCGATTCTGATGGTGACCGCGAAAGGGGAGTCGAAAGACAAGGTAAAGGGATATCAGGCAGGTACGGATGATTACTTGGTGAAGCCCTTTGATCCTGTGGAATTGGTGCTGCGTGTACAATCCTTGCTGAAGCGCTACAATATTTCATCGACCAGCGTGATCCAGATTAATGATGCCAGCATTAATCTGGCCGAATTAAAGGTATCTGCGGGCGAGAAGACCATCGAATTAAAAAAGAAGGAGTGTGAGCTGTTGTTCATGCTCGCTGGCTCGCCCGGACGGATCTTCACCCGTGCGGAGCTGATTGAGAGCATATGGGGAATTGACTATGAAGGAGATGAGCGCACCGTGGATGTTCACATTAAACGCTTGCGCCAGCGCTTGGAAGGTTTCCCGACTTTGATTATTACAACCATCCGCGGACTTGGGTATCGTCTGGAGAATCTATAATATGTTGAGAAAAAGTCTGCGAGTTCGCATTGTGTTTACTTTTACTCTCATTGTTATTGTCAGTCTCTCTTTGTCCTTTGTGATCACCTCCCTGATCTCACAGAGAAGACCGGACTTCAAAGAACAGTTGCCTGCCGTCTCTGCTGATATAGCGTCTATTATTAACCATGCAGATTCCGGCCAGCGTGACAAGCTGGTGAAACTGTTCTCTAAGTACCATGTGGATATTGAGGCTGTTCAAGCCGGTGGAGCAGTGCCTTTTGGCTTGACAGAGGAGCAAGTAAGACCGCTCTTTCTGCCGAAGGCCGCCAGTCCTCTGCTTCTGAAGCGGGATAAAGGGACGATACAGATCGTTGGAGTACCAAGCTTTGACGATGAGGGAAATGCCATGGTGCTGAGGGTGAATTTCACCAACGTATTCTATATTATGAATCAGGTGCTGTTCATCGGCTTGTTCATCGTTCTAGTTATTGGCAGCTTGCTCATCCTGCTTGCCTCTCGGTATATTGTGGAGCCAGTCAAAAGACTTACCCGGGCAGCAGAGGAGATGGCCACTGGCAATCTGGCGATTCGTCTAGAGCATAAGCAAAAGGATGAATTCGGAGAATTGATGGATAGCTTCAATCACATGGTAAGCGAGCTTCAGAAAATAGACAAGATGCGTGAGGATTTTGTCGGGAACGTATCTCATGAAATTCAGAGCCCGATTACATCCATCCGTGGGTTCACGGCGGCCATTCGGGACGGACTTGTGCCTCAGGATCAGCAGAAGGAGCACATGGACATCATCTATCAGGAAACGGTGCGGCTGTCGAAGCTTAGTGAGCATCTGCTGCGGCTGGCTTCGCTTGATTCGGATCAACATCCAGTTCATCGAACGGAATATCGTCTGGATGAACAGCTTCGCAGGGTTATTCTGCTGCAAGAGCCTTTATGGACGGCGAGCAAACTCGAATTAAGGCTTGCATTACAGCCTTGTGTTGTGAAATTGGATGCGGATTTATTTGCCCAGGTGTGGCAGAACCTGCTCAGCAATGCGATCAAGCATTCAATGGAGGGGGCCGTGATCGAAGTAGATATTGAAGTGAAGAAGGAGACGGTTCTGGTTCATATGAAGGATGAGGGTCAGGGAATTCCCGCCGAGGATCTGCCCCGGATTTTTGATCGGTTCTACAGAGTGGATAAATCACGCAATCGATCAGAGGGGGGCAACGGCCTGGGGTTGTCGATTGTGAAGAAGATTGTTGAGCTTCATGGCTGTAAAATAACAGTGGTTAGCGAGGATGGGAAGGGAAGCCGATTTACGGTATCCATTCCTCTTAAGGTGGGCTGAAGAGATAACCAGACTGAAATGAACATCAGCAGAGAAACAGGAAGGACCATTCGTCAATTGGATGAATGGTCCTTTACTGTTTATCTATTATCCTGTAATTTGCTTCCAAGAATACGAAAAACATATACCGTTACATATTCGAGCATATCCTCATAACTCACTTCTTTTTCCATTAACGGCTGAATGGAGCTGATCTGGGGTGGGTAAAGGAGTGTTCCCATAATACTGGTTAATGCATAATCCAGAGATGGGCAATAAAACATAGATCGTTCTTGTCCCTTAGTAACGATCTGCTTCATTAGATTCCATGCGGGCTGTAAAAATTGCTTGATAAAGTGTGAACGGCTGGAATTCATAGCTAACTCCTGATACGTGATAGCCATTAGATCGGGCTCTTCAAAGCGATATTTAATCATCAGTTCGATAAAAGCTTCCATGGCGGTATGAGGATTGTTTAATACCTCAAAGATGTGCTCATAACGTTCTGGCAGATAATACTGTTCATAAATAGCGTTGAACAGCTGTTCTTTTCCACCATAATGGTAGGAGATAAGTGCTGTGTTGACTCCTGCATCGGTACAGATTTGGCGTAGGCTAGTGGCATCAAAGCCTTGTCTGGCAAATTGGCGTTTAGCTGCCTGCAATATACGTTGTTTGGAAGCAGGCTCTTCATGCATCAGCTATCGTCCTTTCTTCTCCCCCTTAATGGCCTTAAATTAATGGTGTGCGGGAGTAGGTTGTATTTGGGAGGCTTTGTTCTTGCCTCTAAGCATAACTGCAAATGTGCTGATACCCAAGTATATCACTATGAACAGAATCAGGATACTTGTTGCATGTCCGATACTGGGCCCACCGAATAATAGGTTCATTAAACCATTGACTGCATAGGTAGCAGGTAAAAACGCACTGATATTATGATAAAACCCGGATAGTAATTCTCTCGGGATCGTGGCGCCTGAGGTCACAAGCTGAACGGACAAACTGATGATATTAAGGAGCATTCCAGGCATCCCGAATACGATCAAGAACATCTGCGAGTAAAACATGAAGGCGGCTAAAAACAAACTTTGAAACAGCCAAAGCGCGATAAATCCGCCAGCATTTTGCCCACCCAAAGCAAGCACTAAAGTCGAACCTACCGCGGAGATTACAATGGCAGCGGCGACATTGATCAGAGTTCGGGCGCCAAAGAGCCTCCACTTGCCGATGCGCGTACTTAATGTCATGGCAGCTTGCTGCATGTTTAACTGCATAATCATAGCACCAACGAAGGAAGCCAATAACATCATCATAGGCAGCATTTGGTTATGGGTTCCATTCACAGGATGAAGGTAGTGAAGATCAGAGACAACAGCTGGGGGTGTCGCAGTGGCCTCAAGGTTCGTATGATCTGTAATCGTTGCAACCGTTTTTTCCATAATTGCTTTAATCATCTGTGGGTTGGATTCATTGATAAAATATTCAATAGTGGCGGGCTTGTTGGAACTCAGCGGTTGGCCTGTGAAATCAGCATTAAATACAGCAGCCATCTGGATATCCCTGTTTTCTAATTGCTTCATAGCCGTTTCACGCGAGTCTAAAATAACGGTTGAAAAGGGCAGGGCAGATTTTAAACGGGTTGCTAATTCTTTTTGTGCGTTTGATTCAGTGACAAGAGCAATTTTTAAGTTATGAACGTTGTTGGATACATTCTTATATCCGGTCATCCAAACCAGAGAGAAAATAACCTGGAACATTAGCGCGGTAATCAGGGCGCTCTTGGCAGCAGGGTGTTTCATCAACGAAATTATTGCATGTTTCATTTAGCATAGCTCCTTTTAATTAATTGATTAATTAATACAAGGGCTATCCTAACATACATTTTCTTTCCAAGTCAATATGAATAAGAGTATATTTCTAAGAAAATAACGTAAAGGACCATTCTCAATAGGATGAATGGTCCAAGAAGGCTTCGATAATGCTTTAGAGGTTGCTCTCAATCATAGCCTGCATTTGAGCAACTGCTAGTCCCTCATCAGAAGACAGAGAGTAGCTTAGTCCACCTTTTTTCCATACAGCAAGGCTGTTTACACAAAATTATTGACAGACCCGGGAAAGTACAATCTTTAATTAGTTAAAAGATATGTTGCTTCTCGGAGCATGCTATACTCACAATTGATAATGATTATCAATTTAATTGATAGGGGCATTAGCAGCATGAGAAATATCATTGTAACAGGGTTGGCATGGCTTATGGTGGCGGTGCTGGGCGCCTGTGGAACGAACAGCGCAGGGGAAGGCAAGACATCGGGAGATAAGTATGCCGCTGTTGATAAAGTACAGAGCGAAGGGGTAGAAAAGACGCGGCTGCGGCTTCACCGGTATTTCCGTCTCGCCTTGTTCATGCTTGAGCGTCAAAATCATTTAACCACTTCCGGACCTCCGCCTGCCTGCCGATAATATCGCCGACCTTCTCAATTTCCTCCCGCACATCATACACATTCCAGGGAAGTACAACCGTCGGTGAGATCTTGGACAGATCGTCATAGCTTTCATCGCTGCCGACAAGAATCAGATCCGGGTCTACCTCCAGCATTTTCTCCACATTGATCGGAGAGCCCACCTCCTCAATGCCGATCACCTCCTCTTTCAGCATCGGATACTCCCGCATAAAGCTGGCCGACGCAGCCGCCGGCTCAACACCCAGTGCGAGGATCGCGCCATAATGCCAGCCAGCCGCAATCCGCTGTGGAGGCGGCCAAGGCGAAGGTTGCTAACGTGATCAATGTGAAAATCGGTTGTAAAATACCCAATATAAACGGTTGAAAATTCCCCACCTACAGCCGACATACTCACCGAAGGGAGAGAGTCGAGATTGGTTGGAAATGGGGAATATTTCAAAATGAAAGACATGAAGGATAAAGGGATGAGCATTACCCAGATCGCAGACGAGTTGGGACGTGACCGCAAGACGATCAGGAAGTGGTTGCAAGCAGACGAGCCGGTCAGTTATGTGATACACAAGCCGGTTACAGGCAAGCTGGATGCTTACAAAGATTACTAGGATTCGCATGGCAGAGGTCTGCCTAAATGCTAGTGTCATTTTAGATGAAATTCAAGAAAAATGGTTATACCGGCAGCAGTACCATTCTGCGTGTCTTTATGCAGCCGCTTAGGCCAGTGGTTCAGTCCAAGGCGACAGAGCGGTTTGAAACACAGCCTGGCGAGCAGGCACAGGTAGACTGGGGGCACTTCAGAGTGGATCATGACGGCCGAATGAAAAGGTTGTATGCGTTCGCTATGGTGCTTGGCTACTCGCAAGCGATGTATGTGAAATTTACAGTGGATGAGCGGTTGGATACGCTCATGGGGTGTCATACGAGAGTTTTCGAATACTTCGGCGGTATGACCCGTCACTATCTCTACGACAACATGAAGACGGTCGTAACTGGACAGGACGAAAGCGGCGAGACAATCTGGAACGAGCCATTTGCGCGGATTGCAAAACATTATGGTTTTACGCTGCGCCGGTGCAAGCCGTATCGGCCAAGAACCAAAGGAAATGCGGAAAACGGCGTCGGCTAAACTGGCTCGATACGATCGCGAATAACCGTCTACACGGCACGACGTTCCGGGTGCCGCTTGATCTGTGGAAAGAGGAACGTCTCAATCCCGTGAGCAACGTCGCCTTTGCATTCGCCGAGCGGCATCACCGAAAAGTGTCCAATGACTGCTACGTCTCATACAACGCGAACCGGTATACCGTCCCGTTTGCCTACGCGGGTTCCACCATAGAGATTCAGGACGAGAAGAATCGCATGCGGCGCTTTTACTGCAGCAAACAACTCATTGCGGAGCATCGCGCGTCCATGGGGCGCCACCAAATTGTGAGGAATTAAAAACACTTCGAGGACATTTGCAGCATATCAAGTCGTCCGGTTGGTGAGCCCACGCCTCGTTATGTCAGCCAAATCGCACCAGAAGTGTCGGAACGCTCGTTATCGATCTATGACTCACTCATGGAAGAGGTGGTAATCCAATGATCCTGCAAGAGAGATTGGAGGGGCGATTCGCCACTTTGGGTGGGTCCGCATACCAGAAATCATCCTTCAGCACGCCGAAGAAGCGTCTAAAGCGAATATATCTTATTTGGAGTTTCTGGACAAGCTATTGGCCGAAGAACTCCTTGCCAAGCACGACCGATTCATCCAGACGCGGACACGTCTTGTGCATTTGCCGTTTTGCAAAACGCTGGATCAGTTCGACTTCGCTTTCCAGCCATCGATCGATGAGCGGCGAATCCCCGATCTCTCCACGCTTCGCTTTGTAGAGCACCAGGCGAACCTCATCTTTCTCGGTTCGCCTGGTGTGGGTAAGACGCACCTCGCTGTAGCGCTCGGGCTTGAAGCCATTAAACAGCGCCATACCGTCTATTTCATCACGGCGCATGACTTGGTGCAGACGCTCCAGACTGCTCATTTGACGAACACTATCAAACAGAAGATCAAGATGTTCATCAAGCCCGACCTACTCATCATTGATGAGATTGGATACCGAAAGATGGACGAGACAGCTGCCCACTTTTTCTTCCAGATCGTCTCCGAGCGTTACGAGCGAGGCTCGATTATGCTCACCTCTAACAAGACGTTCGGGACGTGGGGTGATATTTTTGGCGATACGGTACTGGCGACGGCGATCCTCGATCGCCTCCTCCACTACTCGAGCACGGTCAACATCAAGGGGGAGAGCTATCGTATCAAGGAAAAGAAAAAAGCCGGCTTCTTCCGTCCTGAACCAACAGGAGACACTGAAGCCGACCGATGAAATTGGGGGATTTTAAACTGATACTTTTGGGGAATTTTCATCCGATGTTGACAGCCTGAAAGTTAATCAACACTATTACCTCTTAGGTGATTATGAAGTAGCATTTTATATAGTTCACCATTAATTTGCGAATCAAACAATTCGTGTGAATGGTCTGCAAAAATAATATTCCTGTCAATTGTTTGCGTAAGATAATTCCTAATGTCGTCAGGAACAAATAGCCCAAGTGGTTGTATGGACAAATCTTTGCACCGCTCAACAGCTCGATAAAAACCTGCCAGTTCGTAAGGCATAGAAGAACCACAGAGTAGCCGGATGTTAGCTGATGCAAAATCATCTTGCAAGCGCTGCTCAGTAAGAACGCCGCAATCCAAAACAATTACATTATAGTTTCTATTCAATTCCCTCGTCATGTAGAAGTCGTTATTTTCCAGAACGTAAGCATTACCCATCTTTTCTGGCTCAAACAAATGAATGATATGGGCTAAGTGATTGTTTGTGTTGGCTTCCACGTAACAGGCTTTTCCCCCATGAGCATTAATCCAGCATACCAGATTCATTGCGGTGGTTGTAACACCAACACGTCGGTCACATCCTGCAACGGCGATTTTGACATTGGAGCAAGTGAAGTGATATTGTATGCTTTCTTCCAGAAGCATGGTGGTTGGCTTTACCTCAGATACTTGTGGGAGAGTATCAGGCTTGAAGCGTTGCATTCCGTCCTCCGAAAAACATTCCCGTAGCTCCGCTTGGATCTCCCCAATCTCCGTAGTAGTGACGATATTAAGTACCCCAAATTGAATCAGATCTTGAAGAAATGGACTGCCTGAGGAAAGACCTTCTGCAATAATCACTACACGCATGTCATAGATTGTTTGATAAGATTGCAGGGCTTGAATCAATTCTTCATCAGATTCAGTTATTGCCTCTCGATCCAGAGCTAAATAGCGTGCATGAGCAAAATGTCTCATATCTTTAATGACAAAGGATAAGAGGGAAAAAGTTCCAACCAGCTTTTTAACAGGCAACTCTTGTTCCATTTCTAAAAAGTCGAGCATATTGATACGGACATCGCAGGTCAAATATAGAATCATGATTTATCCCTCTTTCATAATCAAGAGAATAAGTCCAACAATGACGAGGATGACATAAAAGAATAATTCGATGAACTGCTTTCGTTTATCCATCGTTATCGTCCTCCAGCCGAACCCATATAGGCAAATTTGTAGTCAGGGATTTCAAAATGAGCATGGATACGCTTGGAGCCAATCATGAGTAAAGCATGCTCTCGTTTCTTACTGGCGAGCAGTTCTTCTTCGGCATCCGTCAGGTTATACAGTTCCCGTGTTTCTTGTAGGTTCTTCCCGTCGGTTCCCATGAGTATTTTAATGCAGGGGATGTCGAGCAAGGCTTGTCCATACATTTTGATCTCAGGGGCTAGAAAATCTACCACACTATGAGAAATGATCGCTAAAGCTGCCTCATACTTCCGAGAGCGTTTTTCTACATTACGCAGGAAGACTAAGCTTTGCGGAACTTGCGGGTCAATCATTAAATAGGTCTCGTCACAAATTAGCAAAACCCTTTCTGCACGGTCTTGCGACATCTGCTCCCAGCACCAGGAGAGGAGATTGAAATATTGGGTTCGCTTGATATTATCACTTGTATTTTGCAAAGAGTGAGTGTCTAGGCAGATGCATCGGCTACTCGTTTGAATGGTACTGTGTCCGTTCCAGAGGAAGGAATCGCCGCCATGGGCGATATCATAGAGGAGGAGAGAAAGCTCTTTGTACACATAATCTCCCAAGGTCTGCTCCTTGTTTTGAATGAGCTCGTATAAGTCAGCAAAGGTGGGAAAGTCTATGCTTTGTAGCTTGGTAATATCCGTTGTCCAGTTGATGTGAAACTGGTTATAAAGTTCGATCAGACATTGCTTGAGAACCGCTTTTTGCATCATGTTCAGATCGGGGATATACAGATTGAAGAAAATCTCCAGATTTTTAAGGTGCAGGGCCATGTCGGACATGCCGTGCCCTTCATCCGTATAAAGTGGATGTTTTTCGTCTTCCTCATCGCGAGGAGCGGGGCGAATTTGCAACGGATTAATTTTGCCACTGGAGCCACCGCCAGCATTAATCCAGTCACCGCCTAACTGTTGGCAGAGTTCCTTGTACTCGGATTCAGGGTCGATGAATATGACTTTAGTGCCTTTCATATATTCGCTGAGAGCAATATGTTTTACGGCAGTGGATTTACCTACGCCTGCTACGCCCATGACGACAATATTGGAATTAGTACGATCTCCGCCGCGCTTCCACGGGTCGATAATAATTAATCCACCACTAGCGTCCTTCGCTAGATAATACCCGCTGCCATCGTTAAAACCACTGCTGGCAAAAGGGAATCCTCCAACAAAGGTACTCATGGGTATAATTCTGTTCAAGATATTCTCCAGTGCCTCTTGTGCTGGATACATGGGAGAAAGATGCCGTAGGCTGTCCTTCTGCAAATGGGCTAGCGTGCGTATTTTACAACGCATTAGGCTGAAGGTGTTTTCAACACGTCGACAGGTGCGGGCAAAGAGCTTGTCATCATTGGCAAAGGGCATGACAGTGACATTCATCAGACCAACGGTTTCTCCATTTTGGTCAATTTGCAGCATGATGTTTTCTCCGTCTGTAGCGGCCTTTTCCGCACGTTGACGTGTAAGCGGGTCTTTGGCGCTATCAGCCGTGCTACTATTTTGGGTGATGGACTTGGATATAGCTGCGATAAGCGCACTATTATCAATTGGCTGGAAGCCGATGGACACCATCGTGGAAGGGAGATTGGTAAGGGAGGAAAGCCAACCTACGTTTGCCTTGGGTGGATACTGAATTACGCCATATAGCTTTGCGGCTTGCTCACCGATGATAAGTCCGTTCCGGAAAAACTCCAATCCCATAGGAGTAATGACATTCAGCAATGAAGCATTAACGTTCATTTCACTTTTTTCGGATTTTGCCATGCATGTACCTCCTCTAACTAATAATCCAAAAGGGACCACCTGCTGCAGCGTTTTGGCGGGCTTCACTTAAAATGATGGAGAAGTCCCACGTTTGCCCACTGCGTTTGCGACTGGCTGAATCTGCAACTAAAATTTCCCCTTCCGCAGTTACACCACGCAGTACCAGAAAGTGACCGGATGAGGTGAAATGTCCTTTGCTCATAATGGCAATAACCAATTTTCCGTTGGAGATGGCATCCAACACCTTCTGTGGCTCTTTGACAGAAGCCCCTTCTACATGCAGTCCAAAATGCTTGGCTCCATCGGGAATCAGGCTGTGGTAGCTACCATTGCCTTCTGCCAGATACCCATTTTCATAAGCCCATTTGGACATGGTAACTGGATCGACGGTTCTTCCGGTCAACGTTGAGACAACCATAGCTAGCGAAGTAGGCCCACATCCGGAAACGCCAATAGTGCCACGGGGACCATATGGCTTATCGGCCCAACGTTGATCCAACTGATTGAAATAAACCACTTCCCGGCTTTCGTCTTTCAAAATAACCCCTTCGTATTCCTGTCCCAGGCTTTCCGTGTAGCCCTCATCTGTTTCTTGGAGTAGTTGCGTGAAGCCGTAATCCATTCGCAGTTCATTGACCACCGGTTCCTCGCCGGCTCCCAGCATCAGCTTGAGTGATTCAATCGGGGAGGTAAGGAGTTGTAACACCATGGATACGAGTAGCAGAAAGCCAACAATGAGCGCCAGGATGAGCATCCATAGCCGTTTGCGAACTTTCTCGTCTGTGGATAATTTGACAGCGAGCTTGGCCAGCAGTTTTGCAGTAGCAGGTTCGATGTCTCACACCTCCCTTAAAAACGGAATGGTTGCTTTGGCCTCAGCATCTTCCAGATGGGTATAGGCTGGGTTGTTGACCAAATTACATAGCTGAACAATTTCATGCTGCTTTAGTACATGAGCCTGGACTTGTCCGTCTTCAAAGTGCTGTACAAGTCGCTTTGCTTTCTCTAATAGGTCGCGTTCACCATTTTCTTGTCGCTGCCAGAGGATCAAATAAAACTGCCGTTCGACGACTTCGCCAGATAAAGCCAGATTGTTCATCTCAGCGATTTCTTGCCGCAACAATTCTTTTTGCTTTGGATCAGCAGTGGGAAGTGCGGAAGCCAGTTCAGAAATGATTGGAGAAATATCTACCGGGCGGCTGACTGCGAGAAATTTAAAGGGAAAGCGAATCGAGGACAGCTCGGCTGTTAATTTCTGAATAAGCATTTTTTTCTCAGAAGCACTGAGCAGGTCAAGACTGATAGGGAAAATACGCAAATAGCAGAGTAGCCATCCATCTTGTGTAGAAAGAAAATTTCCACGAATATCTTCTACATTCACAAATTGTTGAGCCGTTTGACCACTTAGATTCGCTTGTTCTCTGGATTTGGGTTTGCTCGATTTCAAGTACAATAAAACAGCTCCCCCGCCAACAAGGCAGAGGAGCAGGATGACAATAGGCAGCAGCATAGAAGCAGCACCTTCTTCCTATTTGGGATTCTGGGGAGCAATATGCCAGTCTGAGAAAAGATTGCCGGAAATCATAATCGTTCGTTGGAGTTGAAGGGTCAGCATCCCGGCTGGGGTCCATGCGTCTATGATGCGGGTAATGGGAGTGTAGGAGTTATCGGGGAACCAGATGGGGGTAAAGTGGACACGGCTATTATAAGTGGAATACTCGTTTGGCTTGAGCCAAAAGCTGGCGTTATATCCTGCTGATTTAGCATCATGCAGCCGCCAATATTTCTGGTATGAGAACTCAGGAAAGTAAGATAGGGCATGTTGAGCGCCAGTGATATGACTACTTGGCGAATTGGAGGATAGGGTCGTGGTGCTATTCATCTCAATGCCGTACCCGGATTTCATTTGGTTAGTTGAACGGGTAGGAGATTTGGAGTCAGGTGTAACAGTTTGGTTTGCAGATAGCGAGGCCGTGTAGCTGGTGCGGCGATAATCCCACCAACCTTGATCTTCCCAATAGCCGCGGTCTCTCCAACGTCCTTTGCCTTTAGAGTTTTCAACCCATTCCCAGTCAGGTATCCATACTAGGTATTGATGCCAACTGGCAGACCATACGCCCCAGGAAGCAGAGGTTTTACCGGAGTAGGATGGGACAGTGGGGAGTTTAAAAGTGGAATTTCGATCTGTCGCTTTGGGGTCAGGGGGAAGATTTTGATCTAAATCGACGATAGCTGCCTGAATGACATTCTCGCTTAATTGGCCGTCTGTGGAGCTGATTTGAATCATAACCGTTTGGGGTGTGCTTGGTGTCTGCCACTTTACCCATACGAGTTGACTATCTCCCTCGGGAATAACGATATTGGTTACAGTAAGGCTGCTACCCATCATGGAGAAGGTCACGTTGGCGGGTGCTTTGGGATTAATTTGCTTTGAAGTGGAGAGAAGAACGGAGGTGATGACGTCGGTATTCGTTCGATACTCAACATGAGTTTTAACTGGTGGTGGAGTTGTGGGAGCTTCCTTGAAACGGACAATGCCAAGACCAAGGGAGGAGAGGATTTGGTCATTACTCACACGTCCGCTGGTTGAACCATTCCAGGACGGAAAACCAAGATCAGGGGTTTCGAGGAACATTGCCAGCGGTAAATTTTGATGGGTAAGACTGGTCATTTTGGAGCGTAAACCGCCACTAAGAACTTGATCGTACAGAGCTGCTTCATGAGCAGTCATGGCCATTTTTGTGCCTTGGAAGGTGATATAGGCGATAGGCTCCAGGAGAAGCTTGTAATTGCCATTAGTGAGAGTATCATAGTCAACGCTACCGGCCTGAGCGATATATCGGACTACCAGTTCGTCGGTGAAATAGCTCTTAATTTCTTCAATACTTGTTTGCCCTCTATTGGTTTTAATGATATAAGGTAGTTTCTTTTGAGGATGAACATAATTATAAACTCCAGTATTGGGGGAAAGTCGTGTTCCGCTTGCATATTGCATCTTGCTTATTTTTCCGAAGTGTAGAATATTGCTAGGAGGAGTTCGATTGGTGAAATCAACCGGACTAGCTACTGGTGATTTATCACTGTCTCGGATAATTGAAACACGGACTCCTTCATCGTGTGAATTCCAGAAGTTTTGACTGCTACCGCTCCCCATTCCCCCACCGCCATGGTCAATGTTTCCGTCCCCTTCGGCATTGGCTAGATTGGAATAAGGGAGGATTACTAAAAAAGAAATCAGGAGAATGACTGATAGAACTCGTCTTATCATAGGAAAGCCTCCTCAACAAAAAAGCGCAGCAATCGCTACGCTTTCAGATTCGAAATGCCTGTTAGATTAGTCCATCGTACCAACCTTATTTCCGGTTAATTCATCCCCTTCACTACCAACGACGGTTTCCTGAGTTCCGCCTCCTTGATCCTCTATCCAGCCAAAGCCTGGTACATAAACCTGTCCATTGCTATTTTTTCCCCCGGCTTTTGGTATCGCAGCGGTTTCTTTATTTGGATGAGTTTCTTTTTCCTCGTACTGAGGTGGAGCAGCAGGAGATTGCTCACTCTCAGGCTCCTTTATCTTGGGCTTCGGTGGTTCCGTAGGCTTTGTGGTCTTTTCTGGTTTTGTTAGTTGTACTTCGACATGCTTATTCTCTTTTTCCGGCTGAAGTACAGGAGTACCAGAGGGAGTTGGCTCTGTTTTTGTTTCAGAAGAAACAGCAGGAGTAGGTGTTGTATTGGTAGATTCTGAATTTACGGTAGGTTGGTCCGCTGAAGGTAGAATGGGACTTGGTGAAATTTCTGGTGCATTAACAGCGGGAGCCGAAGTTACTGGAATCACAATAGAATCAGGAGGGAGCTCATTTTCGGTTTGCTGAGATGTTCCTTTCCATATCACCAATCCCACAAGGGCTACGGCAATGACAATTCCACCAACAAGCAGCAAGTTTTTTTTCTTCATGTTCATGTCACTCCTTTATGTTCAAAAGTTCATGTATGAGAGGTACTACGATTCTATCTCTATCATACTGTATAATTCTGTAAATACCAATAAAAACGTAGATCTTAATAGTAGAGATTGGTATCGATATCATGTTATTTGCTGAATCGAGGTCGGTATACAGCTTGAATGGGGAGGTCTGCTTCCAGCGGTGGCAAATGCCCCCAACCAAAGGATAAGGGTACTTTGATATGAATTTTCGCATGAGCGGTAAATTGTCGAATACTGTTCGGATCATTTGGGGCAAAAGGGGCATTAAGAATCGTTACAGTCAGCCTGGACAGTGAGTACTCGAACTGATTGGCTGTTCTTTTTACATATTGATCACTTTCTTCGACTAGGCCAAGTGTTTCAGCAAGCTGCGAGTAAATGTCGCCTGTGGATATTTGTTCCGCCCATTTGTTCGAGGAACGACTAAAACCGCCTGAATAGCTTTGGCGCAGACCGGGATACACATTACTGTAGTTTTCTGTTGCTACGGAAGTGATGGCGCTTTGGACGGCATCACGTACACCAGCAGTAATGATGGTTAGACGTAAGTATTCGTATAGGGCACAGGAAACAAGCAACACTGCCAGTACAATTGCTACCGTTAAAGGAAAGCCGCTGCCGGAACGATTTTGCCAAATTCGTCTCACTTCCAGTACACCTCGCTCTTCCCGCTGGCTTTGGCGGTAAGGTCAATGGGGAATGATGCAAAACTGCCAAATAAGCCAATATTAACTGATGTTTGTAGTGTCACGGCTACTTCTTCATTAATCTGAATTTGCCCCGTTTTGCTCCAGATAATTGTGGGATGAAGGCCTGTCTGTGTTTGCAATGCTGCTGTACGCACTGACGTTTCCGACCCGACTCTACCCGAAATTTCGGCTTCACGTACCAATTCTGCTGCGAACGTGTCCAGTTGATGTTTGGTAATAAACACAGGCAGCACCTTTACGACCAGCGCAACACATAGCATAACAGCCAACACCAGGACAACTACATCAATATAGCCCTCGCCTCGTTTGTTGGTGAGGAACTTCATAAGGAGACTCCTTTCTTCATGGGATGGGGGAAGGGGTTAAAACAGGTCGCCCATCGCCTTCATAATTTCCATGCCCAGGATAACCATGTACATTAGCATGAAGCAGATAAGCATATAAAAGGAATATTTTCGGATTTTGCCGGGACGTTTCATGGCGATGAGCTTCAGCCGTTGAATTTCCATGAGCTTAAAATCGTGAGCCAACATCTCAAAGTACACAACTCCTTGATCACCGCGCATGACTGCCAGAAGCCCGCGCACGACATCCGAGAGCATGGTGCTGCCAATACGCGCTTCCAGCCGCAAGAGTGCCGTCTCTTGATTGCCGCTTTTCATATCTGCTACCGTCATCCAGAGTTCACTTTGCAGGCTACCACCCGCATGTCTGGTGTAAACCTCTAATATACGCAGGACATCCCGTGTTGCTTTTAATTCCTGGGCAACGGTAGCGACAAAACGAGGTAATTCAATTTCGATGTGCTCCCGTTTTTTTCGAACAATTTCATCGGCGCTTCGGGATTCTTTAAAGAAGATAGCAATAGCGAGGAAGACAAACAAGGGAAATACAAGCGGCAGTAGAGGCAGTAGTAGCAATCCGCTACCGAAAATAAGCGTGGCTTTAACAATGGCTCCCGCCAGATAAGCTTCTGGTGTCGTTTGGATACCTGCTGAGCGTAGAGTTGCGACTGTCTTTCGTTTATAGTAGTCGCTAAGTGCCAACTTCCCAGCCAGCCATGCGGACAAACGAAAGAGAAGCGCTTGAATAGCTGAATCTTTCTGTTTACCGATCTTCGCCACCTTGAGGATGGCGCGTGTAGAGGCAAGTGTAGGCAGCTTGAGCCAAGCGGCCAAAAGAAAATAAGCTCCCACTGTCATAAACAAGTCGAAGCTAACCAACCATCCTATCATTTATGTTCTCATCTCCTTTATCGCTCCCATTCTTCATCGGAATGCTCATCTCCAATTTGTTGTTCTAACTCATCCACAGCATACATAACAGATGCTTCACGGGCTGCTGTTGTAATGATTTCATAGGAAGCCGCTCTTTCTGCTGCACGGGGCATTTGTCCCAATTCAGCCAAGGATGCAAAATTCGTGCCACCAATGATGATATGATCTAACACGTTAATACGGAGCGGGTCAAAAATGGCAAGCATCCGCTCTGTCAGCAACATATCTTCTGGAGAAGGCGTTGGAATGCCGCTTGGATGATTGTGAGCTAAGATGATGGAGGAGCAATCACAGTTTAAAGCGGCTTTTAATACGCTGCGTGGATGTACGAGTGCCTCGGATACGCCTCCCTCCGAAATGATGCGTGTCTCAATGACTTGATTTTTAATATCGAGGAAAGCAGCCATGAATTGCTCCCGATCCTTAATACCGCTTAAGTAGGCAGAAAAATACCGGTGTGCTGATTCAGGAGTGGATATTTTCTGTTTTGCATTTTCTTCTTCCCATTGCAGAACACGATGAGAGCGAAGAAAGGCATTGAGTTGTTCCACCTTTAAAAGCTGTTTTGTCGTTAACTCTAACGCATAGGGATGCTCAACCGCATTGAGTAAACTGTTTCGAGCGCCATATTGTTGTAATTTGCGGAGGGGAATGCCAGTCAGTTTATGAAGGGATTTTACGTAGTCAGCAATCATTAACTCATCGAGTGGCGGTGTAGCCATTAAGTATCCCTTCCTTCTTCCGTTGCCTGCAATACTTGTTTTACCGCCTGCAATTTCTCCAGTAATTCAGCGGACAAACCCCAACTCTCTAAGCACTCCCAAAATGTAATGGTTCCGTTTTGTGACAGTAGCGTTGCGATTTGCTCCTGTTCTTTGGGAGTAACCTCCAGCAATGCACTCAACAAGTTAGCTGTTTCGGATGTAGACATTGAATCTCTCCTCTACCGTTTGTATTCAAGAGGCTTAGTTAAACGAATGACAGATGCAAAAGAGATAAATAATGTTCCGCCACATAACGCCAAAATGATCTGGCCCGGTGTGCTGGTAGTCAAGGTAATAAACCAATCCCGATTTAAAAAGTACAGTAATGGGATATTGCCAAGCATGAGCAACGCCATGGTGATAAATTCTTTTAATGGTTCATAAAGCAAGTAATCCAGTTCGGCTGAAACGACACGCATATCCGATAGCTTGGCAACGATTGGCATCAGCGTTGTTTTCAAGGTGCGATCCTCCTGGCAGGCAATCAGGGCATCACACCATTCCTGAAATACACTATCATGGATTCTACCCTTGAGCTGCTCAAAGGCAAGGCGAAGATTCGCATGAATCAGCTTGGATTCGGCCAGAAACGCTTGAAATACATCGGACACAGGGGGATTCAAGTACAGTACGTTTTCCTCTACTGCAGCTAATATATTTTCACTTCGTAAATAAGAGGTTGTGATGATGGAGAGTGCGGTTTCTAGTTCACTGTGTAGTCGCTTTTTATAGAACGTTGAAGTAAACAGCACTATCCAGAAAGGAATGAGGGCAAAGCCTGCTGCCAGTACAGGTATCAGCCACATATTGCGTAACAGAAAGGCTAAAACTGCACCGATGATCGATAGCCCAAGAGAACTGACAGTGAGAAGTCCGAGCTTGCCAGATTGTCCGGTTTGCCTAAGAATCGCTTTGGCTTCCGATATGGTGGCACGCCAGCCTTTGAGTTTTTTTGGACGTTGAACAGCATGAATAAGCTTGCTGATAGAGTGCTTACGGGGCTGGGCATGAGTCAGCAGATGAGTAAGCTCTTGAAGCAAAGTTCGTGGAGTCAGGTGGAGCAGAAAGAGAAAGCCAGTGGAAAGACCGAAAAAAGCCAAGAGCAGCAGGAGAGTCATCCGTTATCACCTCCGATTAACGTGGCAAGTCGAGATAGAGGCAATCCGTTTTCAAGCAGCCGTTTTTGCAGACCAGGCGAAATATCGTTTACTTTTTCATAGCCACCTTCAATGACGGTTTTTCCAGCAAGCTCTTTTGTAGCGTGAACAGCATACCGATAAAGCGTTACGACCTCGCGTGTTCCATTTGGCAAAATGCAGCACTCCGTCACTTCCATAATGCGCCGCGAGTTGTCCTCCAGCTTTTTGACAAACAGTACCAAGGGAAAGGCTTCGGTAACGAGATTGTACAGTGTGGCATCGTTCATTTCATACTTTTGCGTACAAAGCGTCACCATCCGGTAATAAGTGGAGAGGCACGAATTGGCGTGGGTGGTTGTAATGACTGTATGTCCGGTACGAGCAGCTTCCTGGGCAGCAAAGGCTTCGGCTGATTTCATTTCACCTACGCATATGACATCAGGGTTAGCGGTTAGAGCGAATTCAAGCAGTTTTTCTTGGTCAATATGCTGACGGGGATCTTCGCTGGAGCGGGTAACTGTATGCACAACATTGTTCAGTACATGGCCCGACTCATCAGCGACGACCAGATCAAATTCCCGCGCACCCTGCTCAATCGTAAATATCCGTTTGTCATAGGGGATGGTGGACAGCAGCCAGCTCATGAGTGTGGTCTTTCCGCTGCCTGTCGCTCCGGTCACGCACATGGACAATCCATAGCGCAAGCAAAGGCTTAGAAAATCGAGCATATCAGCCGTTGCCGTTCCGCTCTTGATGAAGTCTTCTCGTGCCAGCTTTTGCGGATTAATAATTCGAATGGAAGCAGCAATACCTTTTTCCTTATCTGTAACAGGGGGGCCAAACACGGTAATGCGGATGTTATTCGCCAAGTGGCCGCGCACGATAGGCTGCGAGTAATCGAGAATCATCCCTGACTGATGCAGCAGCCGGCGAATGACATCGACCGCATGATCTGGCGAGGTGAACTGTTCATCGGCTGGCAGGATACGTCCGTCAGTATAGCTGATCTTTACATCGTTGTAGCCATTAATATTGATTTCCTCAACGTCTCTGGAAAATAAATAGCGGGTCAGAAAGGAATACTCGACCATTTCGGCATAGAGCCGATCAACCAGTTCGTCAAAGGAAAGTCCCGGTACATGGAGCCGATTGTCCGTCAAATATTGACTCATATACGAAATTAACTGCTGCTTTTGTTCCTCTGGCTTGCGGCTCATCAGTGTGGAATATTTACCTGAAAGATAGCTTTGTACGTCTTGCAGGACATCGGCGAATGCCTTGGATTCGGTAGCTGAGAAAAAGAGAGAGGCATTGTTCATTGCTTATCACCTCGGTGTTTTGGCCATAACTGCTGTAATAGGTGTGCAATTCGGGGGAAGGAATGGGAAGAAATCTTTCTCTCGCTGGATGCTGAGACGGGATGCTCCCCATGGTGGCACTGCTCCAGAATAAGCTTTAGGGCTTTGGAATATGCAGTGGCCTCTTTGCCAGAACAGTCCTCCAGCAATCGCGCATTCGCTGCTTGTTGTTCCAAGTCTGGCACATGAGGGAGCATCACCTGAATACCACCGAACACCTGACTATACTCTCGGCTGCCCTGCCCTAGCTTCACATTAGACATGACCGAAAGTGTGGAGGCACGGCGGAATCTGGCATCAGTTACGAGCGGCAGATAGGAAGCGTAAAACATCAGGCTTTTCAAGTCACAGCTATGCAGACGAATGACATGATCTGCAAGCTCCAGTGCAACGGTGGAAAGCAGGTCAACTGAGAGGAAACTGCTGCAATCGACCAATACGACATCCGCCAAATGACGAGCCAACGTTAACAGGTCTACAGCGCGTTCTCGATTGTAGCTGGCATACGTAAAGGTATTGTCGCCCTTTTTGTAGCCGAGGAAGGCAATGTGTGGCGACACATCCAGTGGCAGTGCATAACGCAATAAATCTTCTTGCGTTAAAGAAGCCAGACTAAGCAATTCTCCAAGCGAATGATGCTTAGCAGCTCCTTGTGGAGCAATTGTAGATACGGATGGGCAGAGCGCGTCGCAGCAGAGGACAAGCACATTTTGCTTCTGCGCGGCGAAGGCTTGCGCCAACTTGACCGTTGTGACCGTTTTGCCGCTGTTTGGGCTACCCCAGACGGCTATCAAGGATTTATTGCTCATGAGCATCCTCCTCTTTCTGTGTCGTCTTGGAATCAAAGTAGGCATCCTGTTGATCGGTAAATGCCTTTGCAGTGTTGGCATCTCCGCGATAGACGAGCGCTGCATGGAGCTTGCTCTTATTCTCCAGATCAGCTAAAAGCTTGGCCTGTTCAGGCGTAACCAGCATAGTTAGTGTTGAAGGCAGCGCCTGTTCGTCCTGCTCTTGGTCAGATTGGTTATTTTGTTGTGCATCATGTCCGCTACTTGTTGTTGCAGCCAAAACCTCCACATATTGCAACTCCGGCAGAAGAGTTGTAGTGCGAAGTTCACCGTAATCTGAAGCGATGATCGTCACGATATCGCCAGGCTGGAGTTTACCGGACAGCCCGGCAGCGAGGCTTTTGATAGTGACGGAAATGGCCTGTTTATTTCCGTCCAAGCGGCTAAGGTATGCATCTAGCGGAGTGTTGGATAATTTGGAAGGCAGTAAATAATCGTTCCTTTTTAGGTCAACAGCAGCGTACTGACCAATAACGGCTTCAGATGAAGTTAATACTTCTTGGGGTAAATGATACGCTCCTACCTGAACAGACTCGATTTGATCGGCGGTAATAACCGCGCCTTTCGGAACGTCTTTAGCGAGACGGACGATAGCAATCTGCTCGCTGCTTGTCCGGTTTAAAAGAGGGGCAATGCCCAAGGTGAGGATAAGAGAAAACACAATACAAACGATGCCCACGATCGTGCGATTTCGGAACCATGATTTCAATAGAAAAACCTCCTTAATTCTAGGGTTGAAATACATTAATTAATGCGAAAGGACATAGGCTACGATTCCGCCCACAGCAAGATAAGGAGCCAAGGGTAGTGCGGTTTGACTGGTTGGAGAGACGCTGTGATGGAAGGAAAGGGCTAATGCAAACAGCAGTACCAGTGTTAGACCCAATATGCTTTGCAGCGTACCGTAGAAGGGGCCAAGTACAACACCACAGGCGGCCATCAGCTTGATGTCACCGCCACCGATTTTGCCACCAGAAAAGATTGCCCCTAATAAATAGGGCAAGCCTGTGATGAACAGACCAATTAGGGCAGTAAGCGGAGAATGATGAAGTAATCCCACGCCAGCGATTGCCAGTGACAGGCTGTTTGGGATCTGACGTGTCCGGAGATCGCATACACTTGCAAACAAAAGCAGCAGGATGAAACTTAGCGTTTCGATGGTTACGATGCTCATAAAGGAAACTCATCCCATTCCGGTAAAGCGCGATAAGGATAATACTTCTGGCTTTTTTTGAACTTCACCATAAAGCGTAGTTGATCCAGCACTGACAGGTTATGCCGATCTTTCGTTGTCATCATGACGGAGACTGCAACGCCGCTTAAAAAGGTGACGACAGCGAAAGGAACGCTGCCTTTGGCTAGCCAGATCAGTAAGGCGAGAGCAACCGCCAGCATGGAACCGATGGCACTTTGCCACAATTGCTGTTTGCCAAAGCCAGGGAACCATTCCGCTTCCGGCTTGACGCCCATTGGGATATATAAGGTTTGCGGCTCCTGATTCATGCAAGTGAGGACTCCCTTCAAAAGAAGAAAATGGAAAAAATGAAAAGCCTGCATGACGAAATCTCCGCAGGCTTGCTATAATAGAACTCATAGAATGAATCAAATACGAAAAATAAGAAAATCAAGAAATGGAGGAAACAATCGTGGCTGAATCTTGGAATAAATCTTACACACTCATGCACAAAAATCTACCTGTGGCTGAGATTGAGCTGGATGAAGCGACAGTCTCCATTTCAGCGATTGGACAAGTATACAGTGAAAAGCATGTACCCGTGGGTATACCTGTCAAGAAGGGGAAAATAGACCGCGCGGCGCTCAATGAATGGTGGAGAGGCCGTGCAATTCCGGCCAGCCGGGACGGAATTAAAGAAGCGTTGCTTGAATTGAACTTGTCTGCGACACAAAAACTGTTAGATAAAAGCTACGGACTCAGCTTGTCCGATCAATATTGGATTGCTCCCTCTGCATCACATTTGGAATGGAGCACCATTAACTTTTTTGACAATCCCTTTTCAGAGGACGTAGGGAATGTATTGTTTGGGCAAGGCTCATCGGATGCCATGAGTCTGATGTCCCCAGACAATACCTCAGATGGCTGGCTGAAAAAGAAATGGGCCGTTATGGACGGCAAGCGCTGTCTGGTGAAAGGCGGAAGTGGTGCTACTCAGCAGGAGCCGTACAATGAAGTGATTGCCAGCAAAATCATGGAGCGGCTGGGTATACCTCATGTTCCGTACACATTGATGGAGCAGGAAGATTACCCGTACAGTGTGTGTGAAAACTTCATTACCCCGCGGACGGAATTGATTACCGCTTGGTATGTGATGCACACCCAGCAAAAGCCGAATCATGTATCGGTGTATCAGCATTACGTGAACTGCTGTGAGGCGCTGGGCATTCTCGACATTGTGAAATCACTTGACCAAATGATTGTAGTGGACTACTTGATTGCGAATGAAGACCGGCATCAGAACAATTTCGGTGTAATCCGCCATGCGGAGACATTGGAATGGATCGGACCCGCGCCGATATACGATAGTGGCTCGTCGCTCTGGTTTTCCAAGCCGCTCGGTTTGATTCGTGCAGACGGCAAGCTCACTTGTAAGCCGTTCAAGCCGGATCACAATGAACAGATCAAGCTGGTGACTTCTTTTGAATGGCTGGATTTGTCTTTGCTAGATGGGATTGAAGATGAGGTGCGGAAAGTTTTCCGCGATTCGCTCTTTGTGGACGAAGCCCGTATTCATGCGATTTGTCAGGCTCTGCGTGGACGCATTGCACGTTTACAGGAAATCATTCATACTCTTGCGCCGCAAGCGCGGGAAGATGACCACAGCACCGATGTAAAAGAGAACATTGCCTACAGTGGCTTACAAGAAGAAGAAGACGAGTGGGAAAGATAGATATACGGGTTGAAGCGTACAATTGACCAGTGATCATAACGTCTCTACGAAGATAAACATTGTGGAGGCGTTTTTGTGTTGTGGCACAAATCCGATAAGTGTTACTAGCGATAGTAAATCAGGATCAGCTCCTTCACTTGCCAAATGCTTTCCGCAAGGATATAAAAAATAACGACATTGCGAGCGCGCTTTTTGTATTTACTGGATTCATCGTCTGCACCAGACAAACGAATCATGGTGTAAATGAAGCGGAAGGCACAGCCTGCCCGAATGAGGAGAACAACAGCTTGGGCCAATTCCTCTAGGGTAACCATGTTAGCCCGCCTTGCTCAGCTTGCGGGCCATGCCGATCAGCTTAACGCTGTGATAGATGTTGTTCACCACACCGCCGCCACCGCCTGTTGTAATGAGGAAGTCGGATAGGAATCGTGGCGTGCGAATGGCAAGCATCATACAAGCCATGCCCCAAAACACATGGCTTTGCAGCATTAGTCCAACACCTAGCTTAGCTAAAGCGATTTGAATGACGACAGCCAACATGGATTGGGTGAATTTTTGAGCATAGGCGCGGAATACGCCCTTATCGTTGTCCAATAGTCCCGCGCAGGCTAAGGGAATACCAACTCGCAGAATGAACATCTCTAGCCCCCGCATCAAAAACTGGAAATAGAGAATAAAGAAACAGACAATGAAAATCAGACCAAACACTGCCGTAACCAACCCGGCTGATTCCAGCGCTTCGACCCATAATTGCCAATCGTAATTGGTAGATTGCCCGATTGCACCAAGCAGGCGATTGGTTAAGTCTTCTACCATGCTGCCAAGCCAAGTGTATATCGTTGGAAAACAGACGGCTACCGCCATTGCACGAAAGAAATTGGTAAGCAGAAACAAGGGTTCCTCGTCCGGATCGCCATCCGTCCACAGGACATAGATTTCAAATCCCTTTTTTAGAAATTTGAGAATCATCAGTGCTACACCAAAGGAAAATACAATATCGTATAGGTTTTCGAGCAGATTCGCTCCCGTGGTCAAGGTCATGTATCGTTCAGCATAAAGCGAAATCGGAATAATGTCTTTCAAGAGCGTATCGATGTATATCAAGGAACCATTCAGTAGGGCGATGATAAGTAACAATATAATTTTCTCCAAATGATGAGCCTCCTTTTTGCAAGAAGCGCCGTGGGCCGCTTCTTGCCGAAGGTAGTTGGGGATTAGCGCTTGTAATTGAACATATCTATAATCCGCTGATTTAAAGTAGGAAGAATTGTTGTGCTAAACAGAACGTACAGTCCCCCCAGTATCAATGCACCAATAACGACACCAATCAGGATTTTCACAGCCGTGTCAATGAAACCTTCGCCGCGGCGATTGCGAAGCGCTGATTTTGTCATGACCATCGTATACATGCTCTTTTCCTTCACTGCCTTCATCCATTTTTTCATTTTTCATAACCTCCAAGTTAAATTTGAATGAAAAAGAGCCTGCCGTATAAGGCAAGCTCGATTTACTTGTAGTAACCGATGAGAATGTTTAGAGTGGCAGAGCCGAGAACAGCACCGATACAAGAGACGACAGCAACAATGATTCGGTTATTCCACTTCTTGGTATCCATTTCATCTGCAGCAGAGCGGCGAATACAGAAATAAATAATGAGCAAACCCGATACGATAGGCGCTAGAATCATCAGCCAGGTAGTAACGTCACCAATCAGCTTTTCAGTTCCGGTGACGAGTTTACTTCCTTTGATGTCACCTGATGCAAAAGCAGGAGGAGCGCTTAGTAACAGCCACAAGGCAGCGTAAGCATTAACGATGTGCTGCCGAAAATATCTCTTGCCGCCCATTAATCGTCGAAGGAGGGCGGCATTCCCCCAGCGGAAGCGGCCGCTTGTTGGCGTTGCTCGGCTAGTTGTCTTGTAATATCCTTTTGGTAATAAATCCAGATGTTCCACAGTTTCACCTCCTCTCTCGTATCCGTCAGGATAGGTCGTCGTTGTTCCCGTTCTTCCCGAACCTTGCGATTATGCTCTTTGTCTCCAAGACCCATCATCTGGTTGAATGCCCACTGACTCAGATCAGGTGAGAACATCATGGCGGGATGGGAGCGGGAAAGTACAATCTGATAAGGACGAGATACGCGGCGTACCTCATCAACTGTCAACAACTTGCGCTCCAGCAAATTGAGTGAGTGGGAGGTGCTTGGCGTGGAGTATTTGCCGTGGGAAACGGAAATTTGATAGCTGGAGGTCGTATATGTCCCCAGCTTTTCGCTGATTTCTCGCAGCGTCTCCAGATCGTCAGCCTGCAGATAAATCCAGGTCTGACAGTTGCTCTTGATGGTGCTGGCTGCATGGTCGTCGTATTTTTCCTTGAGCTGCTCGAAACTCTGCAAAAATAGATTGAAGCGCATTCCACGCCCGCCACCAACAGTGAGCTTGTTGGTGAAGTCGGCAATCGGCGTGAAGTTCCCGAATTCATCCAGAATGAAGTTAACCCGCCGTTCCAATCTCCCGCCACGCTCGTCAGCTTGGGTGGTCAACAGCTCATAAAGCTGAGACACCATTAGCGATGCAACGGGATAGAAGGTCGTTTTTTCATCGGGCAAAATAATAAAGAGCGCCTGTTTCTCACGACCAAGGTCAGCCAGAGAAAAGTCGCTTTTATGGGTAATGGCATAAATGGATTTAGAGGTGAACAGCCGAAGGGTGGTAAGCGCCGAAGTATAAAAACTACCTTTGGTACGGGAAGGGGCAATGTCAGAAATACTGAGCAAAGCGCGTGCTGGATGTTGTTGAGGCAGGCGTTTGATATACTCTTGCATTGGCGTTTTGTTGCCAATTTGCCTATTCATTTCCGCAAGAAACCAGTATACATTGGTCAGGTTTTGATATTCGGGTCGTTTGATATTGTCCCACACGACACTGAGGATGGAAGCCGCAATGACTGACATTTCGCCGTTTGTCCATATCTTCTCGCCTTGCGCTTTACCTACCAATACCTGTGTCATATCCCAAGCGAGCATTTCCGCTTGTTCTTGATCGCCAGCAAGTGTTGCGTCAATGACA
This sequence comes from Paenibacillus sp. FSL R10-2782, assembly GCF_038592985.1. Classification (NCBI taxonomy): domain Bacteria; kingdom Bacillati; phylum Bacillota; class Bacilli; order Caryophanales; family Paenibacillaceae; genus Paenibacillus; species Paenibacillus sp. FSL R10-2782. The sequence continues at coordinate 4,472,657 of NZ_CP151951.1, read as the reverse complement.
GGCTGCAACAGGTTATAATGGTGGCTTTTTTCAGGATGCCGAAAATCCAGTGTCCATACGGTATAACCCAGCTTTTCCAAGAGAACATGACTATAGTGGTAAAGCTCGGCTTTCGGGTCACTGATGACCATAGACTCTCCAGCCAACCCTAGCAGACCAATGGATTGCAGTACGACTGTTCGCGACTTGCCGCTACGGGTTGCACCTATACAGAGAGAATGTACATCATCACCAATATAATAGAGGCGCTCCAGGTTACGTTCTTGTCGCTGGCCAAGAACAATTCCGCCTGAAGAAACAGAAGGAGGAGATATGAGGAGCTTGTCCATTTTACTCGGTGGATGCTGTTTCGGAATTCCTTTCGGGTGATTCAACTTCATCGACAGACTCCTTTTCTTCAATTGGATGTAAAAACGATAGATCGTCATAGCCAGTGTCGATCAAGTGACGTATGAATGGATGCTGAAGGTCAACAGTGTGACTTTCAAACAAGAGAGGCATTTCCTCCTCACGCATCCAGCGTGCCGAACCGTGCTGATGCTGTCCGACTGGAACAGGCGTTTCAATTCCCGGCGCAACTTGCTTCAGCTTGCTTTGATAAGGCTGGCTGTTCGCAAGAAAAAACAGGACTGAAAGCACCATCACGATACCCTGAAAGCAGAGGAATAGTAGCAGATGGGCTTTGGTGTGAAGCAGACTGTTGAGGCTATAGCTTAATGAAGGAAAAGCCAATGTTTGTGTGGTTCCAGACAAAAGCTTGTGCAAGGCTGTAGTGAAAAACAAATTGAAGATGGCACCAAAAGCAAAGAACAGTAGCGAAAGCCATAGCTTGGGTTTGAGTGTCACCACTCCATCCCCTCGCTAGGTTCAAAAAATGCTTCGGCGGATTCCCTGGCCTGTAGGACAGGGGAGTGGTTCGATTGAACATAGGTTGATGAAAGATGTATATCTGTATCCAACTGAAATGGCTCATGTTTAGCAGCATGATCGAGTTGTACTTGTAAAAAGAGCGACTTGGGGGCCGGGCAGTCATGGATATGTCCCCATTCCTCCGAATGCAGGTTATGCATCCCGACATATTGGGGGTAATCCTCGCAGAGTGTGTGAAGCAGACTATCTTCATTAATGATCTGAGCAAGAACGCCAGGATGAGAAGCCGACAGTTCATAAACTGGGATGGAACAGTCATTAATCGGGAAGAAGAAGTAGTCGCCCTGACCAGAAGCGTGGTGGAGGGCCATATCCGACAATACTTGATTCCCGGCAGTCTGATGTACAGCAAGTTGCTGGACGCCATGCCGTTCTGTTAGGTAAATGCCATTGTCCCAGCGTTGACAGGAGTTTAACTCTTTACCTGCTGCGTCTCGTGGGGGTTCAAATTCGCCAAAGTATTCGGGGGCAAAATAGCGCCCTTCCTGAGCCAGTTTATCTGGATTGGCTATGACTTCACTAAGCTCCGGGTGGTTGATTGCACCTTGCTGAGCTAACTCATAGGTGGGAACAATGCTTTTGACATCATCAAAATAGATGTGGTCGCCCTGTTGCTGGCCCAACATCAACGCTTCCTCACTGAGCTTTTCCTTAGCGAAATTGGCGTCCACTACCAGCCCCTGATTGTGTTCAGCTTGCAGGGCGTAAATATTCAGCCCAATTTCAACGCAAGTCAAGATGGTTCCCCATATAGAGGTCTGCGGTTGTGTCATGAGAATCCCTTCTTTCTACAATGAATGCGAATGAGACTTAGCGTGACAGTTCGGCAGCACCCAGCACATCAGGATTACCGTCAAGGTCATGAGAAAATTCGGTATCATAATTGAGATGAATGTCCCTTTCTTTCAGTGCAGGCAACAAATCTTCCAGACGATCAATCAGGATCTGAACCTGTTCGAATTGCTCTATCGTTTTGTCATTGGGGGTAATGAGAAATTTGACCATCTCATCGTGGATGAGTACCAGTTCGGATTCGCTGAACAGTTTGCGGGCATCGACTAGACCGCTGCGGGCGGCGAAGTTTTCCATAGCTTCATCTTTGTTGTAAAAATACTGCCGTTGTACGGGCACTTGGTTGTCCGGGGCCAGACGATAGGTGGAAAAGACATACTCAAATAGTGGGTGATGTTTGCAGGCCAGTATAACATCGCCATGTTCACATAGCTTATATACGCCATTTGCGATTTTTTCGGTCTTGTCGTGATAGGGCTTCTCCGTGCAGATTCCTAATTGGAATGCTGTTTTTCTAGCTAAGTCATGGATACTGCTCATCAGCCTGTCCGAGACCGTAACAAACGGATTCTTCTCAATGCTGTCCATGCGGGTAAAGAAAGCAATGAGCTGGTCGTTTTGATAAAGATCAGCTAAGTAGTCGGCAGATGTGGAGCGGTGAACTTCAATACCTTGAGCGGTTAGCGCTGCAAAGAAGGCTTTGTAAAATTCTTGTTTGCTTTTCATAGCGTGTCACTCCTATAAGTCAGTAGGAGGAGGTGTTTTTTCTCCTGTTTCTTCACGATGGTTTGCATTCTGATTCAATGAGTTTGAGGGAACGGAAGTTTTCGATTGGGGCTGTTTTTTGGGGCTACGATGAGGGTGATGCGGAGGTTGCTTCATCATCTGCTCAAAGGATTGCAGCCGACCATTTGTAAATAACATGGTATCTATCCTTTCGATTTGTGAATATTTGTCCACAGAGTAATGAGTGTTATGCACAAGTTATCCAAGATATTGTCCACAAAAAAACACGATTTTCTCAGCGTGTAGTATTGTTTATTGTTCCAATCCTTGATCCTTATGCCGTAACAGCCATTCTTTTTTCGCTTGTTTTGATAAATCGCCTCCGATCACTTTTAATTTTTCATCCAAATCCAATTGAGCGGTCATCGTTAAACCTTCCATTAAATGAAGCAGCTCTAGTAAAAGCTGCTCTGCCATCGCCGTCTGCCGCTCAGATTGATAAAGGTGGAAATCAACGTCTTTTTCTAATTTGATGATCGTCCGAATAGTGGAGAGGATGCGATTGGCAATACGCTTTTCAGCTTCTGCCTGATACTGGATTCGCTGTTTCTCTAGTTGCTCTGGATCGGACGTATACAGCCTGCTTAATTCCAATTTGGCCTGTACGTATTCTTCTGTCATTTGAGATAAATAAGGGTTGGCCTCAAGTAAATCCTGAACCAGCTCGTCCACTTGTTTTTTTGTATCCGGTGGCAGCAGCTTGTAAGCGAGTCGGCCTGTTTTCGGCATGTAGTTACGTAAAGCCATGAGACGTGAGGCAAGCAGTGTAATCGTTTGTTTATCCATTAGGTGATGTTTAGGGAGACGAAGCAATGAATCCTCATCCTCGTCTTCAAACCGTTGCTGAAATTCTCGAAATGCTCTGGGGCTTAGTGATTTCATATGGGATTCAAACTGTTCAATAACTTGATCCGTGATCTCCGTTATGCCTGACTTAGCCAGATCACGTTGTTCGCAAAATGCTTTGATTTTATAAGCAAACGTATCTTTGATAAGCTGTTTGCGGATTCGGTTTGGAATCTCTGGATGAGTAAAGTTTTTCATGATCGCCTGATTTTTGTCCCAAAAGACAACATGTAAATGGGGATGATCTTTCTCATTGTGGAAGGCAGCAGCCCAACATAGATTTTCAATTCGGATTCCGTTGTGAGCGGCGAGAGTGGCCATGTGCTGCTCTGCATACTGTTGCCAAGTTGCAAAGTCATTCAAGCCCAATTCCATCGCTGTTTCTATACGAAAGGAAATAACGCCTCGATACATGTTCTTTCCTTCTCGTGAAAATTCTCTGGCGATTCGAGCGACTTCTTGCCAGGATTGATAGGTTTGTAAATTACCTGGCTGCATCTTGCCAAAAAGTCCATGAGGCAAGTTCTCATGTCGGACTGCACCGGGGCGTGTAGCAATGTATCCGATATGGACATAGTTGCTGACGGGAGTTTTGTGGTGGTTGGGATGAAAGAAGCGCTGTTTATAAATCAGGACTGACAGTGGTATCACCTCCGCGCAATCGTTCAATATTTTGCTCGAAAGCATCGCCAGAAAGAAACAGTTTTTCAGCATCGCTCAGTTTCATCTTGGTATACTCCACAGCAAGCTGTCTGGCCTTCTTTTCAATTTCACGAAAGGTGGTATAACGGTTGGTGTCGATGAGATCCGTGATGATGGCGATGGTTGAATAGTACGCCGCGGCAGACATGATGAGGTCTTTGCTGGCGAGTCCGGCCAGCCGATTGCTAAGCCCGCCGATGGCTATGTTGATCTCTTGACGGATGATGGTGGTGAGGAAGTCAATCTCCTGTGTGTAGGACTCAATAGACATGCCTTTCTGCACAAAGGCTCGTACTACATCCGCCATGGTAAGGTGTTTGGAGACCGCATATTTTTTTAATGCTTCATACTGTTTCTTGGGTAGTTTGACGGTAATTTGCACGGTCTTTTCAGGTTGAGCCAAGGGCCTCACCTCGCTTTAATCAATCTATGAGCGACATTCGGTTATCGGGTAGAAACATCCAAAAATGTCGGTGGAAGCTCTGCTTCCACGCGGTTTCTTGCGCCAAATGACATTTGGCTATTCCTGCCTTTACGCCACTCCCAAGAGTCCAAAGGGCGGGCCTCTTGGAGAGTGGGAAATCTGAAAAGATATCCAATGAGAAAAAGAATAAGTATACATATTGATTTCCTCCATACCTGCTTGTGATATTTAAAAGGAAAACAGATGTTTCAGGATACAAATTTTGGAGTCTTTTGGAAGGTATTTTGTCTTAGGATGTCGAATGTTTCCTACTATTAGAGTTGAGTAGCTTTGATGTTAATAGTAAAGAACATATTGATTTTAAGGGGATTATTTTACTATGGATAAGTTAGAACAAATCATTGAGCATTATATTGATAACCAAGAAGAAAAAAACGCTGAAAATGTAGCTTTTCTACAAGAGAATGTAGTAGGTAAGTCTAGCGATGAGATTGCTACTTTGCTTTCAAATGTTATACCGGAAGAGACGGGGGGGATTGTTGCAATTTCGGGGTTTTATTATCAATTCTTAGTTGCGATTGAGTACATAATCGAAATGCTAAAGGACAAGTGGGATTACATTTTTATAGAGCATCTCGATGACATTGTAGTTGGAAAAGGTAAGATGGTAAGATTCGTCCAAGTGAAGAGCAGTGAAAAAGTTAAAATGAAAGCAACTGATAGTCCCGCATCGGGGTTATATCTTCGATCACCTATAGCAGGGGGGACAGAAAGAAAAAATAACAGTTGGATTGATAAATTGGTATCTAAGGCGGAACTACTTCAGCAAATGAATGGGTATATCACGCAGTTTCAGTTGTATTCGAGTTATCATTTTATAAAAACTGGTAATTATGATTTTGATGTGTATACAGGGAATTCTAATTACAATATGGACATTGCGGACAATGATGATTTGCTTTTAAAGCTCAGTGATCCCGTGTGTGACAAAAATGGAGAACGCTATGATTATGAAGTCAAATGTGGAGAAAAACCAAAAGAGCTTTTGAAGAGATTCTATTTACATACTGGTATAGGGCTGCAAGATTTAGAGGTATTTGAGAATCATTTATGTATGAAGCTCAGTGAGTGGCTATTCAGTGATGTTGGAGACAGGGTCAGGGTTCATCCCAATGATTTAAATACCTTAATTGGTCATTTATGCACGAGGTGTATATATAGAGATAATGCCGAAAGATTGCTTATTACAAGAGATAAATTAGAGGAAATACTAGCTGAGATAAGAACAAGATGCCTAGATTCGGTTGAACAGACTACCGAAAAACATGGAAATATATCTATTATTTCTAAAATTATTGATTCTATTGTCAGTGAAAATGAGACCGGTGTTCATGCACCTGTATTTAAAGATAAACTTTATACCTATCGCGAATATCTAAGACAGTGGGTTGATAACGGGGGGAATATTCGGTCACTGATTGAGAGATATGTGGACGGTACTATCCGAAGCTCGGCCTATGCCAACTTAAAAGATTTAAACAGAGAGCAAAAACTATATGATTTTTTTAATATTGTTTTTATCATGATGATTGTCAAAAATTCATTTTTGGAGTTCACCGATTCGAATAGCTTATTAACTAAGAAATGCACGGTTTCTAACCTGTTATTCTCATTTTTAAGTTTGGAATTGAGAAGTAATTTAGAATCAGGCTTACAGAAACTTGAATCAATCATACAACAATCTGACACGAATGATCATCTTTACCTGTTGGATAAGTCACTAAGAGTTGTGTTTCAAAATTATACAGACAGGGGATTTAGGGAAACCGTCCGACATGAGGTTAAAAACATTCCGGAGATTAAATTAAAAGGATTTGAAGATGAGCAACCACTTAACAAAGTAACATATATGGTTGAAGTCATTCCAGGAAAAGAGATTTTAGGTGATTTTTCCGAAGTTTTGGTTTTAGATGAACAACATTCTTTTCGAGATAAGATGCAAGAAATTTGGAATCAGTATTGTAACGAGGTGAACTGATGGATATTTTTAATACAACTCATAACAGATTACTTGAAAATGGTTTTGAAGTACACGATATAGAAGAAATCAGGAAATTAGGTGCTTCATTTTATAAGTCTTCTATAAATAACGTAGTGTTAAAAAAACTTCATTATAACGAAGAGAGCGATTTGATAAAATCATTTTCAATGAAGATAAGATCTATTTTGATGGAGGGTAATGAAAATATTTGGAATACGTATTTACTATTCTGCATAGGTAACGAAATTGATTCTGAAACAAATTACAGAATTGAACGTGACACTAAGGCATTACGAAAATATGCTATATGCAGTGATTTAGACTTAAATAGAATCCCCTTTCTTGACAAGTTTAGAGAGATAAGTAAGCCGATTAAAAACGATGTGACTTCAGAGGAGGAAAGTGAATACCTACAAGAAATTATTAGTTTTCTCCAAGAAAGTGATGGCAACCAGAATAAATTAAATGGCAACCAAGTGGATGAGCTAACGAAAAAAATAATAAAAATGGTGGAGCTGCGCTATGAGAATAGACAAAATAACTCTTGAAAATTTTAGAAATTACTATGGGGAAATTTCATTTGATTTAACGAGAAAAATAACTATTCTTCATGGGGATAATGGATTTGGAAAAAGCTCTTTTTTTGATGCCATTGAATGGTGCTTTACAAGTAAGATTTCTCACTTGAAGGGCACGGATGCAGAAATTAAAAGGGACATTTTTAATAAACGTTGTAAACTCAAAGAAAGTCAAGTTGTATCGGTTTCTATTGAATTTGAAGGAAACACATTAACTCGTTGGTTCAATGTTACTGGAAACGTTGCTGGAAATAATTACGGTAATACACAGGTTACTTTGACTAGTAGTGATGGAACTCCTTACAACGGGCAAGTAGGAGTAGAGACATTCTTGAAACAAGGGATTTTGGATCAGACAATTTTTGATCGTGGTAGTTATGGCAAACTTATTAAACAGACATTTATATTGTCTCAAAGCCAAGTTACAGATTTTGTGACCTCTGGTGATCCTTCTGATCGTTTTAGGGCACTGGCAGATATTATGGGATTTAGGGCTTTACTAAATGAGTCTGATAACATGAGGAAAATACATACTTCTTTGATTAAGCAGTCTGAGGCTATAAGTAATCAAATTACCTTGCAAGGGAATTCAATTAAGAGCAAAGAGGAAGTGAAGAAACAGGTTGATATTTTTGATTTTAATCAAAAATTATTCGAAATAGGTATTGCTCATATTGATAGTAGTTTAGATACTCAAATTACTCAAACTAGGGAGCAGGCATCAACTGATAAGATTAACGCCGAAAAATTTTTAAGTCTATACGAGGAACTAAATTTAGGGCATTTCAAAAATGCTAGAATAATTGTAAACCAGATTTCTGAGAAAGAATCCATTAATGAAAAGCTAAAGACCCAAGGAGACAATATAAAAGAATTCTTGAAAAAAATAAACCAAAGAACAAATTCCCTAATAAAAGAAAGGGATAATATTCAGAGATACAATCAAACACGGATTGCTATTCAAGAAAAGGAGCAAGAATTAGCCTCATATAATATGGATTCTATTGACTTAAATAAAGTTCGAGAGAATCTTAATATTTTGAGAAAGAGAGCTTCTTCTATAGAATTTGCGCTGTCTTTCCAGTCAACAATAGTACTAAATTTAGAACAACAAAAAAAATTACCTACTGAACGGGAACTCTTAAGAAAAAGAGAAGCTACTCTTAGAAAAAGAAAAGAAAAGTTATTCAATCTGACAGAGAAACTATCTTTAGTCATACAAGCAAACAAGGATAATTTACTTCTTCAACTTATTGCAAACATAACAGATATCAAACATTATGTTATTGCAAATAAGCTGGAAAAATGTCCGGTATGCTCTTCTAGTCCTGAAGAAAACCTTGAGTCATGCATTGATCATAATATTCTTTCATACACTACAAAGTTGGAGGAGGATACTACTTACGTTAGCAAAGCCATTTTATTAAAAAATAAGATTTTTAACAAGTTAACTAAAACGGACGAGCAAATCAACGAAACGAACAATAATATTACTAAAATGAATTTAGAATTGGATCGTTTGCAAGAAGAATACAATACCTACAGAAATAACGATTTGTTTTCTGAAGAACTGAGTAAGGCTGAAATTCCTGGTTTAAACGAGGAGTTAAGCAAGGTAAGAGAAGGAATTATTTTGCGGCAAAAAATTATTGAATTAATAATCTCACTTGAAAAACTAAAAGATGAACTGAAGGATCTTGGAAGCGAAGCTTCTTCAAAGAGAATAAAAACAGAAAACGAAGTAGGACAGTCAATTGAACGCATGGAGAGAGCAAGTGGCAGAGTAGGAAAGTACTTGAATAAAATAGAGAGCAACATTAAACAACAAATTTCTGAAATTCAGGATAAGCAAATCATATTAAAGCGTCTGCAGATATTTCTAGAGCCGGAACATTATGATATTCCGTTTCAGTCGTTAATTTCAAAAAGTAAAGATTCCATATTAAATAATGAGCGAAAGATCAGTCGACTATCAGATATAAGTCAAGTGCAATATACCATTAAACAAAATCAAGAAATTCAAAACCAAATTCAAGAAGTCGAAAAAACTATTGAGAAGCTTAATAACAAAAGAATTGAAATTGATAAAATTGCGGATTCTCTGAATGATTATATCATGCAATTATTTGATTTCTTTGATTCAGACACAAAAGATTATTTGAATGACAACAATTCGCCTATACAAAAATATTATAGATACCTAAATCCACTTCCATCTAACAATCCGCTTCAGTTTGATGGGGCAGATGAAAAATTGTCTATTAAAGTTATTTTTGAGGATAGTATTGAAGAAAGTAATGCTGAGAATATACTGAGTTCTGGACAACTAAACGTCTTGGCACTCTCTATTTTTTTAGCGATCAATGAGGCTCAAAATATCAATGCACTTGACTTTATTGCAATCGATGACCCAATTCAAAATATGGATGATGTAAATCAGTATTCAATTTGTGATGTTTTAGGTCAAATTGATAAGCAAATAATATTTTCTACTCATGATCTAGACTTTGTAAAATTATTTTTGAAAAAGAACGAACATAAAAAGGATGATATTCAAGTTTTTAGTTTTACAAGCCCTTTTCTTACTCAAAACAAAATACAACAGATTCTTTATGAATAAATTTTTACTCTTCATACTCTATTCCTTGTTGTGGAAAAAATGCTCCTTTCTCATTTCGAATTTTTATTAAATCTTCATTGATATCTTTTAGTTTTGGCGTTTTGATTATCGTTGTATATCCTGAGTTTTGGTACGTAATCTCTAAATTTCTGGCAGCCTCTTGCCCCCAATTGGGGGCGGGGCTGCCATTACTATAAGTAGCATTTGCATCATTATCTAAACAGAACACAATCTCTTTAATCACATTATATTGAAGAAATCTCTTCAGTGCCTGATCGGATAGGCATCCGAGCGAAATATAATGAGCGGCTTTCCAATCTTGAACACGCAGTTTTTCAATTGTAGCCCGACTCATAGCATCAATAGGACTTTCACATACATACACCCGTTTGCTTTCAGAATGCCCAGATAGATAAAACGGATAACTTTTGTCGGAATACTCTCGGTCTTGTTTGTATGGCTTGTTGGGAGTGGTGCTGCGCATAGAGCAATACCTTGCAACTCCTTCTTGGTCATATCCGACAAACACGCAGTTGCCCGTTTTATCCTGCTGATACAACTTCTTTTCATGCATGAGTAACGAGACGATTTCAGGTGTTATTCCGCGTACTTGAGTTAAATACCACATAACCCGTCTGTAATTTGGTGCTTTATCGGGAAGGATGAGATGTCCCCGTTTTCTCATAGAAGAGGAAACAGCCATTTGAGGTAGAGCCAATTCCAGCAAATAAGCGACAGCTTCTTTAAACGTCATCCTACAAAAATCCATGACAAAATCAATTACTCCGCCATGTGTGTTACTAGAAAAGTGAAAATACCGATTACTGTCCTTAAAGAAGTAAAGACCGCCACTTTGCTTGGCATGATATGCGCGGCGGCCGCCGTTCTCAAGTATATAGCCTTGTGATTTTGCAACCCCGATCAAATTTACCTGATTGGCCAATTTTATCTGCTCTTTGGTAAACAGGGCATGCTTTGTCATGAAAATATTCCTCCATTCTTGCCTAGGTAGGTAAATCAGGATGGGATAGAAAAATATCTTCTCCATTGTTACAGCTTGATGTTCCAACTCAATTTTAAGTAAGAGTGGCAGCGAATCTTTGTGGGGGAGGGTATTTAATTCAGCAACACACCTATATAGGAAAAATACAAATTTCTACAAATTTAGAAGGGGGAATTAGGAGTTAAGTCGAATTGATAAAAGACAGTTGGTGACTTTTTTCTTATATATTAGAGCCTTTACATATATTTGTAATTGAAGGGGAGATTTTTGTGGAATTATATAAAGAAGCTATAGGTAAGAATTTTATCATTCAGCATGTTGAAAATAGTAGTTCAACTCAATTATCCTCCTCTCAAGTATTAGAATCGTGGAAAAATGGAATTAACTTTATTCAAGAAAGTTCTTCTATGTCATTTGATGGGCTAAGAAAACCGCAAATAGGAGCACTCTTTGCATTATTATCACATTGGACTACTGGTGAAGAAACTAGTACTATAGTGATGCCAACCGGCACTGGAAAAACAGAAACAATGGTTTGCGCAGTGGTTGCACAACGTTGTGAGAAAGCTCTAATTATAGTGCCTAGCGATTTATTGAGAAGCCAGATTGGTGACAAATTCGCAACTCTTGGTATTCTAAGAGAATTGGGTGTTGTACCTGATAGTGTATTGAGTCCAATCGTAGGGGTATTAAAGAAAAGCCCAGCATCACTTGAGGAGTTAAATGCTCTAATAGAGAGAGCAAATGTTGTAATTATAACAATGTCATTAATTAATAGATTGTCTGAGGGATTTAAATCAAAAATTGCCGATTCATTTTCTCATTTATTTATTGATGAAGGTCACCATGTGGAAGCTGGCACTTGGAAAAGCTTTAAACTGAAATTTGGAAGAAAACCGATAGTTCAATTTACTGCGACGCCTTATAGGAATGATGGAAAGAAAATCGACGGTAAAATTATTTTCAACTATCCACTTTCAAAAGCACAGGAAGAGGAATATTTTCGTCCAATTAATTTTATACCTATTTACGAGTTTGATGATGAAAAATCAGATCGTTCCATTGCTCAAAAAGCTATAGAACGCCTACAGCTTGACTTACAAAATGGGTATAATCATGTTGTTTTAGTACGTTCTAGTAGAAAAAGTAAAGCTGAGAGATTATACAATGAAATATACAAAAAGTATTATAGTGACTACAACCCAGTTTTGGTTTACAGCGGAATAACAAAATCGGAGAAAGAGCGTGCAATTGCAAATATTAAAAACGGCATCTCAAAGATTTTAGTTTGCGTTGATATGTTTGGAGAAGGAGTAGATATTCCTCAATTAAAAATTGCTGCTATTCATGACAGATATAAAAGTCTTGCAATAACTGTACAATTTATCGGTCGATTTGCAAGAGCTCAAACTGGCTTGGGAGAAGCATCAGTCATTGCAAATATTGCTAATGATGATATTGATGGAGCAATAAAGGATCTTTACCGTGAAGATGCTGATTGGAATAAGCTCTTGAAAACCATCTCAGGAGATGCAATTGGTAAAGAAATTTCTTTGCAAGACTTGTCGAGAGGCTTCTCTGGATTTTCGATGAAGGACATTGGAATTGAGCAATTAAGGCCTAAAATGAGCATGGTTGCATTTACAACGTTATTAACATCTTGGAACGTTGAGGGATGGAAAAATGTTTTTGATGAAAATAAATGTATTTTTAAAGTCAACGAAGAAGAAAAAATAGCAATAATTATTGAGAAAGTTGATGGGAAAATTGAGTGGTCAAAAGTTAAGGAAATTAGTAATGTGAACTGGGAATTGCATTTGATTTATTGGAATAGAGAAACTAGAGTTGCCTTTATAAATAGTACTAACAAGTCTATCCATAGAAAGTTGTCTGAGAACATATTTTCAGATGCTAAAGTAATTTCTGGAGAACAAACATTTAGATGCTTACATGGTATAAATAGACTTATGCTGGCAACTGTAGGTCTAAATTCTAAAATTGATGGGCCGATAAGGTATAAGATGTTTGCTGGTATTGATGTGGCAACAGGTATTTCGGAAGCTCAAAAAGAAAACAATGAAAAGTCTAATTTGTTTGGTGTGGGTTTTGATGGAAATGGACCTGTAAGCATAGGCTGTTCGTATAAAGGAAGAATATGGTCTCGTTGGATCGAATCATTGGATTTTTGGCGTAATTGGTGTAATGGTATAGCGATTAAATTATTGGATGATGAAATTAAGGTTACAGATGTATTGAAAGGAGTTCTGGTCCCTGAAATTATAGCGCAAAGACCGAATTTAATTCCTTGCACTGTAGAATGGCCCATTGACTTCCAAATTAATATTGAAGATAAAGCAACTATCGTTTTACCTTTAGGGGAATATTCGGCAAACGAAGTGGATATCTTGCTTGATACTTTTGATGAAACAAGTCCATTAAGATTTGTGTTGGTCAATGATAGCTTTAGGGCTACATTTGAATTGCGATTTAACGAAACAAATAACTCTGCCTATTATATTTGTCTTGATAAACCAAGTATTGATATCAAAATTGGACGTTCTCAGCAGAAGATCGTTGATTATTTTCAGCAGAATGGTCCATTATTTAGATTTGTTGATCAGTCTGTACTTGAATCAAATTATTATACGAAGTTAAAGCACAAAGACTATATAAAAATTGATGAAGGTAGCATAATTACTTGGGACTGGAAAGATGTTGATATAACAAAAGAATCTCAAGGCAAAAATAAAGAAAAAAATTCTATACAATATAAAACGATCAGTGTTTTAAGTGATAGGGATTACGATATTATTTTTGATGATGATAATCCTGGTGAGATTGCAGATATTATTACTTTAAAGAGCAGAAGTGATAAAATCGAATTTGAATTCTATCACTGTAAATTTTCTTCAAAAGTTACTCCAGGATCTCGTGTAGATGATCTTTATGTGGTATGCGGACAAGCACAAAAATCAATTATTTGGAAGCAAAATGGTGTAGCTTTGATTGATAGAATGATTAGCAGAGAGCGATCACGAATTACTAAAGGTGATGGAACCCGATTTCAAAAAGGGGATATTAGAAAATTGAATGAAATAAAAAATAGATTAAAAATGTTCCCTTTTAGCTTGGAAATAAGTGTGGTTCAACCTGGGGTTGATTCTAAAGCAATTTCTGATCAAATGCATCAGGTACTTGGCAGCACAAAATCTTATCTTTTAGATACTTATGGTTTGAAATTTCAATTAATATGTTCGTAAATTCCAATTTTAAACTTACCTTTAAGGAAGCACTTAGTAAAGAGTGCTTCTTTAATTTCCCTTTTGCTTTGGGCTATCGTTCAATCTCTCTGTATTCTCCGAAATGAACTTTCTGTTCCTCATCTTCTGTTCCATTCAGTATGGCTTGCTCTTGTAACTCCTTAAACTCCAGTGCCGAGTTAATCTCAGACTGTCTCACTACAAATTGACTCAGCCGATCTTCAAATTCAAAAGGCTTCCCGATTTCTTTCTTCGCTGCATCGATCTGGTGGAGGGTTTCATCCTGCTGCTGTTTGATTGCCTCGATCCTGACGGGTATTTTCTCCAAAAGGTTCTCTAACCTGCTTATATTGCCCAAAGCTGAATCTCCAAGCTCAACCGTGTAAGTTCCCGTTCCTCGCAGATGCAGATTGGCATGTTCAAAGGCAGAGCGAGATAACAAAATATCGAAGCCTTTGTATTGCCCCACCTTTACAGCTTGATGCTCTAGTTCAGTGACTTTGGATAAAAGAAGCAGCACTTCTCCTGCTTGGGGACGCTCGGCATAAACCGTACTATCCAAGGTGATGGAGAACTCCTGAAGCTGGTGCTGTTCAGCAAGGCTCAAATCTGCCTGATACTGTTCTAACTTTTCTGCACAGGAGGCTAACACCTGAGGGTAATGCTTACTGAGCTGCCGTTCCAGCATAACTTGCTCGTTGTGCCAATTTGTTTTGAGTAGCTTGAGGCGGATTACTTCATTGTCCACTTCCATTTTTTCAGCCAGCATGGGATTACCAACAGCAACAGCCTTTACCTCAGCGGCGGAAAGCACCGTTTCGTCGGCGTCCTGACAGGAGCGAGAAATGCTTTTGCCAGTCATGACTTGTGACATATAGCGCAGCTTCTGCTCTTGGATTTGCCATAAATAAGAGTCGAAGGTTCCTTTGGTCACATAGCGAAAAATCTGCACCGTTTCATTTTGATTGCCTTGCCGTAAAATGCGTCCATCCCGTTGAATGATATCAGAAGGTCGCCACGGGCAGTCGATATGGTGGGCAGCGATGAGCTTTGTTTGTATATTCGTCCCGGTTCCCATTTTTTGCGTGGAGCCTAACAGAATGCGGACTTCGCCGCGGCGTACCTGCTCAAACAAAGCCTCTCTTGCTACATCTGTATTGACATCATGAATAAAGGCGATTTCCTGCTTCGGGATGCCTTGAAGCACCAATTGGGATTTCATTTCATCATACACATTAAATTGCCCTGGTTTTGGAGTGCCGCTGTCACTGAAAATAACTTGGGTCAGGCGATTGGCATGCGTTTCCTTCCAAATATCAAATACGTTATTAATACAAAGATTCAGCTTGGACATCGGATCAGCGGGGGCATCCTCATGTACAAGGCGAGGATCAATAGACATCAGCTTGGCTTCATGAGTTAGCTTGAGCATGTTGTCATCTTTAGCATCAACCTCATTATT
Source organism: Paenibacillus sp. FSL R10-2782 (assembly GCF_038592985.1). Taxonomy (NCBI): domain Bacteria; kingdom Bacillati; phylum Bacillota; class Bacilli; order Caryophanales; family Paenibacillaceae; genus Paenibacillus; species Paenibacillus sp. FSL R10-2782. The sequence continues at coordinate 4,457,213 of NZ_CP151951.1, read as the reverse complement.
CCGAATTTTCTCAGCCCGCATAACGAAATCATCCATCATCTGCTCTTGATAAGGGGAGCGGTCACTGACAACTACGTTAGCTTTATCGCCTTCCAACTTTGGAACGGGGAGTTTTAGCATGTCAGCAGTTTGAATATCTGCAACGAGACGGAACATACTCATCAGCTCCGGCAAGTTATGGAACTTGGCAAAACGGGATTTCATGCGATAGCCACTGCCTTCTGGCGTAATCTCTAGGGAAGAAACAACTTCGCCAAACGTTGCGGCCCAATTATCGAAGAAGTTAAGTCCCAGCTTTTGCAGCAATTGAGGCTGGAGAAATCGCTGCATGACATACATCTCTGACATACTATTGCTAATCGGTGTTCCTGTGGCAAATACAACTCCGCGTCCTTGATTCATCTCCTGCAAGTATTGGCACTTAAGCAGCATATCGGTTGCCCGCTGACTGCTGGATTTGCCAATTCCGGCTACATTACGCATTTTGGTGAAGGTGAAGCAGTTTTTATAGGCATGAGCTTCATCCACAAATAACATATCCACACCAAGCTGTTCAAAGGTGAGGAGGTCGTCTTTTCTACTTTCATTCATAAGACGCTCCAGGCGGGATTTTAGGTTATTTTCAAACACGACCATTTGCTTGATGCTCCAATTGTCGCCTTTTTCTTTTTTCATCTGATTAATCATGTGAGAGACGTTGTGGATTTCATCTTGCAGGAGCTGCTCCTGACGGTCACGGGAGATGGGGATTTTCTCGAATTGCGAATGACCGATAATGACGGCATCGTAATTACCCATCGCAATTTTGGAGACAAAACGTTGACGGTTAGCCAAGCTAAAATCCTTTTTCGTAGTCACTAATACATTGGCAGAGGGGAAGAAACGCAAAAATTCGTTGGCCCACTGCTCAGTCAAGTGATTGGGAACGCAGTATAAAGGTTTGTGAACTGCACCAATTCGTTTTAAATACATACCTGCAGCAATCATTGCCGCTGTTTTGCCAGCTCCTACTTCATGAGCCATGAGTGCCGTACCAGAGTAAATAATACGGGCAGCTACATCTTGTTGGTGCTTACGGAGTCTCATTTCCTGATTCATACCCTGAAACACCAGATGCTCCCCATCATAGGTGCGCGGGCGAATCGTGTTGAATTTGTCATTGTAGATGGAGAGCAGTGTATCAGCTCGGTCCTTATCCTGAAATAGCCAAGAGGCAAATGCTTCTTTCATCTGCTGCTGCTTGGCGCGGGCAATCATCGTCTCCTTGGCATTGACCACATACTTGATTTGCTCATTGCCGTTCGAATCCAGATAAGTTACAGGGTCACGTATGGTAATGCTTTGTAAATTGAGACTGCTTTCGAAAATCTCATAAGCGTTGGCTCGTCCTGTACCGAAGGTCTGGTTGACTTTAATCGAGCCTCTTTCCACAGATTTTCCAGATACGCGCCATGTATTGGTGTATTCGAGATAGTCTACATCAATGGTCTGTGAATCTTGCATGATTCGTGCTGTTCCAAATGTTTCGTACATAAAGGCCCGATATACCTTAACTGGAATCCAGGGGCTGCCGATACGGAAGTCAATGTCTCCAGGCAGCAACGGAGCAGGTTGGACACGAGTAAGTGCCGCAACATTACGCTGAAATGCATCCGGGTACGTCTGTGCTTTGAGCATGGCATAGGCGAGTTTGTCCTTAACATTGCCAGACAGATATTCCTCATCCAACTCCCAGCCTTCTTCTGTATCTCCTGTATAAGCTTGCGGACTTTGGAAAATTCGTTCCCCTAGTGCTTCTCGTACTTCATCGGTTGTTTTACCGCAAAGATGGGCGATATACGGCAGGTCGATGCGTAATCGGTGGTTCAGGCAAATTTGTAAGGCTTCCACCGGATCATCCGTATGCTCCGGCAAGGCGTTGACTCGAATCGTCGGACGAGTAAAAATAGCGGCTTTTGTCCAGGTTTTATCTGCTGTGAAGTCTTCAATAGAGCGCAATAATGGTAGTTGGTCATCATCGGCAAAGGCAGAAGTATTTGCCCGTTCATTAATAGCTCCATACTGATGAACAAAACGGTCATAACTTTGATTCAGTTTGAATTGAGATTGTTCCAGTTCTTCTGTTTCATAGCCGTATTCGCGGGATTGGATCTCAATGACATCAAGCAAAGCCGCGCGTATGGCGCATAAGCTTTTGATGCGATCTGCTTTTTTGCCTTTGATGTCCTGAGGGAGAAGAATACCGTCCTCACAGTAATAAATGCGTTCTTGTTCGACGATAAACGTATAGTTTTTTGTACCAGGAGGTGCTTTTCGGACGGGGTCCTCTTCCCCATCTAGTGAGAGTGGTGAGCTATTGCTTTGGGTTAGGCTTATCTCATTCGGTAGCTCTGGAAAACGAGCCTGTAATGTACCGAGTGCTTGCTCCAGGGAAGGTAGCAGAGGACGTCCCTCATATGGAATGCAGGCACTCGTTTTCTCTGCACCGTACATACCCCGATCCCATTGCATTTGTCCTAACAGCATTTCAGGATGAGAGAGGTAATAACGATTGATGGGCACTCCGTCTAGCGTCTCACCAACCTCAATCCATTCGGGCATGTCTGCTTGTGTGAGAGTAAGAGGTGACTCCCGTTTTTGTAGAAATACGATATCTGTGGTAACTGTAGCCCCGGCAAGGGATTGGAAGGTCGTGTTCGGCAAACGAACCATACCGATTAATTCGGCCTTTTGTGCTAGGATCTGACGTACACTGGAGTCTTGTTTATCCATTGTGCCTTTACTGACTATAAAAGCCAACATGCCGCCAGGCTTGAGCAAGTCCAGCGAACGGATAAAGAAGTAATCGTGGATGTAATGGCTGCTGCTATAACGGCGGTCGTGGATACGAATGTTATGAAAGGGAACGTTGGAGAAGATAGCGTCAAAGCGTCGATCGTGCCAGTCTATTGTTTCAAAGCCTTGGATAAGAATGTTCGCCTTGGGATAGAGCTGTCGTGAAATTCTGCCCGTTAGAGAGTCTAACTCTACGCCGTGAAGTTCAGCATGTTCCCATTCAGGAGGCAATACGGAAAAGAAGTTTCCACTGCCCAGTGAAGGCTCTAACAATCGCCGACCAGCACCACTATCGGTTAAGCCAAAACGTTGCAAGGTTGCATGGATGGTCTGAATTAAGGATTGCTCGGTGTAGAAGGCAGTAATTGTGGAGTTGCGGGCTGCTGCATATTCGTCTTCATTTAAAAGCTGTTTTAACTCAGTATATTCAGTCTCCCAGCCACTCGCAGTAGGATGAAAGGCATTGGCTAATCCACCCCAGCCGACATAACCGGCTAAAACATGCTGTTCATCCGTTGTCGCTTGCCGTTGAGCTGATTCCAATTGCTTGAGTAGGTGAATGGCCTCTACGTTCCGCTTGTACTTACTCTTTGGACCAGATACATAGGGGGATTGTTCAGCTTGAAAGTGATAGTTGGCCACAGCAGGAACTCTGGGAAGAGTATTTAAAGAGGACGTTGCATTGTTAATCGTGCCTTCAGTGTTTTCTAATAGAGAATGGGAGTCTTGTTGTTGCCCATCAGCAATATTGGATAAATGGTGCTGGTTCTCTTCGCCTTCGCTGAAATCATCTTTAATCTCTACTTGCTCGTTGGCGTAATTGAATAAGGTCCATTCTGACTCTTCAGGTGGAAAGGGAGCGGCGTGTTCGTCATATCGTCCTTCTGCAATTAATTGAAGTAATGTGTTGCTGAATTTCTTCCATTTAAAATGTTCTTCGTGTGATCCATTTGCATCTTTCCAGGAAATCGTAATCTGTTTGCTATCAAAGGCATATCCGACAAGTCCATTTTCAAAATTGCCTCGTGCTCCGCTAATTCCATAGAGAGGTTTTAGAAAAGAGATCAAATCAGCCGACTTAACAGGATAGTTATCTACGACAAACTGATAGATACGTTCTTTTGTTGCCCAAGTGCTTCTGTTTCTTACGATTAAATATGCCAGCATATCTTCACCACTGTGCACTTCGGAAAGAACTGCACCTTTATTGGGCATAAAAAAAGAACCGCTTGATGGCGGCTCAGGTGAGGTCGGAGAAGGGAGACTATCTTGGTTTATCGTGGTTTTAGAATGATGTCGTTCATCACCAGTTCCTCCGCTGTTGATTTGATCTGATTCAGATGGCGTGTACGTTCCAATGTATCGTCCGTCTGTGGCAGGGGCTGAAGGAGAAGCAGTTGGTCGGTCAATTGTTCCATCCGTTCCAGTGCCTCCTGTTCCACCTGATGTATTTTGGTCATCAGGTTGCCTTCCATTTGAAGAATTTGAAAGCGTTGCGGGTGATGATTCCGCAGATGGTTCAGCGCCAGCCGCCCGAATTTCCCCAAGGGCTGTTGATCTCTTATCGCTTCGTTCGAGATTTGCAGGTTCGGATACAGTAATCCGTCCACTTCGTGATACGTCAATGTCGGTTTGTCGGGATGATTCATGAGCTAAGCTCCTTTCCTGTTCCATAATTTTTACGTAACGTGCAATGTCTGTTAGTAGGGTATGGGCGTGAGTGTTTACCTGATAGCCCAAGCGTGCAGCAAGCGGCAAGGTATCAAAATGGGTAATCGTCGAAAAGTCTGTATGATTTGGTTCAGGCAACTGGCAGCGGCGATGGATAAGGTAGCGAACGCTGTCCTCTATTAAGTCGCCCATATGCTGTTCAAGTCCAAACATAGGAATGCTACCTAAGAAATGGTCTTGAAGATCATGTTCAATGTCATGTAGCCATTCATCCCAGGTTGAATGAACCGTGTCACGTACGAGCTGCGAGATAGCTTCAGTAAGGTTAAGCGTATCGTAGGAAGTTATTCTCCCAGCCAGTTCCTCAGAATCAAGCTGTTCCAGACTCCAGAGAGTAGGGGCTTGTTTGCCTGTCGTCTGGGTGACATCAAATAAATGACTCAGCGCTGGTGTGGTTTGTTGGAAATTACAGACGGAAATGCTCTTTTCACCTTTTGTCACATAACGGCCTAGCTGATTCCATAATGGAAGGGGAGCCAACATGGTCGCATCTGGCCGCTGAGCATAAATGAGTAAGCTGTTGTCAAATGAGTACTTGTAGATTGATGCTGCAAAGCGCAGGTATTGTTGCCAGGTGTCTCCGCTGGATGTGATGTCGCTAATTGCAGATGCATATAGTTGGCGCAAGGGCTGAAAACGGCTCATGGCAGGCTCTCCTTTCTGATTGGAATAGACAGGCGTTATATAATTCAGGCTTCGTGTTCATATGAAGAATGATGATCTGTTTCTGTTGGTGGAAAGGCAAAGTATGGTTGTTCCAGGGTATGGGCATATTCTGCATAACGCAGCTTGATTGCTTCAAAAAAGTAAGGCATCAGTCCAGTGTCAAATAGTTGATATGGGCTATATTGACTAGGATTATCGCGTCTTGTTTCAGAATCTCCGGAATAGCCGTTGTACAAGTTAAAGGCGAGACGAGTCATTTTAATAGAAGTACTAGTTTGCCAGCCTTGTTCCAGTGCGTCCAAACGAATTGCTTGTTCTTCATAATCGTAGAGGTCTTGGATATGTTGGCGGGTTTGAGGCGTAATTCCAAGAACATAGAAGAAAGCCTGACGGTACGGATCGTGTTGACTATGGGTCATGCGAAGATTGCCCTCGTAAAACTGCTCATGATCAATGTCCTTAAAGATCGTATTCATGTGTGTGTCCTCCTTTTATTCATGGGATGATTCATCTGATGGTTGCTGCTGATTTGAGAAATACATTTCCAATGCTTTATCGATGATTTCCTCGACCTCGGTGGCCTTGTGAACTGAGGAAAAGTATTTTGCATATACTTTATGCTTGAGCTTGAAGGGAGCTGGCGTTTTATTTCTCGGCTTACGTGTGGCTTCGCCAGACAAGATTTTGGCTGCTTGCTCATCGGTTAACTTGCCGGAGTATTCACGCAGGAGCTCTGCCTTTTTCATATCAACTTTGTATTCGTTCTGAGACAGTACTTCATGGACAGCTTGTTGTTCAGTCTCATTCAGATAGGAAAGGCTGACCGCAGGATATAGTCCGATCTTCGCATCATCTACCAGTTTCTTGAGTAGAGGAGTGAGCTTGTCTATACGAAGCAGGCGGGCAACTGTATTTTTGGATAGTCCATACTCATGCCCCAACTTTTCATCACTTCTCAACTTCGTACCTACTAGGGGCGAAGTTTCATTTTCATTGTTGTATTGCGGATTTTCTAGTATTTTTAATTCTTCAATAATGTCATTTCTTTTCCCCTGTGAGAACATATCCGAATAACGAAGTGACAACACTTTTGCTTTTTCTGATGGAAACATATCTGAAAAGGAGCGCTGCAATACATTAGTTTCAACTACATACATGAGCGCTTCTTCATCAGTAAGCTTTTCCTTCACAACAGCAGGCAGTCTATCAAGACCCAGCAATTGTGCGGCGTTCATCCGGTTATGTCCAGCCAGCATTTCGTGGTCACAGCCGTTCTCATCGACTTCAATTTTTCGCACAATGACCGGGACAAGAATACCGTTAGTTTCAATGCTGCTCATCATATCCGCCAATCGTTCACCTTCATATAAGCGGAATGGATGTTCTTTGTACATTCTGATTTTGCTTATGGGTATAGTTTGTATTCCGCCAGTTTGCTCTAACACAGGCTGGTCTTTCTCCGATAACAATAACAACTCGTCGATGCTGGATAGCTTGGGAACAGGACGTTTAGCAGCCAATTTCCATCAGCTCCTTCGCCAGTTCTTGATACGCCGCGGCAACCTTGGACTTGGGTTCAAATTGAATAATGCTTTGGCTGTAGAAGTTTGCTTCTCCGACTTTAACGGATAAGGGAATCTGCACATCGAAGATACGGAAGGTTTCACGGTAATAGACTTTGACCAGACGAAAAGCTTCCTTATATAAGTTGGTTCGGGTATTGCACATAGTCATTAAGATCCCTTCAATACTAATGCGTGGATTAATTCGTTTTTTGACTTTGACAATGATTCTGAGTAATTGGGTTAATCCTGTTGCAGACCATAACTGCGGATTGACCGGAATCAGCACACTATCGCTAGCTGCAAGAGCATTGATCGTCAGCAACCCAAGCGAAGGATTAGTGTCGATAATGATGAAGTCGTAGTTTGGCTTCATCGGTTCCAGCAGAGAGGCTAGCGTTTTTTCGCCGCCCATTTCATCTCGCAAGTTGATCTCGGCAACGGACAACTCAATATTGCTCGGGATGAGGTCGATATTTCCGTGCGAGTGGATATACTCCTCAGCAGGAGGTAGTGGCTCGTCGCTCATAATGGCGTTCATGACATTGAACATGGAGTATGGAAGTTGATCCGGTTGCTCAATACCAAAGCACATAGAAAGATTGCCTTGTGGATCGAAATCGACGAGGAGTACTTTTTTTCCTTCATTAGATAAGGCGTAAGCAAGGTTGTAGGCGGTGGTCGTTTTACCTGTACCGCCTTTCTGATTGGCGATGGTGATAACGGTGGTTTTTGACATGAGATATACCCTCCCTGGAGCATACGCTCCGTTAATTTGGTCAATGGTAGGGGGCGGGCTGGTTCTGTTTCAGTTCTTTCCAAGTTCTTCCCAACGTTCCAAAACGGCTACTTTTTCAGTGATCGTCGGGAAGTCAGACTGGCTCTGATTTCAACGGAAAAACCCGCGAAAAACCTTGATTCTACAAGGCTTTTCGCGGGTTTTATATTCCTCTTCTTGGACTTAACTTCTGCTCATGTCGCAATAGAGTGTGCGACTCAAAATCGAGTGGGAAACCGTGGAGGTTCGAGTCCTCTCGCCGGTATAGCTAAAAGAGTTCATTGGAGATATTCTCTAATGAGCTTTTTTTATTTTAGTTTTAGTACCCCACTCATTATTTGAGCTGAAGATACCTTGGTGTTGTACTCCAGGTGAGAATAAATGTTGGCTGTTGTTGCATAGTCACTGTGGCCTAGCCATTCCTGGACTTCCTTCATGCTTATACCGCTGGCAAGCAACAGACTGGCACAGCTATGACGGAGATCGTGATACCGGATATGCCTAAACCCGTGTTTGTTCAGCAGAATAGGGAAATTCTGCGTAATGTAGCCTGGTTTAATTCGCTGCCCTAATTCATTTACATAAATATACTCCATATAGTCGGTGCAGTAGCTGCTGCCATAAGAAAAGCGATGAACCTCTTGCTGTTCCTTCATTCGGATTAGAAGGTCATAGAACGTGTCCACAAGTGGCAGCGTGCGACGACTAGCTTTGTTCTTCGTGCGGTCGCTTTCAATCTCAATGAATTTACCGTCTAATGTTCCTGAGGTAACGGTATGCTTAATCGTAATGGTGCGATTGACTAAATCTATGGCGGACCATTTTAATCCCACCACTTCACTTCGTCTTAACCCATAAAAAGAAGCGAGAATAACGGCAAGTTCTATTTTTTCACCGCGAATTGCGGCCAAGAGTTGGTTTAGCTCCTCGGCATTGTAAAAACTTGCCACGTAAGTGTCTTTTTTAGGACGTTCCACCAGATCAGCAGGATTTGTCACAATCAGCTTTATCTTTACGGCATTCTGAAGGGCTTTGCGAATGTTCGCGTGGTAATGAATAACGGTATTGTCACTCACACCTCGAACATCCATTTCATGCGTGTAGAAGCTCTGGATATCCTCTGTAGTCAAGTCCTCAAGCATTGTCCCCTTTTCCCGGAAATAAGGCTCTACACGGCCTTTAACAGCGTGTGAATAGGAGATGTATGTGATAAGCTCGATGCTGTTTTTCATTATCTCCAGCCATTGCAACATGTAGTCTGCAAATAGCCGTTTGTTATCATCCAATGAAGAGGTTGTCTTTGCATTACCAGCTTGTTTTTCGGCTTCCTCAGCTTGTGATTGTTCCTCCAAGTAATGATTTTTCCTAGCGTCCTGAAGCATAGTTTCTGCTTTTTTCTTATTGCCTTTTACTTTGAGTCCTGTCGGAATCCATTTGGGTTTTCTTTTACCATGTGCGTCTTTACAATTTAAGACGATATAAAAAAGACCCTTTTTCTCTTGTAGGTGGCCTGCTATCATGCCCGATCCTCCTTTGGTTAGCAGCCCACAAACCATACCATTGACATAACTATTATAGCACAGTATCAATATCGGTTCAATGCGTTAAAGTGTTGAAGTGCGTTATCATATCTGATTGATGTATGTGCATCAATGATTGGAGGTAGGCAATAATTTGAATTTTGGGTATCTTGGGAACATTAACGACATCAGGATACTGCTCAAACATGGATGTCAGAAGTTGCATTGTGTTCAATGGTAATGGAATGGATTGATCTGGCATATAGAAAATTCCCCTTTTCAACAGGATATGTAGTTATGTCGCGGTGGGCTGCGTGCATAAAAAGAAGACATCACAATGTTCTCATCTCCATATTGTGAAGGATAAATGATTTTTCAAGCTGCTGATGGCAAGTCAGCATCATAGCTTCAACATTTTGATGAAGCCCCCCCTCATCGAGCGGGCTGCCCCCAATACCGTGACGTTGGCCGGGCAGAAGTATCATAATCTCTTTCTCTGGTTATCGCGATTCATCCCACCACAGGATGATTACAGCCGGAGAGGTGGTCGCTCAAGCCCTAATAGAGAGCTATCATGGCGCTTCCGCTTCGTCGCTTCTGTTTTCACAGTAGAGAAAAGGACGTACTTGAAACAAGTAATATGAAATTCTCAAAGATCGAGGGGCAATCAAGGTAACATTTAGATCCGATGATTGCTTCCTGTTAAATAAATGGGGAGGAAGAGAGAAAAGAGCAACTGCTTCCTCGAATATTTCTCTATAAATAATTTAGAATACAGTATGTGAATACAAGGACAAGCCATGTGGAGTTTGCTTCACATGGCTTGTCCTTGTATTATTTGTAACGACTAAGATCAAAGCGACGAACTGCCAGGATAAAGGCAATTGTCAACTGTTGTTTGCAATCTGCATCAATGGTTCCATTTCGTTTAGCGTATTTATTTATAACTGGCTCATAACGGATAATCAATTTGGCTTCAGCTTCTTTGTCACCTTGTTGTGCTAAATGAAGCAGATTAGATACGCTATTCATATTTATCCTCCTTAATACGAAATGAAAAATAGCTTTAATGCGAAAGAAAAAAAGCAGCAACGCCGCCAATAGCCAGAAAAGGAGCCAGTGGCAATGCTGTTTGTTTAGCAACTTGAAAGCCGAAGCGGAAACTGCTGGCAACAGCAATCAGCAGCACCAGCGTCAACCCGCCGATAATGCTTTGCAGTGTGCCATAGAGTGGATCTAGTATAACGCCGCAAGCAGCCATCAGCTTGTTGTGTGTGTTTTCAAACTGCACTTTTGTTGACAACTTCAGAGCATGATCCGGAAAATTAACCTGTAATGAAAAGGGATGAACAAGGAGTAGAGTGTAAAGGCTCAGTATGGAACGCAAGCCCATGCATGGTCTGTGGAAAAGAGATTATAGGGCAAGCAAATGTAATTATTAAACTTTTGACGCCAAGGTAGCTTGGCTAAAAAGCTCAATGTTCGCGAGCTATATAAAAGATGCTGTAATCTGCTACATTGTCAATTTGATTAAGATTTCGAGAAAAGAGTTCTCAATACCATTAAGTATCTACGTCATTGTAGAGGGGCAAATTTCTGTTCCGGGATTCACTATATTATCCAAAGGTGCGCTGCGCTAAGGGTATATGAAGGAATCGATATCGAGCAAAGACGGGTTTTTGATTGAACATACGGTAATGGCAATTACAGTTCGGATCGTTAGCAAGGTGCACTAAAAAGGATGACTCCTAATAAATTCAGAGTGCATGCTTATAATTGAGCAAGGACTATACATATTTTAATACTTCGGCCCGAAAGTGAATTGAGACCTTATGTGTGTCAACTCGATCTATTGTTTGGCATTTACACCCCTGATGTGTACTACCATATAGTTCACAGATTTGATTGTTATCGCTATAATATTTACGTGGAAATATAGCTTTTGAAAACAATAGTGTAGATAGAATAGAATAAGCGGGGACTGTTGTCCCCGCCTCCTATATTGAAAGTAAATTATCCGAGCAAAATCGCTTCGATCCGTTCCAGTTCTTACGGCTAAGCTCCGGTACATTTAACGATACCGCATCCTCAATTTGACTAACTTAGCTAGCGCCGATCAATGCTGAGGTCACTCTACTGCCACGAAGCACCCCGGAGAGGGCCAATTAGGACATCTTCTGCTCGCGAGACCATGGCGCTGTCGTTCTCGAATGTATCGATCCTTTCAAAGTTATGCTGCAGAACTGGCGAGATGGCTGGCAGAGGCAGAGTGCTGCGGCCAATTTGAAGCGCGACTACTTCATGCACTTGGAAAAGCCGATCTTTTCAGAAGCACATACTTTCGTTGGATCTAGAGCAATCTTCGTCATGAAGCAGTATGTTTTTCAAGTTAATTTACGCTCTTATTGTAGCGAAAAGGCATCCAAACATATGTCAGCAAGGAAGTAGATTGTGTGGTCACCCTTTCTCTAGAAGACTTGAACGACTTCATGAATGCCGTCCACTTCTTCAAAAATGGCACGTTCAATTCCAGCCTTCAATGTGATCGTTGCACTGGGACAGCCGTTGCACGCTCCCAAGAATTTTAGTTTAGCCACTCCGTCCTTAACTTGAACCAATTCGGCATCTCCGCCATCGCGGTTTAAAAAAGGACGCAGTCTTCTCAATACATCATCTACATCTTCGAACAATTCCTGAGAATCTCCCACTTCATGACTCCTTTCATAAAGGCTGTGCTATCAGCTTCACCGTTCGTATTTTCTTTATTTCATCAATCATGTCTTGATAAAACTTAACTCTTCACCTGGCGTAACTTTCTAGAAATCGGAAGTACCGATCTTGCTCCTGCTTATGCAACTTTCCTTACAGTACATATAAACCCTGCTCTTTTGATGCTTGCAGCTAGGGTGAAGAAGAATTGCAATGATGTTACTTGGCGATTTTTGCGAAGTATTCTAATGTTCTAACCAGTTGCGCGGTGTAAGACATTTCATTATCGTACCAGGCTACAGTTTTCACCAGTTGCTGGTCGCCAACTGTTAGAACTTTTGTTTGAGTTGCATCAAAAAGAGACCCCAATGTCATTCCTCTAACATCGGAAGATACGATCTCGTCCTCAGTATATCCGTATGTTTCTGGATCTGATGCTTTTCTCATAACGGCATTAACTTCTTCAACCGTAACCTTCGTGTTCAAAACAGCTACGAGTTCTGTTACGGAGCCTGTTGCTACAGGTACACGCTGAGATGCACCATCAAGTTTACCCTTCAATTCAGGAAGAACGAGGCCTATGGCTTTAGCAGCACCGGTGGAGTAAGGAACAATGTTCTCTGCTGCAGCCCGTGCTGCGCGGAAGTTTCCTTTTGAATCTGGCGCATCAAGAGTATTCTGGTTGCCTGTATAGGCGTGAACGGTAGTCATCAACCCAGACTGAATTCCAAATGTATCGTTCAAAGCTTTAGCCATGGGAGCGAGACAGTTCGTTGTGCAAGAAGCACCGGAAATGACGGTTTCCGTTCCGTCCAGTGTTTCATGGTTTACGTTATATACGATGGTCTTCATGTCGCCTGTTGCCGGAGCGGAAATAACGACCTTCTTTGCTCCGCCTTTCAGGTGAAGCTCTGCCTTTTCTTTGGTGGTGAAGAAACCAGTACATTCGAGTACGATAGCTACGCCAAGCTCGCCCCAAGGGATTTCTTCAGGGTTGCGGTTGGCCAGCACTTTAATTTCTTGGCCGTTAACAGTAAGAGCTCCATCATGAACTTCAATGTCACCATGGAAAGTGCCTTGTGTAGTATCATATTTGAGCAGATGCGCCAGCATTTTTGCGTCAGTTAAATCGTTTATCGCTACAACTTCGATATTTTCCATTTCCTGAATACGACGGAAAGCGAGTCTTCCAATTCGGCCAAAACCATTAATGCCTACTTTTATTCTCATTGAATAGTCCTCCTGTTTCGTTCCAAATCCATTCCACATAAGTTTGTCTAATAGAACTTAAAGGTAAACAATGGGCCGAAGCCAAACAAGTTTGCCTTTGGAATGGGTTTGTTTTATAATAAAAGATACCGATCGGTATCTTTTATTATATCAGAATTTAAAACTTTGGCAAGGTTTCGGCCGTAAATTTGATATAATGTTAGTTTAGAATAAGATCATTTGGAGGAAACTATGAAAAAAGGAGATCGAACAAGAGAGCACATTATTATGAAATCGGCAGCAATCTTTAATCAAAGAGGTTATGCTGGTACATCGTTAAACGATATTATTGCCGACACCGGGATTAAGAAGGGGGGCATCTATCGACATTTTACAAATAAAGATGAGATTGCACTTGAAGCCTACAACTACGCTGCCAGTATAGTTATCAGCAAATTTGCTGAGGCGGTCGACCGGGAGCAGTCTGCGTCAGGGAGGTTACTTGCTTTTTTTCGTGTTTATGAAGATGTTGTTGGTAATCCACCATTTGTTGGCGGATGTCCTATGCAGAATACAGCAGTAGAAAGTGACGATACTCATACGGAGCTTCGAGATCGGGCAAGACAAGGGTTGCATAACCATTTGGATATGATAAAGAGTATAATTCTTAACGGGATAAATAGTGGGGAGTTTAAGGAGGATTTGAATGCGGATGCACTTGCTTCATTTGCCTTTTCCTTGCTCGAAGGAGGCATTTTACTCAGCAAGTTAGAGGGGGATAATAAGCATATGCAAATGAATACAGCATCCTTTGCATTCTATTTACAGAATTGTTGTTTGAAAAATAGTTAATCAGTTGTGCTTGGAAGCGTAGAGAGAATAAGATGCTTATATGATCTCTCTAAACATTTTGGAGGTATATCGACATAAAAGTATTTGTTGCGACCAGAATGTACTCCAGGTCCAGCAAATGAGGGCAGCGTTTTAAATCGGGCTTATATCCTGTTGTTTCGGAACGTTGTAGAGTTCTCCACGGTCGCAAATAAGTCCGACATGTTGCTTTTTAGCCCCTTATGGGGAGCCCAAGGCAGGTGGCCGTTTTTTTATTGTAGAGTCTAATCATGAGAGTAAGCAAACGCTTGAAGAAATGGTGGAGTGGTAACCTTGCATGCCCGCTACGCGTCATCCGCTGCTCCCCATCCTCGAAATCCCTTCCACTGCTGGAAGGCAGCTTCCGCCAAAAACAAATAACTTATATACGGTGAATTTCCGCGCAACATCGACGTAGTGCATCTCGCTTAGTAGGGAAGGATGGTTTCTTCCAGAATCAGTATATTGAAGAATGCTGGATATTGAAGTAGGCTTTTTCATGAGGCCGCCTCGTTTCGGGAGATTGCAGGAGTACAAACAATTTACCGAATGAGGCGGCTTTTTTACCTTTTTTGGCTAACCAACAGGCTTGGCCCAAAACAGCCATCTTTCCGCGGTCCAGACATAGATGATATCGCTGCCCCATTTCTCTTCGAGCTTCGTCGCTTGGAACTAGCGGTTTAACACATTGTGTTGAACGGGCAGCTTATTATTGGAGAACCATGCACTGTGTCGTGGTTAATCTTCAGTTCTCAGGTGACATCTGTCACCGTTTGGACGCTTTCATTAATATGTTGTACTGTCTGACACCTGAAGGCCTCGTCATACATAGGTTTTATCATGGTGCACATTCACCTTCGTGACTTTTGTGCTACGAACTGATGCCACAGCGTATATAACAAGCGCTGTCCAAATGAGTGCAAAACCGACGAGAAGGGTAGACGAAACCGATTCCTTGAACACAAATACGCTCAGTAACAGCATGATTGTCGGCCCGATGTATTGTACGAATCCGAGTGTGGAAAACGCCATGCGGGCGGCTGCTCGTGCAAAGAAGAACAGCGGCAGTGCCGTTACTACGCCCGAAAGGAGTAGTTCGATGAACATGGACGGGGGCAGTGTCCATGCCATCGCCTTGCCCACGGAGGCCAAATAGACCCAGTAGCCGAGTGCAATGGGTAGAACTACAACTGTCTCCGACAACAAGCCTACAGAAGCGTTTAGCACAATCTTCTTTTTCGCAAGGCCGTATAAGCCAAACGACGCGGCCAGCGAGATTGCGACCCACGGAAATCGCCCATAGTCGATTGCGATGATGAGCACCGCCGCGCCAGCGACGGCAATCGCGAGCCACTGGCCACGATTCGGCTTCTCACGAAGGAAGACGATCGCTAGTAACACGTTCAGCAGCGGGTTTAAATAATAGCCGAGGCTTGTCTCAACGACATGGTTGTTGTTGACAGCCCAGATGAAGATGAGCCAATTAGCAGCGATCAACAGTCCGCTGGCGGTGAGCGATAGCAGGAGCGAACGGCTAGTCACAATCCGCTTCATATCACCCCAGCGGCGCTGGACGGTAACGAGAATACCCATGAAGACAAACGACCAGACAACCCGATGTGATAAAATCTCGCCTGCAGGCACATCATTAAACAACTTCCAATAAAGCGGGAGAACTCCCCACATGATATAAGCGATAATAGCGTTGATTAACCCATTATTCATAATCAATTTCCTTCTTCCCGCTCCGATGTCTGAGTGCAATCTGCTCAGTCCCCCGTAGCGCCAATTAATTGTAACTCAATTTGTTTCATCTTATAAAAATAGCCTTTTTGCTCCATCAATTCGGAATACGAACCCGTTTCTACTACCCCTCCTTGCTCCATAACGACGATTCTATCCATTCCTTCCAAACCGTTAAGCCGGTGACAGATTAGCAGAAGCGTATCTTCGGACGCCTGCTCGTATAGGTACGTCAAAACACGTTGCTCTGTCACATAGTCCAGCGAAGACGTCGGCTCATCCAGTAGCCATAGCTTTCCCTTGCGAAGTATGGCCCGCGCCAGGGCCAACCGCTGTTTCTCGCCTTCCGATAAATTTGCTCCCTTTTCGTACACGGGGTCCGTTAACGAGATGGTCGGCAATTGCACTTTAGCGAGAATATCCAACAGGTCGCCGTCAGAATGATTCTCACCATCCATGAGCAAGTTATCCCGGATCGTTCCCCGGAAAAAATGGCTTTGCTGCAGCACGACACTAGCCGTTTTCCAAATGCTCGACTCCTCCAGTTCCTGTACTGATATGCCGCTCAGTCGTAAATCCCCAGCCGTTGGCGTACGTAGCTTGAGTAACAACTCAATCAGCGTAGACTTTCCCGATCCGCTAGGTCCGACAACCGCTGTTTTGGATCCCGGTGGAATTTGCAACGAAAAGTTCTTTAATGCAGGTCTCCACTCGTCTTCATATTGAAATGAAACGCCGGATAGTTCAATAGAAACGGCATGGTCGGTATTTAACGTACAACTTGGCTGAACCGGCTGCATTGCAGGAGTCAATACTGCTTCCGTCAGCCGCTTGGCTGCATGTTCGCTATCTTGCTTATATGCTGGCAAAGTGGCCATAGCCGCTGCTTCTTCAAATACAGTTAATGAGGCCATGACAAGCATAGCCAGATATACGCCAGCTAGCGTTCCATCCGATATTAGATAAGCACCAAGTGCCAACACCCCCCAGGAAATTTGTTTTTTACCCAAGTATAGCCCTGAGCTTAATCTTGTCGAAGGATTGTGGAAGTGACTGAAACATGATGTCGTAAACAATGTCTTTTTTCAATGGTAGCCCGGGGAATTGGCCCTGCTTCAGCTGAATTCTTCTGCTCTCTCCCGGCTTAAGCTGGCCAGAAAATCATGATCCTGAAGGATAACATTATGCTCAGGAACCGTTCTTTTTTTATGCACCAGCAACGATTACTGGACATATGAGCGCAGCGCCGCTTATGAGGGGTTAAGTTTTTGGGTGACTCCCCGAGTGAGACCCCCCCTTAGGATTCACCTGCAATCAGAAATGGCTGAGTGACGAATTCCGTATACTTCCTAGCCAGTTTTTCAAGAGCTTCGTCATTTACTTCTCTAACACCACTAATTTCAAAGGAGGGTTTATAAAGCATTTTTACACGATTTGCAGCAGCCTGGAAGGGTCTCAGCAGCTCGCTATAAGAATATTGATGGAATCCGCCGGCTTGATAAGCTTCACGAACACCGCCGGTTGAAATGGCCAGCCGCAGTTCCTTACCTTCCAGCTTATTTCCTCCCGGCCCGTACGCCCAGCCGCTGCCCCATACTTTGTCCAGCCATTTTTTCAACAAGTAAGGAGCGCCGTACCAGTAAAATGGGAATTGAAGTACAATTCGGTCGTGATTTTCCAAAAGTTGGCGTTCTTTTTCCACGTCGATTTGTTCGTCAGGGTAAGCTTCATACAGCAGGTGGACGGTGACTTCTTCATGTATTAATAGTTCTTCGGTCAGCCGTTTATTTATTCTTGAACTATTTAAGTTAGGATGGGTTACAATGGCCAATGTTTTTTTCGTTTGGTTTGTCATCAATCTAAGTTTCTCCTTATCCGGGTTGATTTTTAGTTATACATTCAAAATACGGTAGACGGAACAACCATTGCAAACTCGTATGACAAATTGGTAACCCGTATCGAAGGTAGTAATCGGCAGGTATGAATACAACAACAAATTACGATGATACCGGTAATGAAATTAATGCTGTCAACGGACAAGCATACTCATATGATTCAAAAACTTAACAAGTAATGGTGTCAAGACCTTAATCTACAATGTCGACGACTCTCTAAGTTCTTATCACGGAAATAACGAGATCCAGCATCGGATCGGCCCCATCAGGGGTTGACGCCTATTCATTCAACGTGACAATTCCGTATTGAGTCGCAACACATCGACAATCTGGACATCCGTTTTTGTTAAGTTCCCTCGGTACAATGCAGGTTTATTAGTTGCAGCCCAATTTTTCTTTCTTGCACGCTTACAATACGAGATACTTGTATTTTCGAAACGGACCTAGAACTGTCACAAAAGATAAAAAAATCACAAATCCGTGAAGCATAATTTAGCCGTCGGCGTCTTTTGGCCTCACACGTTCAGCAACTCTGTCAAGCCACCGGGTGTGAGTATGTTGCCAACGTAAAATTGGCCGAATTCGCCGAAGCGTGCGCTAGTCTCGTCGAACCGCATCTCATAGACGAGCTTCTTAAACTGCAGCGGATCGTCGGCAAACAGTGTAACACCCCACTCCCAATCGTCGAAGCCGACCGAGCCGGTGATAATCTGCTTGACCTTGCCTGCATAAGTGCGACCGATCATACCGTGACTGCGCATGAAGTTTTTGCGCTCCTCCATAGAAAGCATGTACCAGTTATCGTTGAGCATGCGTCGCTTGTTCATAGGGTAAAAGCAGATATGTTTCGACTTGGGTAAGATTGGCTTAAGGCGAGCGGCTACTTCGGGCACTTGCATCGGATCGGAGCCGGGAGGTGCTAAATAATTGCTCAGCTCGACGACACTGACGTACGAGTAAACTGGTTTTACGAATTTGGCGAACCGAGAACGATTAAATGCGTTCTCCGCTGAGTTCAGCTCCTCGAGTGTCTCGCGTAGGTTTATAAACATAATGTCTGCCTTCTGGCCGACGATGGCGTACATTGCCAAGCTGCCTTCCATCCGGGATTCGACCGCCGACCATTCGTAGATTAGCGTCACCAAATCATGCTTTGCATACTCGCGTTCCTCTGCGGTTGCACTTTTCCAGGCAACCCAGTCGATTGTGCGGAAATCATGCAGCGCGTACCAACCCTCTATCGTTTCTGCTGCTTCACTCATCTTAATTCAGCTCCCCTGGTTGTTGTGGCTTATCCAATAGCAGTCTTTTTTTGAATTTCATTTCTTGATCTTAGAACAAAGAGTGATTTCACCCTGATAAGGAGTTGCTGCATCCAATATAACGGGACTATAGTCGAACTGTCGTGTTTTAAGAAATGATGATTTATCATCATACGCTTGATCGACCATCCAGTCTTTCTTCAGATCAGTCCAACGCCTTTAAAATCTACTTTTCAGTCATTTTCAAGTCCTCCTATAAGTTTTAGTTATTCCAAAAAGGTAATACCTCTCATGAAATCAAAATGGCTCGGCGCTATTTCATTTTAGAACAGCTTGTTGTACAATAAAAGATACCGAACGGTACCTTTTATTGTATCATGATTCTAGTGAAAGGCAAGACCGGAATCGTATATTTGATTATTTCGTGACGGGATTAAAGCTGGGGAGTTTAGGGGGGGGCCTGGATTCGGAGGCGTTTTGCTCAGCAAATTGGATAGGGATAACAAGCGCATGCTAATGAATTTAACATTCTTCTCGTCTTATTTGCAGCAATGCTGTTTCGCAAGGAAACACGAGTAGATGCAACAACCATTGTGTGTATATGTATGACAAAATTGGTGACCTATATCGAAGGAGTAGCAAAAAGAGCTTGTCGAATGGGGCTTGTGAATAATGCAGGAATCACCCGAGTCCGGTGCTAAAGCTGCTGGTTTTCGAGTGCTTTCTTTTTAAAAAAAACGGATAGGTGGTTATTTATTTGGATGCAGTGAATATAGAAAATAAACCAGAAAGTAAAAGCCCGACTTTGGCGCTATTAGCGCTGATAATAGGGGCATTTGCGATTGGGATGACTGAATTTATTATTATGGGGTTACTTCCTGAAGTGGCCAAAAGTTTGCAGGTGTCCATCCCCTCAGCAGGGCTACTCATTACCGGATATGCACTGGGTGTGGCTATAGGAGCTCCTATCATCACAGTCGCCACTCATCGAATGAAGCGAGGGATTTTCAGCGTCCGTACGGGGAACGGATATAGTCACGTCGGGAACCTGGGGGTTATCGAATGTCAGGAGGGTATTGGCACCAATATAGCATCGCTATAGACAAGCCAATATAGCTGTGCTATATTGGTCGCATGAATACACACGACGCTCTACTCAATGCAGCTTTACAAGTTCTCGAGGAAGAGGGCGAGGCACAGTTCACAACACGCTCCGTCTGCGCAATCGCGAAGGTGACCGCACCGACGCTGTACCATCACTTCGGCAGCGCCGACGGGCTACTGAGCGCCGCCATTAAGGAAGCATTTGCTCAGTTTCTCGAAAGCAAAAGGACTGCCACGCAATCCTTCGATCCGGTTATGGCACTACGCGAAGGCTGGGACGATTACGTGCGCTTCGCGGCGGCTCGTCCACGGCTCTACGCGGTGATGATGGGCCGCGTTCTCAACGATGCTGAAATTCCCGCCGCCGAGCAGGCCTTTGCGCTCCTCATCCAACGCATCGCGGCCATCGCTGCTGAGGGCCGGCTCAGGCCGACGGTGGAGGTGGCTGCCGATCTCATGTGGGCGTCTGCGAATGCTGCATCCCTACTATACGTCACAGCTCGGCTACGCAAAGCGGTGCCACCCACTTCAGAAATCCTGGAGGAAATCCGCGAGGGTGCCATACGGTCCGTCCTAAATCCTGAACAGAAAGGACGAACACAATGAAAATTCTTGTCACGGGAGGTACTGGTCTGCTAGGCGGTCGCCTAATCCCGAAGCTCATAGAGGACGGTCACGAGATTTTCGCACTCACACGCTCCATATCATCTCACGCCAAACTCAAGTCCATGGGTGCTACGCCAGTCGATGCCGATCTCGAAAGCAGCACGCCACTCATATTGCCGGTGATTGATGCGGTTGTGCACGCGGCCGCCCTGTTCCGCTTTTCGGGGCCTCGCGAACCCTTCTTCCGCACCAACGTTGATGGAACCGTAGCCTTGTTGAAGGCAGCCGAGTCCGCTGGTGCGAAGACATTCGTCTACATCAGCGCAGCGGGAATCCTCATGGATAATGGCGGTACGCCAATCCGCAACGTTAATGAAAGCACGCCGATTTTCCCGAACCACTTCTCCGCCTACCTGGCGAGCAAGGCACGGGCCGAATCAATGGTTCTGGCAGCTAACAAACCCGGCTTTCGCACCATCGCGCTTCGCCCGCCGGCTATCTGGGGGCCTGGTGATCCGTTTAGTCAAGGGCTTCCCGAAGCAGTCAGATCTGGACAGTTCGCCTTCATCAACCGCGGTGACTACGCTTTTGCAACCTGCCACGTGGACAATGTGGTAGAAGCCATACAATGCGCTCTCAAACGCGGAGAAGGCGGTCATGCCTTCTTCATCAAAGACCAGGAAGGGCAGACTTTCCGTGAGTTCGTCACCTCGCTCGCGAACTTACAGGGCCTGTCCATCGATAAGTTGCGTTCGATGCCCTACTGGCTTGCCTCTGCCATTGGCCGGCTGCTCGACACTATCTGGGCCGTCACGCGGAAAGACGGGGATCCGCCGATCTCACGCTCGATGATACGCATGATCGGGCGTGAGTTCACAGTCAACGATGCCGCTGCACGTCGAGAGTTGGGCTATGTCGGAAGAACTTTGCGCGACGCGGGCTTGCAAAGCTATGAGGAACCATCTGCTCGACGATAGTGCTTTGGAGGGCGAACGCCGGCAATCGCCGGTTAGTCGTTCTCTGGACTTGCCCCCTTTTGTCGATATGGCAGACAGCAGAGAAAAGAACGTACTTGAAACAAGTAATATGAAGTTCCTAAAGATCGAGGGGTAATCAAGGTAACATTAAGATCTGATGATTGCTTCCTGTTATATAAATGGGGAGGAAGAGAGAAAAGAGCAACTGCTTCCTCGAATATTTCTCTATAAATAATTTAGAATACAGTATGTGAATACAAGGACAAGCCATGTGAAGCAAACTCCACATGGCTTGTCCTTGTATTATTTGTAACGACTAAGATCAAAGCGACGAACTGCCAGGATAAAGGCAATTGTCAACTGTTGTTTGCAATCTGCATCAATGGTTCCATTTCGTTTAGCGTATTTATTTATAACTGGCTCATAACGGATAATCAATTTGGCTTCAGCTTCTTTGTCACCTTGTTGTGCTAAATGAAGCAGATTAGATACGCTATTCATATTTATCCTCCTTTTATCGTCAAGGAAGGCTGATGGCGATGTTGATGAAAAGGGAGGACTGCGACAAGCAAACGGGCTTTTACTTCTCCATAATTCTTTTAAGCTTCACCAAAACATTTGATTTCATTTTGGAAACAGCTTGTCTGCTGGTTCCTAAAAGTCGAGTAATTTCCTTATCTGTTTTGTCTTCGTAATATTTATGGTAAAGAAGTCTTTGTTCTTTTGATTAAGATGCGATAGTTCAGGAATTTGAGAAAGAACAGGAATGTGTTGATGTGTGGCAGATTGTGCTGACCAACTAGAAAATTGATATTAATCTCAAAAGTGACAGCATCCATGGGAACAACATAGGTTGAATCACGCCTCAGTTTCTCAAAATAATCTTTTTGAGCGTGCTGGAGACAGGCTTTAACATAACTGCTGAATGCTCTTTCAAGTAAATCATTAGTTCCAACTCCCGATATGCAAGTCTATTTTCGTCTTCTTCTAACATAAAATGAATGAAATGCATGTCAGAATGTGCTCGAAATTGATTTGATTTATTTAAGTGACTTTGTATAAAAATTAAAACGAACGTTATCCTCATTTAAGGGTAACGTTCGTTTTTAAAAGTAACCTGATTTGTTTCAAATTCATTTTCTAGTATCGGATTGTTAAAAATAATCCGTATAGCATAAATAGTAAAGCTGGTATAACCATTGATTCGGCATACTGCTCAATGACAGGAACTTGTCCTAATAAAAGACCGAGCCCGACGGTTACTAAAATGATAATGATTTGGAATTTCTCAATCATTCCTGTATCCTACCTTCTTCCATACATATTCAAAGGTAGTTGTGCACAGTAAATCTATTGTACCTATTTTTCCCTAACGACTCGGATACATCGGAGAAAGATGCCGCAGGCTGTCTTTCTGCAAATGGGCTAATGTACGTATTTTGCATCGCATCAGGCTAAATGTACTTTCAACACGCCGACAGGTGCGGGCAAAGAGCTTATCATCATTGGCAAAGGGCATGACAGTGACATTCATCAGACCAACGGTTTCTCCATTCTGGTCAATTTGTAGCATAATGTTTTCTCCGTCTGTAGCAGCCTTCTCCGCACGTTGACGAGTAAGCGGGTCTTTGGCGCTATCAGCGGCGCTGCGATTTTGTGTAATAGATTTGGATATGGCGGTGATAAGCGCACTATTATCAATAGGCTGAAAGCCGATGGCTACCCTCGTAGAGGGCAAATTGGTAAGGGGAGAAAGCCCAGCCTACATTCGCTTTAGGCGGATACTGAATGACGCCATACAGCTTCGCAGCCTGCTCACCGATGATGAGACCGTTTCGAGAAAACTCCAATCCCATTGGGGTAATGACATTCAATAAGGAAGTATTGACATTCAGAACGTTTTTTTCAGATTTCGTCATGCGTGTGCCTCCTAACTGATAATCCAAAAGGGGCCGCCCGCGGCGGCATTTTTACGGGCTTCATTTAAAACGATGGAGAAATCCCAGGTTTGCCCGCTACGTTTACGGCTGGCTGAATCTGCAACTAAAATATCGCCATTCGCCGTTACGCCGCGCAGCACCAGAAAATGACCGGATGAGGTAAAATGACCCTTGCTCATAATGGCAATAACCAGCTTTCCGTTGGAGAGGGTATCCAAGACCTTTTGCGGTTCATTGAGCGAGGCCCCTTCGACCTGCAAGCCAAAATGCTTGGCTCCATCAGGAATCAGACTATGGTAGCTGCCGTTACCTTCTGCCAGATATCCGTTGTCATAAGCCCACTTGGACATGGCAATTGGATCGACGGTTGTTCCGGCCAACGTCGATACGACCATAGCCAGCGAAGTAGGCCCACAACCGGAAACGCCAATGGTGCCACGAGGGCCATAAGGCTTATCGGCCCAACGTTGATCCAACTGATTGAAATAAACCACTTCCCGACTTCCGTCCTTCAAAATAACCCCTTCGTATTGCTTTCCCAAGCTTTCCGTGTAGCCTTCATCTGATTCTTGGAGTAGTTGCGTGAAGCCATAGTCCATCCGTAGCTCATTAACCACAGGTTGCTCTCCGGCTTCTAGCATCAACTTGAGTGACTCTATTGGAGAGGTAAGAAGCTGCAACACCAGAGATACCAGAAGCAGAAAACCAACAATGAGCGCCAGTATGAGCATCCAAAACCTTTTTCGAGCTTTTTCATCTGTTGCCAATTTGAGAGCGAGCTTAGCCAGCAGTTTTGCGGTAGCAGGTTCGATGACTCACACCTCCCTTAGAAACGGAATCGTTGCTTTGGCCTCGGCATCTTCCAAATGGGTATAAGCTGGATTGTTAACCAAATTGCATAACTGGACAATTTCGTGCTGTTTTAATACATGAGCCTGAACTTGTTCGTCTTCAAAGTGCTGTACAAGTCGCTTTGCTTTCTCTAGCAGGTCACGTTCACCATTTTCTTGTCGCTGCCAGAGGGTTAAATAAAACTGTCGTTCAACGACTTCACCGGATAGAGCCAGATTGTTCATTTCAGCGATCTCTTGTCTCAGCAGCTCCTTTTGTTTCGGATCAGCAGCACGAAGTATAGAAGCCAGTTCGGAAATGAGCGGAGAAATATCTACCGGACGGCTGACGGCGAGAAACTTGAAGGGGAAACGAATAGAAGATAGCTCGGCTGTCAATTTTTGAATGAGCAGTTTTTTTTCTGAAGCACTGAGCAGGTCAAGACTGATAGGGAATATGCGCAAATAGCAGAGCAGCCAGCCGTCCTGCGTAAAAAGGAAATTCCCACGGATATCTTGTACGTTCACGAATTGTTGAGCGATTTGTCCGCTCAAATTTACTTGCACTTTTGATTTGGTGTTACTGGTTCTCAAGTAAAATAAAACAGTTCCTCCGCCAACAAGGCAGAGGAGCAGGATGACAATAGGCAGCATCATAGAAGAAGCACCTTCTTTCTATGTGGGATTCTGGGGAGCAATGTGCCAATCCGAGAAGAGATTGCCGGATATCGTGATCGTGGTTTGTAGTTGAAGCGACAGCATTCCAGCAGGTGTCCATGCGTCCAGAATGCGCGTAATGGGAGTGTAGGGGCCATCTGGGAACCAAATAGGAGTAAAATGAACCCGACTTTCATAGGTGGAATACTCATTGGGTTTTAGCCAGAAGCTGGCGCTGTATCCGGCGGATTTAATATCGTGCAGACGCCAAAATTTCTGATATGCGAATTCAGGAAAGTAAGAGAGAGCGTGTTGAGCGCCGGTGATATGACTGCTTGGCGCATTGGAGGAGAGAGAGGTGTAAGTGTTAATATTAATGCCGTACCCAGATTTCAGTTGGCTCGTTGAGCGGGTAGGGGACTTGGAATCTGGAGCAATGGTTTGGCTTGCAGATAGTGAGGCCATGTAGCTTGCGCGGCGATAATCCCACCAGCCTTGATCCTCCCAATAGCCACGATCTCTCCAGTGTTCTTTGCCATTCGAACCTTCAACCCATTCCCAGTCTGGAATCCATACCAAGTATTCATGCCAACCGGCAGACCACCAGGTTGTAGGCGGTGGTCGTTTTGCCTGTGCCGCCTTTCTGATTGGCAATAGTGATGACGGTTGTTTTGGACATGATATATACCCTCCCTGGAGCATTCGCTCCATTAATTTGGTCAATGGTAGGGGCGGGCTGGTTCTGCTTTAGTTCTTCCCGAGTTCTTCCCAACGTCTAAAAATGGCTTCTTTTTCGATGATCGTCGGGAAGTCAGACTGGCTCTGAATTCAACGCAAAAACCCGCGAAAAACCTTGATTCTACAAGGCTTTTCGCGGGTTTTATATTCCTCTTCTTGGACTTAACTTCTGCTCATGTCGCAATAGCATGTGCGACTCAAAATCGAGTGGGAAACCGTGGAGGTTCGAGTCCTCTCGCCGGTATACTTAAATTGACTTGTAGGATTGCTTCGACAATTTTACGAGTCTTTTTTATATTTTAAGCAGTTTGTCATAGCTTTGGCTGAAGATATTTTTGCGCTATAGTCCAAGTGCACGTATATGTTGGCTGTAGTGGAAAAGTCGCTATGATCCAACCACTCCTGAATCTCCTTCATGCTGATACTATTTGCCAACAAAAGGCTAGCACAACTATGGCGAAGGTCATGATATCGCATACGCCTTAGGTTATTCAGCTTAAGCTCCGCAGAGAAATGTTGAGTGACAGAACTAGGCTTAATCTGTTTTCCCAACTTGTCCAGATAAATATACTCTTGGTATTCCGTGCAGTAGCTTGACTTGCTTTCATCATACCCGCGACCATGAATTCGGAGGTCTCATGCAAAAAATAGTCAGACTAAACACGTAAATAACAAATGGGATTTGAAAAATCTCCTTTTCGTTGGTGTTAATAGGAGTTCCTTGATTTTATATATATTTGATTATTCAGTACAAATTAGACTGAAAAAATGGCCGGTTCTACCAGCTAAAAAATGGAGGCCAATGTGCGATCGACAATGTTGTGTGCCATGTCGCGGTTCCGCGTAGAGGCATTGAGAATGCGAAGACCATAGTAGCTGCTTAGAAACGTTTTTGCCAGTTCCAAGGCGGGTCTCTCGGAAGCAATATCTCCAGACTCGATTCCCTGCTCATACAGTTCATGCTTACCGCCAAACGCATTATACAAGCTGCCTCTGCCAAGTCCTGTTCTACTGCATAAGTCCTCAGTTGAGCAGGCTTCATATCCTTTTTGTCAAAAAGCATCCATTGCGGCTTCTAATTCTTCAGGTCTGTTGAATTCGCGAGGTCTCCCGCTTTTCTTCACATTGTCTTCTCCTTTCTTGAAGCTACAGTCGATTGTACCTGACTACTTTAGGAAGATATGCTCATTCTACAAGCCCTCATTTTCATGGACCAACTAAGTGTAGTCGTTATGTCAGTATTTTTGCTAGCCGACGAACCCCTTCTTCAATGGTCGCTTCATTCACCTTGGCAAAGCCCAGCACCCATCCTTTCCGATTACTTTCAAAGCAGTATGTGCTAAGAGGGTACATGCGAACCCCTTTTTCAAGGGCTTGTCGGGTTACCGTTTCTTCATCAAATGAGGCTTCAGCTTCAAGAAGTATATGCAGGCCTGTATCTACACCGCTTAATTTGAAGCGTTTATCCAGACCTGTCGTAAGGATCGCTTTTGTCATGGCCTCGTGTCTACGCCGATATATATTGCGCACCCTTCTCATATGTCGCAAGAAATGGCCATGCTCAATAAAATGAGCAAGCGTTAATTGTTCCATAATGGGCAGATGGCGATAGGTTAATTCATGAATGCGGGAAAGCTGGCGGATGGCTTCTTTAGGGCCAACAAGTGCTGATATACGAATACCGGGGGCAATCATTTTGGAAAAGCTCATCATATACAATATGTTTTGCGGTTGCTGGTTATATAACGTTGGAAGAGGGTCGCCCCGATAGCGAAATTCGCTGTCATAATCATCCTCAACAATCCAGAATGAATGTTGCGCGGCCATCTGTAACAATTGCTGCCTGCGCGGTTCAGACAGGATGACTCCTACTGCACATTGGTGACCAGGCGTAACAAAAACAAGTCTGGATTGAGGGTCAACACAATTCACTTGCAGCCCATAAGCATCCACTGGAACAGGAACAGTATTCATACGCCGATAGTTCATTGTCAACCAGGACACAGGAAAGCCGGGATCTTCTATCGATACGATGTCTCCTTCTTGTAAAAGGCCCTGGGCGATCAAATCGAGAGTATGCTGTGCACCTGAGGTTAACAGGATTTGGTCGAGATCCACGTGGATGCCTCGCTCCAATGATAAGTAACGTTGAATCTGCTCGCGTAAGGACACTAGTCCATAGGTGTCACCGTATGCCCAATGGTCCAGGTCTGCTTCGGAGGACGCCTGTATAAAAGATTTGCGCCAATACTTTTTAAATTGATCATCCAAATACGGCTCATGAGGACTAAAATCAATCTCTGCGACTTGTTCCTCGTTGCCTCTGATCCAGTTGTATAAATGGCTTACATCCATATTTATTTTTGGTAGTTCAGGAGTTCCAGGTTGATGGGAGGAGGCTTCTGCTGAGGAATGAGGCGCATACGCCCAATCACTAACTCTTGTACCGCTTCGACGAGATGTTACGGTGTACCCTCGGCTGAATAGCTCCTCATAGACCATCTGAATTGTTGAACGCGAGACTCCCACTAATTGCGCAAGTTCACGGGAAGGAAGCAATAATTCCCCAGGGGGCCATTTCCCGGTTGTAATGTTATGAATCATTTGGTCAAGTAATTGCTGCCAAATTGGCTGTTTATCATCTCGGTTTACGGTCAACATCGGTTTCACCTCGAATACTTCCAATCATGAAGTATGGATTGCCTAAAACATATGTTTTTTAATATGATTAACAATCCATTAGTCCATATACTAACATGATCAAAGTTGCTTTGGCAAACTGTTGCAACGACAGCGGATGAAATGGATTGTTCAGAGTACTCATTTTGGACCGTTTCTTGCCGCTATATCATTGCTACACTTAAAGAGTATTGATGTTTGATGAATGAACATACCAAATGAAAAGGAGTTTTTCATGTGCACATCCATTTTCTCATTCATGAAGTTTTTGAAGGACCAGGCGCTTTTCTCGCATGGGCCGAAGTAAAAGGATATAGTGTTGGCTATTCGAGGGTTTATATTGGTGAGCAGCTTCCTCATTCGGTTGAGGAAATTGATTTATTAATCGTAATGGGTGGACCGCAATCGCCAAGAACAACGCTTGAAATGTGTCCGCATTTTGATGCGGCTTCGGAAATGGCCCTGATTAAGCAATGCGTAGAGTCCAACAAAGCGGTATTAGGCGTGTGCTTGGGGGCCCAACTCATTGGGGAGGCCCTTGGTGCGAGACATGAGCATAGTACTGAAAAAGAAATTGGCTGCTTTCCTATAACTTTTACGGATGAAGGGAAATGCATAGATCTCTTTTCTCATTTCGGTAATACTAGTGTTGTAGGCCATTGGCATAGTGACATGCCCGGATTAACAGAAGGAAGTCAAATAGTAGCATATAGCGAAGGCTGCCCGAGACAAATTGTAAAATACGAAGAATTTGTATACGGATTTCAATGCCACATGGAGTTCAACCCTGAATTGATTGAGCTTTTGATTGCGCATTCAGAAGAAGAATTGGCCGACAACAAATACAGACGTTATGTTCAGCAACCGGAGAATTTAAGGAAAAATGATTATACCAGCATGAATCATCAGCTATTTGTATTTTTGGATACATTCATGGCTGCATATGTGGAGAAATCGCACTGGAAATAGATCGACACCATGTCAAAGACTTCAGGTCAAACGACAATCAAGAACCACGACTCTTGTTAGCAGAGACAATGGTTCTTTTATTGTCTTTGACCATGATGAATGCTGTCCATCTATGTTTATAAGACCGTGTCTGCCAGTCGATGTATTCCTTCCTCAATGAGTTCCTCGTCTACCTTGGCAAAGCCCAGCACCCATCCTTTACGTTTGCTCTCCAGGCAGTAGGAATGGAGTTGATGCACCTTAACCCCCCTCTGAAGCGCACGAAGGGTCATTGTATCCTCATCAAAACATCCATCAGCCTCCAGTAAGACATGGAGACCTGTTTCAATTCCTCTTAAAGTGAATTTGTCGCCAAGACCGCTTGCAGCAATGGACTTTTGCATGATTTCGTGCCGGCGGCGATAAATATTTCGAACTCGTCGCATATGGCGCATGAAATAGCCGTGCTCTATGAAGTGTGTCAGCGTTACTTGTTCCATGACAGGAAGATGGCGATAGGTAAACGCTTGAATGCAAGCAAGTTGCGCAATTGCCTCCGTAGGCCCGATCACTGCGGATATTCGAATGCCCGGTGCAGTCAATTTTGAGAAGCTCATTAAGTACAGACAATTTTGTGGAAGCTGGCTATACAAGGACGGCACTGGCTCACCGCGGTATCGGAACTCACTGTCATAATCATCTTCAACAATCCATGCCCGTTGTTGTGCAGCTGTATGCAAAAGCTGCTGCCTGCGTGATGCCGATAACATGACACCAACGGCGCATTGATGAGCAGGGGTAACGAAAATAAGCCTGGCTTCAGACGGTACTTTCTCCACGACCAGGCCATATTCATCAACAGGAACCGGAGCAACCTTCATGTGCCTGTATTTCATCGTCATCCACGCCACAGGGTAGCCGGGATCTTCGACCGTAACCGTGTCACCTCGGGTTAAAAGGGCTTGAGCGATGAGGTCAATACTTTGCTGCGCTCCGGATGTCAACAAAATCTGGTTGGTTTGAACGTGAATGCCGCGTTCAAGGGATAAATAACGCTGGATTTGTTTGCGCAGAGGCTCAAATCCAAAGGCATCCCCATAAGACCATGTGGATGTGCTTAATTCGGAAGAGGCGTTCAGATAGGATTTGCGCCATGCATTATGAAAGTGTGAATCCAGATAAGGCTGATAGGGACTAAAGTCAATGACTGAATTCGGATGATCCTTGCTTCTGAACCATTTCTGTGATTGACCGATGAGATGGGGCATTGCAGGGAGTTGTGGGGGAATACGAGAAGCAGATTCTTCTGTTGGTTTGCCCGCCATGTGACGCCAGTCATTCACGCGTGTCCCCCCGCGACGCGAGGTCACTGTATATCCGCGAGTAAGCAGTTCTTCATATACAATTTGTATCGTTGATCGAGAAACGTTTAGCTGTTTAGCAAGTTCACGAGAAGGAGACAGGACTTCATCAGGCTTCCACACGCCATTTGTAATCTGATCTATAGCCTGGTCAAGCAATTGCTGCCATATGGGCCTTGTGCTGGTGCGGTCTATTTTCATAAATGCGTATCCTGCCTTTCTGGAATAAATAGGAATATATAATCATTTTGGATTGCTGAAATGCATGTGTTTTGGATAGATATAACCAATCCATCTGCTGATATACTAACATAAAGTTCTTTGATTCCACAATAGAATACGAACGTGTCGATTACAGTGGAGAAAACGAACAGGAAGAGGGGGAGACCATGAGTTCTTTAGTCCAAGAGAACCTTCAAACCGTAAGGGAACAAATGAAATTAGCTTGTCAAGTCTCAGGTCGTCAAATCGAAGATGTGAAAATGTTATTGGCGACCAAAACCGTTCCCATTGAAAAATTGGAAATGGCTATGCAAGCTGGCGAAACATTATTCGGTGAGAATAAAGCACAAGAACTGCGGGGCAAGTTCCCGCTCATGCAGCAATACGAACAGGTGGAATGGCATTTCATTGGACATCTGCAAACAAACAAAGTAAAGGATGTTGTTAAATATGTCACGCTCATTCATTCTGTAGACCGTCTGAAGCTGGGACAGGCGTTGCATAACCAGCTTCTCAAAGAGAATAAAACGATGGATATATTGGTGCAAATCAATACTTCCTATGAAACAAGCAAATTTGGCGCTTCACCTGAATCAGCCATAGAGTTGGTGGAGCAGTTGTCCCGGTACGTAACGTTAAACATAAAAGGCTTGATGACAATTGGGAAGCTGGGGGCTACAAACGACGAGACTCGCCACTGCTTCCAGCTATTAAAGTCTATTCAAGCACAAGTGAAAGAGAAAGATATCCCGCGGGTAGAAATGGACGTCCTTTCAATGGGCATGTCTGGAGATTTCAAGGTAGCCATTGAAGAAGGGGCCACGATCATTCGTGTAGGGACAAGTGTATTCGGCCAACGGTATTTGCCAGACGAATATTATTGGAATGAGAACGTAAAGCATGATGACTAGAGAATTTGTGTAAGAGCCTATAACCGCATCGGGACGAAAATCCAATCCTGTCCTTATGTAGACCTTGATTGGAGAACGAAGCATATGGATCAGCTCGAAGTTCGCAAGAAATTTCCAATCCTTAATCTACAAATAAATGGGCATTCCCTCGTGTATTTGGATAGTGCTGCTTCCAGACAAAAGCCCATTAATGCTTTCTCAGTTGGAAGTCATGCTTCGACATTTGGTGGCTCACCATTAGCCACTTCAGCTGGCATAGCTACATTGGAAGTGTTGCCCGAGGAAAGACTTTTTAAGCACGCTGAACAGATGGGCCAATCCATTGTGGCAAAGCTGTCCGCCTTGTTAAAAAAACGATGTTGGAGTATAGGCTATACGTGGTATGGGATTGTTAATTGGTATTGAATTTAACGGACCAGTTTATTTTAGACCAATTGGAAGCAGGCTTGCCTGTTAAAGGGCCGGGGGATTTATCTCTTGCCTATCTCAAGGTTGTGGCTGAAGTCAAAGCTATTTTTTGAAAGAAAGAACAGAGACTTGTCATTCGGTAGGTTCAGTTTTTTTAATTTACAGGAGAAGAGGTTGAATAAGCATGATACCGATGAAAGGCAGGAAGGATCAGAAGTCAAGACAGACCTATGAAGAGGCACTATCCTTTATTCCAGGTGGTGTAAATAGCCCTGTACGAGCATTCTCATCTGTTGGATTAACACCCGTAGTATTGAAAAAAGGATATGGCTCCCATGTAACAGATATCGATGGGAACGAATTCATTGATTATATTGGATCATGGGGACCATTGATTTTGGGCCATGCTCACGCAAGTGTAGTAGAAGCGATACAGAGCACAGCACTGAAAGGAACCAGTCTGGGTTTAACAACGGAGATTGAAATCAAGATGGCCAAAATCATATGCGAGAGTATTCCGTCTGTTGAAATGGTTCGGATGGTCAATTCCGGTACAGAAGCAACGATGAGCGCTTTACGACTAGCCAAGGGGGTTACCAAAAGAAATTTAATTGTAAAATTTAGCGGGGGATATCACGGACATGCAGATGAATTACTGGCTGATTCCGGTTCAGGGATACTCACATTAGGGATACAGGGTCGTACTTCAAGAGATCCTCACCATGTGGAAAGGAATACACTTTCTCTCCCTTATAATGACTTGGATTATGTATTTCGCACATTTGAGAAATATGGTAAAGACATTGCGGCCATTATTGTCGAGCCTATAGCAGGAAACATGGGTGTCGTTCCTCCAAAGCTCGGGTTTTTAAAAGGACTGCGCGAGGTGACACAGCAATTTGGAAGCTTGCTTATTTTTGATGAGATAATGACAGGTTTCCGAGTCGGGCTGCAAGGAGCTCAGGGCTTGTATGGCATTACACCGGATATTACGTGCCTTGGCAAAGTGATTGGTGGCGGACTTCCGGTCGGCGCTTATGGAGGGAGACGTGAAATCATGGAATACGTTGCCCCTGTCGGTCCTGTATATCAAGCAGGGACACTTTCCGGCAATCCTATTGCTATGGCTGCAGGTTACACCACGTTGAAACTTTTATCACAGCCTGGTGTGTATGATGAACTGGAAAGAAAAGCATCTTTGCTGGAGGAAGGTTTTTTGAAAAACGCTGAGAAAATAGGGATTTCATTGAAGGTTAACCGAGTAGGATCTATGCTTTGTTCATACTTTTCCGATGGTGAAGTCGTCGATTTTGAAACCGTTAATTCATCTAATCTGCAATTATTTAAATCTTATTATGCAGCTTTACTAAATCAGGGCATTTTGGCAGCTCCCAGTCCATATGAGGCTCTTTTTGTATCTGCTGCACATTCTGATAGGGATATTGAAAATACAATCAACGGTCACTATGAAGCGTTGGAACAAATTTGTGATATTGGTGATAAATAGTTATATACGTAGAGCTTTTTAAAATAGTCATTTTGTAAAAACTTTTGGATGGTTTGAGTATGACAGTTATGGATGTTTATAAACAATCCAATTGTTAGTATGCTTATGTAGAACTTTTGATCCGTTGATGAATTGAACTGATTATAGCAAATTGCATACAGATAAGCAGGAGGCATGAAAAATGAGCACAGGTACTGAGCGTGTAAAAAGAGGCATGGCGGAAATGCAAAAGGGTGGCGTTATTATGGATGTTATGAATGCCGAGCAAGCAAAAATTGCCGAGGCTGCAGGTGCTACGGCAGTAATGGCTTTAGAGCGTGTCCCGTCTGACATTCGTGGAGCTGGAGGGGTAGCTCGTATGGCCGATCCTTCAATTGTAGAAGAGGTTATGAAGGTCGTCACCATTCCTGTTATGGCCAAAGCTCGAATCGGGCATTATGTTGAAGCGAAAGTGCTGGAATCTCTGGGTGTGGACTATCTGGATGAAAGTGAAGTGCTTACGCCTGCCGATGAGGTATTTCATATTAACAAAAGAGACTTCACGGTCCCATTCGTGTGTGGAGCCAAAGACTTGGGTGAAGCGTTGCGTCGAATTGGCGAAGGCGCATCAATGATTCGTACAAAAGGTGAACCG
Source organism: Paenibacillus sp. FSL R10-2782 (assembly GCF_038592985.1). Taxonomy (NCBI): domain Bacteria; kingdom Bacillati; phylum Bacillota; class Bacilli; order Caryophanales; family Paenibacillaceae; genus Paenibacillus; species Paenibacillus sp. FSL R10-2782. Next base: position 4,422,911 of record NZ_CP151951.1, on the reverse strand, counting down.
GGTACTGGTAATATTGTGGAAGCTGTTCGTCATATGAGATTGATTAATAGTCAGATTCGAAAAATTCAAACTATTTCGAAGGACGAGTTGTATGCAGAAGCCAAAAACTTGGGCGTTCCTTATGAACTTTTAGTTGAGGTGCATGAGAATGGTAAGCTGCCTGTAGTTAACTTCGCGGCCGGGGGCGTAGCGACTCCGTCTGACGCGGCTCTAATGATGCACTTGGGTGCTGACGGTGTATTTGTGGGCTCTGGTATTTTCAAATCCGAAAGTCCAGAGAAATTTGCACGTGCCATTGTGGAAGCGACCACGCAGTACACAAACTACAATCTCATTGCCGAGGCCTCCAAAAATTTAGGTAAACCGATGAAGGGAATAGAGATTTCTAGGCTGTCTCCGCAAGACCGAATGCAGGATCGCGGATGGTAAGATAAGAGAACACATAGATGAAGATTGGAGTGTTGGCACTTCAAGGTGCAGTTATCGAGCATATACGTAGTCTTGAGCAAGCGGGTCGGGAAGGGGTTTTAGTCAAACAGGTTGATCAGTTGGAAGAACTGGATGGCAGCTCAACAGGATAATCTATTGGTTACTTCATTTCAACCAGAATTAACTAGCGATAAATCTCTACACTCGTATTTTATTGAGATGGTACAACTAAAAATAACTCTTTTTGAAACCTAAAGGAGAGAAGTAGGCTGGAAATCACTTATAAGAATCATAAAGGTGTAAGCGTTGAGGATGTGATCCGGGTATTTAGAACAAGTGGGATTGTTCGTCCAATCGATCAACCTGAAAGAATCGAATTGATGATCAATCATGCGGATGTACTCCTGTCAGCATGGTGTGGAGATAAGATGATTGGCGTAGCTCGTGCGCTGACAGATTGGAGTTTCTGCTGCTATTTATCAGATTTGGCTATTGATCAAGATTATCAAAAATGCGGAGTGGGACGGAAGCTTATCTCCAAGGTACAGGAGGAAATCGGGAAAGAGGTTACTTTAATTTTATTAGCCGCACCAAGTGCAATGACGTACTATCCTAAAGTGGGCTTTGACAAGATCAATAACGGATTTATGATCAAAGGCAAGAAATAATATATGATTTTTTGAAGTGAAGGGAAGAGGCTCATGAAAAATTTGGTTCACCAAGACAAATTAATAGCTGATGCTGTCCGACAAGAGCTTGCAAGGCAACAGAATAAAATAGAGTTGATTGCATCTGAAAATTTTGTTAGCCAAGCCGTCATGGAGGCGACAGGTACAGTATTGGCCAATAAGTACGCCGAAGGATATCCAGCGAAAAGATATTATGGTGGGTGTGAATACGTTGATTTGGTGGAGGAACTTGCTATTCATCGTGCCAAGGAGCTTTTTGGTGCCGATCATGTCAACGTACAGCCTCATTCTGGCGCGCAGGCAAATATGGCTGTTTATTTTGCTTCAATTAAGCCTGGCGACACCATTCTAGGCATGAATCTATCTCATGGTGGACATCTTACGCATGGAAGTCCAGTAAATTTTTCTGGAGAAATGTATAACTTTGTTTCTTATGGTGTCGATCAACAAACGGGGCGTATTGATTTTGATCAAGTGCGAAAACTCGCTCACAAGCATCTTCCACGCATGATTGTAGTAGGAGCAAGTGCCTATCCAAGAATGATTGAATTTGAGTTGTTCGCCCAAATTGCTGATGAAGTTGGAGCACTTGTTTTTGTAGATATGGCACATATTGCTGGAATTGTTGCGGCAGGCTTACATCCTAACCCGATACCCTATGCCCACTTTGTTACAACAACAACGCATAAAACATTGAGAGGACCAAGAGGGGGACTGATTATGTGCCGAGAATCTTGGGCGCAAGCGGTTGATAAAGCCGTGTTCCCTGGAACACAAGGCGGTCCGTTTATGCATGTCATTGCAGCAAAGGCAGTTGCGCTAGGGGAGGCAATGCAACCGGATTTTGTAACCTATATAAAAAAAGTTCTTAAAAACGCCAATGTGTTGGCGGAATCATTAATAAATGAAGGGTTATCTGTTGTTACAGGAGGAACGGATAATCATATTGTACTGGTTGATTTGCGTACAATTGGAATGACAGGCCAAGAGGCTCAAACAATACTTGACGAACTGGGAATCACCGCTAACAAAAATGCTATTCCTTACGATACTGCTAGTCCGCTAGTAACGAGTGGCATCCGTTTCGGCACTCCTGCCATGACATCTAGGGGACTAGGCTGTATGGAAATGAAAGAAATTGCCCGGCTTATTGGACTCGCCTTAAAAAACCCCAAGAACTCGACGATTAAAAAACAGATTTTAGGAACAATACGAGAGATCACTTCTCAATTTCCTTTATACGATGGACTTTAGAGGGCTGAGGATTTGAGGAGAAGAACTGTCGAATTTGTATCGACAGTTCTTTTCATAATAAGCATGGATGCGCTTGACGCAGCTATTCTGTCAGCTAAGGATATTACGCTTCTCATCAATAATGCAGGCACGTCTACAGGCATTTCTTTGCTTGATGGAAATATCGATAAAATACAGTTGGAGTTTAATACACACGTCTTTGGTACATTATCCATGGTTCGTGCTTTTGCACCTATTATTTCAAAAAAATGGCAGGGGTTCAATTCTGAATATTCTTTCCGTATTATCTTGGATTAGTTTGGGAAGTGGAGGCGCGTATACGGCTGCAAAGGCGGCAGAGTGGGGAATGACAAACGCACTGCGCTTAATCTGTATCCTCAAAAAGTGAGGGTAGCTAGCTTGCATGTGGGATTTATAGACACAGACATGACGGCAGGCATTGAAGCTCCCAAATCCAATCCTGCGAATATTGCAAAATTGGCCATCGATGGTTTAGAGTCCGATAGTTTTGAAATTATTGCCGACGACGTGAGCCGCACTGTCCAAAGCGGTGTTGCCGCGATATACCCACAGCTAACCTAAGATGATTTTACGAATTTCTTCTCTCCGATTTTTAGAGCCTGCCTAATTCAGGGTTCAAAATTTCTGAGGCGAGCCTCAACACTCAACATAACTTCCCTACATATAACACATTACCGATAGAGAATTCTCTTAGAAGCTGAATCCATTTCATAATACCCTCAGTAGCTTTAATCAAGAGTACATATAGATCAAAATGGTTTAGTTTGTCTATATGTACTATACATTTCGTTTGCTATCATTTATGAAATTGATTCAAGCTATTAAAACATTGAAACCATCCGAAAAAAAGTACAGTACCTGAAATTTATGCAAGACAGATAAGGAAATTGCAGAATCTCTAGGGAGTTATTATATTTATGTTTTAGAGAAATGTAATTTGACAGGTTCTCTAACTATATAGTAGGATATTGGTACTGAAAAAACGTTTATAGTTTTATTTGGTGTAAAGAAATGAGGGATAAAGTATGAAGGAAAGGATTTTAGAAGCTTTTGTGGAGGAGGCACATGATAGTGGTTTGAAATTTACCATGGATGATCTTGCGAAAAGACTCGCTATTAGTAAGCGTACCTTATATGAGCATTTTTCATCCAAAACACTCATTTTAGAAACGCTTATAGAACGTACAAATAATGATATGATTCGAAAAACCGAGCAAATTGTCGGAAACGACCAATTAACTTTGCTAGAGAAGATTAAGCAGTCGATCAGGGTCATACCGCAATATAATGATTTTTATGATTTACGAATCCTGGATCAAATGAAAAAATATTATCCTGAGCATTGGAAAAGGGTTCATACCGACTTGAATGATTGGCCCCAGATCAGAACTTTGATCCAGCAGGGCATTCAGGAAGGGATTATTGTTAATAAAAACGAAGCTCTCATCATGAGACTTATTATTGATTCTATAAATTTAACGCTTGATCAGCGATTTTTTCTGGATAACAGCGTGACGGTAGAGGATGCTATTTATTCTATTGTAGATATATTGTTATTTGGACTGGTCGAAAAATAGAAAATGGCCTCAACAATATGTTACATATTTGAAGAGGTCATTTTTTTATAAGAAAACTAATAAAACAATTTAAGTTTTATTGTTTTCGAAGATACGGTAAGCAAATTTAAGAAATGATAAATAAAAAAAGCTACACAGGAAAAGGAAGGGTTGAAACATGTCTATGCTGACACGAAATCGGGGAGCCATGCTGTTACTGATGCTTAACATCTTTTTGGCATTCATGGGGATTGGATTGGTTGTTCCCGTATTACCTAAATTTATAAGCGAGCTGGGAATGAATGGTTCCTCGATGGGACTGATGGTCGCGGCTTTTGCCCTGACACAACTTTTATTATCACCATTGGCGGGCAAGTGGTCTGATCGTTATGGACGTAAAAAAATGATTGTTTCAGGTATGTTTATTTTTATGTTATCCGAGCTTGTCTTTGGGCTGGCTAGTTCTGTACCTACCTTGTTTGTAGCTCGAATCATGGGCGGGGCGGGGGCCGCACTGCTTACTCCTTCTATAATGGCGTATGTCGCTGACGTGACCTCATTCGAAGAAAGAGGCCAGGGAATGGGGATGATTAACGCGGCGATTAACACTGGGTTTATTATCGGACCAGGTATTGGTGGTTTGCTGGCCACATACGGCATACGTATTCCCTTTTTTGCAGCCGCAGGAGCTGCGGGGATAGCGGCTATCTTGTCTTTGCTAGTGCTCCCCGAATCCTTAAGCAAGGAAAAGCAACGGGATAATAGAGAGCTTCCACGGCAAAAGGAAAACCTTTTGCAGCAGTTTGCTAAGTCGTATCGTTCTCCTTATTTCATGGGATTGATCATTGTATTTGTGGTTGCTTTTGGGCTGGCTAACTTTGAAACGGTGTTCGGGTTGTTTGTAGATCATAAATATGGTTTTACGCCAGTGGATATTGCCATCATTATAACCACAGGTTCCATTCTGGGGGCAGTTGTCCAGGCGACTATATTTGGCTGGATTATTAATCGTTTTGGCGAGAAAAAGGTCATTCATATCTGTCTGGCAGTGGCTGGATTGTTCATTTTTCTGACACTGTTTGCTGAGCAGTACGCCATGATTATGTTGACGACTTTTATCATTTTTCTGGCCATGGACATTCTTCGTCCAGCCGTAAGCACTTCCTTATCACGGCAGGCAGGGGATGAGCAGGGGTTCGTGGCTGGAATGAACTCATCTTATACAAGCTTGGGTAATGTGATCGGACCACTGATTGCAGGACTGCTGTTCGATGTTCATATTAACCTGCCATATATGGTTGCAGCTATAGCATTACTGGCTTGTCTCGTCCTTTCACTACGCTCCAAGCAAGCGGGTGAGCAACAACCAACAGCCCGTACGGCAGAATAGCCTAGAGGGTGATAGCCGTAGGTCTGTATGCACCCCCGACTTAGGTCTAGGTTCAAAAACCGTCTGGGGTCCGTTTTGGCGAACTCCGGATCAGCGTACAATAAGGACATAAGCAAGACACAGTGAAAGGCGGTGAGAGATGATGAGAGTTAACAAAGGCAATGGGTTGGCTATTGTACTGATTGTATTGGGTTCGATTATGCTGCTCGGTAAGTTTACTCCATTTTTCGGTTACTTTGTAGGACACTTGATCGGTTACTTAATCCCGATAGCGATGATCATGCTAGGTTACTACGGTGTGAAAAGAGGAAATGTGGTCTTCGGATGGATCGTGCTTGTAATCGGGGTACTGGTTTTACTCGGCAAGCTGTCATGGCTTTTGGGACCGCTGCTGGCAATTGGATTAATCATATTCGGTGTTTCAATGCTGAGTGACCGCAGAAGACGTTACTGAGATGGATGGATTCGCGGGTAATGTGGATTACAGAAACGAAGTATGAAGATATGAAAATACGAAATGTGAAAGGAGCAGACGCAAATGAGTGTGTTTCGTAGAATGCGTGATATTACCGTAGCGACCTTCAATGAGCATTTGGAACAAAGTCAAGAACCGATACAACTGATTGACCAGTTCTTGTATAACACCCGTGAGGATATTGCCGAAGCAGAAAAGCTTCATCAGCAATACGCAGTGCATACAAGACAGATGAAGCAACAGTTGGATCACGCAGTGTCTATGCAGATTAAACGGGAGGAACAGGCGCTGCTGGCTTTAAAGGCTGATGAAGAACACATTGCAAAGCTGGCCCTTCAGGAAAAAATGCTGTATGCAGAAAAAGAAGAGCAGTATAGAGAGCTGTGGGAGCAGAGCCGTGAATCGCTACGGGAATTGGAGCATCAGCTTGATACCTTAAAAACGGAATATCAAACGGTAAACAGTAAGCGCCAGTATTATGCAGCACGTGTACAAACGTTGAGACTCCAGCAGCAGATGAACGAACGGGCAGGTACATACGGTGGACGGAATGTTCCCCGAATGTTCAACCGCTTGGAAGATCGGGTAGCCGATATGGAAGCAGAAACGTTGAGCTTGCGTGATTTGCGGCGGGGAGAAGGCGGCCACACGGAGGATGCCCATGGCGGCGGATCGCTGCTCGAACAAGAGTGGGCGAGACTGAAGAGCAAGCTGAACAACAGCGGGAAGGAGTAAGTGATTATGACCCGAATTTACCGATCAAACCGGGATAGAGTATTAACAGGGGTATGCGGCGGTCTTTCTGACGCAACAGGGATGGACTCAACTTGGATTCGTATTCTGGTTATACTCAGTTTCTTTTTTACAGCAGGAACCACGTTTATGATTTATGTGATTGCGGCGCTGGTTATCTCCAAGGAGCCGAGATCCCCTTATGATGGAGGATTTGGTCCCAACAGCGGGCCTTACAATCAACAAGATTCACGCTATTATGGCGGGAACAGCACTGGTTCACAGTATGGACCGGGAACTGGTTACAATCAGGGCGGAGCATACGGTAATCCGAGCCAATCTTTTGGTCAAGATGCCCGTCATTCATCCAAATTTAATACAGGTCCTAACAGTGATCTGGATTCCATGATGGAAGATATCGAGAAAAAAGCAATGAAAAAAGAGTTGGCAGAGTTACGCAAAAAAGTAGAGCAATTCGAGAAGGGAGATCGTAAATAATGGGAATCTTTAAAAGAATGAAGGATATGACAAGAGCATCGGTGAATGAAGTGCTGGATAAAGTGGAAGACCCGGTTATTATGCTGAACCAATATCTGCGCGATATGGAGGCGGAAATTCACGAGGCAGAAGTAACGGTTGCCAAGCAAATGGCAAATGAACGTCGCATGAAACAGCGCTTGGAGGAAGCAGTAAGAGTATCTAATGAGCGTGAACAACAAGCAGAATCCGCGTTGCGGAACGGTCAGGAGGAAGTAGCGCGCAAGCTGCTAGGTGAAAAGGTCTATTTTACACAAAAACAAGATGAATATCGCGACCTGCATACGCAAGCCGAGCTTCAAGCCAAAGAATTGGTGCAACAGCTTCACGACATGAAGGATGAGTTCTACAAAATGCGCAACAAGCGTAATGAGCTGGTATCCCGTGCACAAATGGCGAAAGCGAAAAAGCAATTGTCGCAGATCAACAGTTTGCACACGATTGAAAGCGGATCTGCTTCGATGGGCTTCCACCGGATGGAAGAAAAAATTATGCAATTGGAAGCGGAAGCCGACGTGCTGCGTGCCCCTTACCGTCAAGCTCCGGGGGAAGCTTATATCAACCCGGCTGAGGCTGAAAAGCAGTTCAAAGTGGATGAGCAGCTTCAACAGCTCAAATCCAAAATTCAAACGGGTGCTAAACCAGTAGATATAAAGAAGGACTGACTACTCGAAAATAAGACATTATGATATGCTGTATGGAATGGACACTGGTCAATTATAGTGCTCAATCTGTATGGTTCGGAAAAGCCATATGGCGGAATGTCGCGCCACTATGGCTTTTCCTTCCTGTATAAATAAAGGGGGTGCAGCATGGAGAAAAGGAAATCAGTCTTGGCACTGGCAGTTATCGCAATCGGGATTATCATTTTATTCGGTCAGTGGATTGGCTTCCTCTCCGTGGTTGCACTGATCCTGATGTTGGCCGGAATATATAAGATTCGTAATTCCAAAATCAAAAAAGGCTATAGAATGCTCGCAATCGGGGCAGGGCTACTCGTGCTTGATCATTTATTCCTTTTTGTGCTAGTAACCATAGGGTCGCTAGCTGTATTTTATTCACGTTCAAGAAAGCTTCATAAGGGTCAAAGCTCGCTATTCAAGCACAATTTTATATCCAATCATAAATGGGACGAAGTGCCGTGGAGCTTGCGCAGCACAAGTATATGGCATGTGGTTGGGGATGTGGATGCTGATTTAACGTTGGCACTTCCCGAAGAACGTGAACCCGTTATATTTTTGCAGGGGATCTTCGGTGATATTGACATCACGCTACCGGATAATTACGGTGTAGAGGTGGAAATGTTCGTGTTGTTTGGGCAGATTCAATTTGACCGTGACCATGAGGCGGGTATGCTCAATCGTCTGGTTTGGAAGTCACCCAATTATGCGCAGAGTGAATATAAAGTGAAGTTTGTCATTTCGTATTTGGCGGGCGATGTACGCGTCCGATTTTATTGATCAGGAGGAGCCCGGATGAATCATAAAAAAACGTCCAACATGGTAACCCGCAGTATGGGTGAAGGTATCCTCCTGTGTGTTGTTGTGGGCGTAGTTGTTTTTTATATGCTGTATACATATGGATATGTGAAGTCGTTCCCAACCTGGGGAATGATATTGAAATTTGTGGGAGCCGTCGTCATGGTACTGATTGGCACTGGGGCAATATACGGTTTTTATGAGAGCTACCGCTTCAAAAGCAGGCTGGAAAAGCTGCGAGAGACGCTGCTGATGTGGGAAAAGGGAACCCCTGCTCGGGAGCTGCCGCCACTGGGTCATGATGAGTTGGGCAGGCTGGGCGAGCAACTGGAGCGAATCGGGCGCAAATGGCAGGAGCAGGTTACTTCTTTGCAACGCTTGTCCACCAACAATGCACAGCTGGCAGAGCAGGCCAGAGTGACTGCGATTGTCGAGGAAAGGCAGCGATTGGCGAGGGAGCTACATGATGCAGTGTCGCAGCAATTGTTCGCCATTTCGATGACGGCGACGGCTGTAGGGAGGACGCTGGATAAGGATTTTGATAAGGCGCAGCGTCAGGTTGCATTGATTGAAGAAATGTCCTCGGTGGCGCAATCCGAAATGAGGGCGTTGCTGCTTCATTTACGACCTGTCTATCTGGAAGGCAAGCGGCTGGAACAGGGATTGCGTGATTTGATACAGGAATTGCAGGCCAAGGTCCCCATGGAGATTGATTTTGAAATGGAGAGCGGAGTACAGTTGGTTAAAGGCATCGAGAATCATTTGTTTCGCATCGTTCAGGAAGCGATGTCCAACACGCTGCGTCATGCCAAAGCAAGTCGTATGGAGATTCGTATCGTGCAACGCCCGGATTCCGTTCGGTTAACGATTAGGGATAACGGAATTGGATTCGAGCTGGATGAGAAAAAGCAGACTTCGTATGGATTGTCCACGATGCAGGAGCGGGTCAGCGAGATTGGGGGAGCTATCCAGTATATAACGGCTCCGGGGAAAGGAACACGAATTGAGGTATCGGTGCCGGTTATAAATGATGAAGGCGGAAGGAACGATGATCATGGAAACGGAATTGCCGATTAGCGTACTGTTGGTAGACGACCATGAAATGGTGCGGATTGGTCTGGCGGCGGTGCTGGGCACGGAAGAAGGCATTGAAGTGGTAGGCGAGGCCGGGAGCGGAGAAGAAGGCATACGACTGGCTACGGAATACAAGCCGGACGTGATTTTAATGGATCTGGTTATGGACGGCATGGATGGAATCGAGACGACTCGCCAAGTGACACGCCTGCTTCCAGAGACGAAGGTCATCGTACTGACGAGTTATTTGGACGATGAGAAAATGTATCCAGTTATTGAAGCGGGCGCGTTCAGCTATCTGCTCAAAACCTCCCGCGCATCCGAGGTTGCGGATGCGATCCGTGCAGCGGCACGCGGACAATCCGTGCTGGAATCACAGGTTGCTTCCAAGATGATGAACCGATTTCGCCAGCCACAGGCTGAAGCGCCTGCGCATGCGGAACTGACGGATCGTGAAATGGAAGTGCTTCGGCTGTTAGCACAAGGTAAATCCAATCAGGATATTGCGGATGAGTTGATCATAGGGATTAAGACAGTGAAATTCCATGTCACCAATCTTCTCGCCAAGCTGGGAGTGGAGGACCGCACACAGGCGGCAATCTATGCCTACAAAAACGGATTAGCAGAGTAACGCGCAAAACGGACTGATACTATGAGATACAACAGAATGGTGCCATTTTGAATACAACGAACCGGAGACTTGTGGTAGCTCTCCGGTTTTTTTCGAACCTTAAAACGGTATTTAAATAAGTAGGAACAAAAAGGCGATTAAAGCCAAATCAAGCGCAAGTCCGGCCCCGTATCCATATCTGCCGCCATAGCCCAGTCCACCATTTCCAGCAAATCTACCTGTGTCATAGGGAGCTAGCGACTCCCGGGGACGTTTGATTGAGCTGCTTATTTTGGCAGAGGAGCGTGCTTTGTTTTTAGAGTTTCGTTTTTGCTTTTTGGAGGATATCTTCTTGGCTTCTTGTTTTCCCTTGTTATTAAAGTTTTCGGCATAGAGACTGTTAGAAAAGGGGGATGGATACCCGTTCAGCATTAGCTTGCCTTTGCCACACCCGCTGAGAATACCAACATGGCGTGTACCGTCATGAAGAACAGCACAGACCAGACGTCCACCGTGAGGTGCCACATTAGCTTCATTTACAGGATATATGGGAAACATGATTTCACCTCTTTCTGAAAAAGATACGTTGTGATCATAGTCTATTCTCACGGTGCCTATCATGTATGGTCGAACACCCAACAGGTGAACGAATATTTTTAAAAGATGTGCTTTTGCTTCTTGCATGTATAAAACCTCTTGCAACGGGAAAGCTATTGATAGATTGATAGAATCCAAGCCAGCCGAAATAAACATCCAGAATGTGCCTGCAGGAATCGGATGCTTGTGGAGCGGGAGGAAACATGATGTTAAAAGCAAAGGTCATCCAAAAAGGGATTGTCGCTATCGCGGTATTCGGAACGTTGCTGTTACTGGTAGGCTGGCGTTACGGGGCGCTTCAAGCGACTGGATATGATTCCCTTAAGCCAGAAACAGACTTGCGCTCTGTATTGGCCGTCTCGGATCAGGCTCCTGGTACACTGGATAAGCTGGTTGTGAAATGGCAAGGTGATTGGACTTCTTACGGTGATGATCCGGCTGCCATGGCGGCCCGGATAGCCGATCAACTGAATATTCCCGCCGTAAGCAAGGTTGAGGAAAATGGACATACGGTGTATCGGTCTGTTGGCAGAAGCGGAGAGCTGAAAATCCGCTTAAACGTGATGGAGCAGCTAGCTGGTCAATGGTATACGGTCGTTCAACTGGAGAGTAGCAATGCAGGACGTGAGCAGTTAATCCGGCTGCATGAGCTTTGTGCTGAACAATTGGCGGCTGTGGGAGTACAAGCAGTATGGAATACGTCTATTCAGCATTCGCTGAAATCAAATGAGCCCGTGGACCAACTGATGAAGCTGACAGAGACACGTTTAACAGGAAGCTTGTCCATGAAGGCAAAAGAAAGATATACAGACGCGACGACGGTGGCTGTATCCTATGAAGCACCGAAGCTGCCCCTGGCAGTTCAAAGTGGTGAGCATCAGGTACATATGCAGATGGCTGTGCATGAAGATGAGGAGCATCAGGATACTCGTATTACGATCGGTTTTCCGCTGATTACGATAGAATACTGACTTATAAGGTAAATTTATGATTCATCGGATAGCTTATCCATGCTGAATATGCTAAAATGTCATCAAATCTTCAGTTCCATGTTTGTCGAAAATCAAGTATGATCTTGTATAAATATACACAATACTACATGCAGATTTCGAGGGTTGTGGAAGCGGAATCTTGTCATGGGAAGAATGAGGTACTTCATGGCTGACATAACTAATAATGAATCTGTTGTGGCGCAAGGCGCTGTGTTATTTATTTTTGGTGCTACGGGCGATTTGGCCCGCCGCAAGCTTTTTCCTGCGATCTACAGCTTGTACCGCGAAGGGAAGCTTGGTGAAGATTTTGCCGTTATTGGCGTAGCGAGACGCCCTCGCACAGAGGAAGAATTCCGTAATGACCTATACACTTCGATACAGGAGTTTAGCCGTTACAAGGCAGAGAACGATCAAGAATGGCAGGCATTTGCCGAGCATTTTGAATATAAATCACTGGATATCAACAATGTCGAAGGGTTTCATGAACTCAGACAGCAGACAGAGATCATAGAGACGAAATTCAGTATTCCGGGGAACCGTTTGTTCTATTTGGCTTTGGCCCCTGAACTGTTTGGAAGCGTATCGAAGAGCCTCAAAGAAGGCGGGATGATGGACGGCAAGGGCTGGAATCGTCTTGTCATTGAGAAGCCGTTCGGTTATAACCTGGAATCTGCGCAAGAGCTGAATGTTGAAATACGCGAAGTATTTGAAGAGGAAGAAATTTATCGGATTGACCACTATCTTGGTAAGGAAATGGTGCAAAATATCGAAGTGATCCGCTTCGCAAACGCCTTCTTTGAGCCGCTATGGAATAACAAGCATATTTCCAATGTGCAAATTACGCTTAGTGAAACCGTGGGCGTAGAGGAACGCGGAGGTTATTACGATCATTCCGGCGCTCTGCGGGATATGGGACAAAACCACATGCTGCAAATGCTGACGATGATTGCAATGGAACCACCGAGTCGATTGCTCCCTGAGGATATCCGTGATGAAAAGGTAAAAGTGCTGCGTTCGCTGCGTCCTTTTGAATCCGCAGAGGATGTGCTGACTAATGTGGTACGCGGTCAATACACAGAGGGAAGCTATCGCGGTCAGCATTTGCCGGGGTATCGTGAAGAGGACAAGGTTGATCCACAGTCGAGCACAGAGACTTATTTTGCTTCACGCGTATTTGTGGATAATTTCCGTTGGGCAGGGGTTCCTTTCTACATTCGTACCGGCAAACGTCTTCCTGTAAAGACAACCGAAATCGTTGTGGAATTTAAGAGTATGCCTACGAACGTATATCTGGGTCAAAAGCATAAGCTGGAACCGAACTTGCTCGTGATCCGGGTGAATCCGATGGAGGGTATTTACATCAAGATTAATGCCAAGAAGCCGGGTTCGGAATCGGATATTGAGCCGCTGGCTATGGATTTCTGCCAAAGCTGTATGGTCGGCATCAACTCACCGGAGGCTTATGAACGGTTGTTGATGGACGCGATTGAGGGGGACTCTACGTACTTTACGCGTTGGGATGAGGTTGCGACAGCATGGAGATTCGTGGATCGGATCGCCAAAGCATGGCAACAAGCCCCTGATACGCTGGAAACCTATGCTGCAGGCTCATGGGGACCGGAAGGCGCTCATAAGCTGCTGGAGCAAGATGGCTTCAAATGGTGGCCGGTCAGCGGCCAGGATGAAGACAATGTCATCTGGCGGGTAGGCGGTACTCAGTAATCCTGATAATTGTTCAGCATCCCCCTACGTCCTGTTCAGGATGTAAGGGGATGCTTTGCGTTCGGAGTATGCTATAATAACTTAGTCTCAGGTTTTCAGTTTGCAACTGATTATACGTTAAAGGCAGGCTAAAACATGTAAATAGATCGTATTTATAATGAATATGGTAACGGAGTACGCCGAATACTGGATCTAACGGTAATGAAACCGCTAGCACCGATGAATTTACGTTAATAGGCGTGCATCATGGCCTTTTTATGAATAGCTTGAGCAGGAACGCAATGGATTTGATCATGAAGGGATATGTGAAATGAGTAAAACACTGGATATTCTTCAACAGGAAGTCGACAAACGGCGCACGTTTGCGATTATTTCTCACCCGGATGCGGGGAAAACGACACTGACGGAGAAGCTGCTGCTGTTCGGGGGCGCGATTCGTCTTGCCGGTTCAGTTAAAGCGCGTAAGGCAAGCAAGCACGCCACGAGTGACTGGATGGAAATTGAAAAGCAGCGGGGGATTTCGGTCACATCCTCCGTTATGCAATTTGATTACAATGGGCACCGTATTAATATTCTGGACACCCCAGGTCACCAGGATTTTAGCGAAGACACTTATCGTACATTAACAGCAGCGGATAGCGCAGTCATGCTGATTGATGTAGCCAAAGGTGTGGAAGCGCAAACGATTAAGCTGTTTCAGGTTTGTGCCAAGCGTGGCATTCCGATTTTTACCTTCATTAACAAGCTGGACCGTGAGGGACGCAGTCCTTTTGATCTGATGGAGGAGCTGGAGCAGGTGCTCGGCATCCGTTCGGTGCCTATGAACTGGCCAATTGGTACAGGACGTGAGCTGTGCGGTGTCTATGACCGTGTCAAAAATCAGGTCGAGCTGTTTCAGGGAGATGACCATTCCACGATCAAGGTACAAAAAGTGGAGGATTACAATGATCCAATCATTCGCGAAATGGCGGGTGAATATTTGCATGACCAATTATGTCAGGATCTGGAGTTACTCGATGTTGCGGGCGACCCTTTTGACATGGAGAAAGTACAGCGCGGGGAATTAACGCCTGTATTCTTCGGTAGTGCGATTAATAACTTTGGAGTTCAAACGTTTTTGGAAAACTTTCTTCAGCTTGCTCCCAAGCCGGAGCCACGTCGCAGTACAGCGGGGGAAATCGAGCCGACGAACGAGAAATTTACTGGCTATGTATTTAAAATTCAAGCAAACATGAACCCGGCTCACCGTGACCGCATCGCATTCCTGCGTATTGTGTCTGGTAAGTTCCAACGGGGGATGAGTGTTAAGCATGTACGGATGGGCAAGGAGATTAAGTTGTCCCAACCACAGCAGTTTCTCGCGCAGGACCGCGATATTGTCGAGGAAGCTTTCCCGGGCGATATTATCGGCTTGTTTGATCCGGGTATTTTCCGTATTGGGGATTCACTTAGTCAAGGAGGAGAGGTTGTATTTGATGAGTTGCCGACCTTCTCGCCTGAGATTTTTGCCAAGGTAACGGTGAAGAATGCCTTGAAGCACAAGCAATATCTAAAGGGTATTGATCAGTTGACCGAGGAAGGTATGATCCAGGTATTCCGTACGGTAAGCTTTGACGATACGCTGCTGGGCGTTGTCGGTCAACTGCAATTTGAAGTATTTGAGTACCGCATGAAGGGTGAATATGGAGTTGATGTACAGCTTCAGCGTATGCCATTCCAATTTGCACGCTGGATTGTGGATGATCAGATTGATCCAAGCAAATTCCGTATTAACTCTACGTTGGTGAAGGACAAGAAGGGCAATTATGTTGCCTTGTTCGAAAATGAGTATGCGATGCGGACCGCTATAGAGAAAAATCCTACAGCCAAGTTTTTGGAGATGGCTCCATAAGGATTTGGATTTGATAAGCAGGACGGGAATGAAAACTGTTATTTGATCTGTACAACGAATAGTCCACTCGGTGTTACGGCGAGTGGACTATTCTCGTATACGGGCAGTAGGATGAAGCAGGGATGAACAAAAGTTTGGAAATAAGACTCAGGTTAGCGGGACGGGCTTGATTTTATCAAGCTGCTCATGTGCCAGGTGGACAAACTCTTGTTGCTGGGTCTGGTTCATGTGCTTCCATGCCACCTCAAGAATGACACCCAATCCGGGCAAAGCGGCTTCTGGTCCATCTACTGACCCGATAATCATATCGGTAAGATCAGCTTCTGATTTGCCGTGAACTTTGTGAACAATGGCTTGTCGTAAATCCAGTGTAATGGGCATGTGTACCTCCCGTATTTGTAATTGTTGTCGGGTGTATTATGGCTTGGGCTGCTGCCCGGTATACATGAAGAAGCAATTGGCATAAGTATGCCAAATTTATGTTTTTGGCGGGTTATGCTATACTATGACGGACAGTATGGTGATCGGGAGGTAAGGAAGGAATGGCTAAGAAGCAGTATGCGGTAATTGGCATGGGGCGTTTCGGCTCCAGTGTTGCCACTGCATTGAGCGAAATGGGCTTTGATGTGCTGGCGATTGATTCGGACGAACAGCGCACACAGGAAATGTCGAATATTGTGACCCACGCGGTATCTGCCGATTCAACGGATGAGGAAGCGCTGCGAGCGCTCGGTATTCGCAATTTTGATGTCATCGTGGTGGCGATTGGCGAAGATATACAGGCAAGTATATTGACGACATTAATCCTCAAGGATATGGGGGTGCCAGCTCTGATCGTAAAAGCGCAAAATGAATTACACGGGAAAGTGCTGCAAAAGATAGGCGCGGATAAGGTGGTTTATCCTGAGCGGGACATGGGGCTGCGAGTAGCCCATCATTTGACGTCCCCGAATATTCTGGATTATATCGAGCTGTCCAAGGATTATAGTATTTTGGAGATCAAAGCCGCAGATTCCATGGTAGGAAAAAATCTGAAGGAACTTGATATACGCGCTCGTTTTGGCTGTAATGTGATGGCGATTCGCCGAGATCAGGAAATGAATATCTCCCCTTATGCTGAAGATCGGCTGGAGACGGGGGATGTACTTGTTATTGTAGGCCACAAGGATGATTTAACCAAGCTAGAGCTGGCTTTTGCAGTGTGATGATAAATCATTTATTTATAAAGGAACGGACGGATAACGAATGGAAATCATTTCACCGAACAATACACGTGTAAAGGAATGGGCACAACTGCTGGAAAAAAAGCATCGCACCCGGCAGCATAAATATATCGTCGAGGGCATTCATCTGGTGCAGGAAGCATTGCGTTCGAACGCGGTTGTCGAAAGCGTTGCCTATGATTTGGACAAGGGCATTCCTGCCGAGCTGAATGGCGTGGACCAAGCAGACCAGCCGGTGGAATGGGTTCCCGTGTCGGCGGCGGTCATTGCCAAATGCACCGATACAAAGACACCGCAGTCCGTCTTTGCTATCGTGCACAAGGAGGAGCGCGACGCATTCCCGGCGTTGCTGGAGCAGGCGGATGCGCTGGTGATGGTGCTGGACGGGGTACAGGACCCCGGCAATGTGGGCACCATCATCCGTAGTGCGGACGCCGCCGGAGCCGCAGGCGTCATTCTGGGTCATGGCTGCGCCGACCTGTACAACCCGAAGACGATCCGCTCTACGATGGGATCGCTTTTTCACCTGCCCGTGATTGAGGGCAGTTTGGAGGAGCTTTTGCCACAGGCCAAAAGCAAAGGTGCCCGACTGATCAGCACTTCGCTGGACGCAAGTCTGTCATGCTATGCCGTTAATTTGCGTGTTTCCGCTTGGCTCGTCATTGGGAACGAGGGACAGGGTATTTCTGCATCCACCGCACGTATGGTTGATGAATCGGTGTTCATTCCGATGCAGGGACAGGCGGAATCGCTGAACGCAGCGATGGCCTCCACGGTGCTGCTGTTTGAGGCAATGAGGCAGCGAAATTATAAAATTCACAAAGATTAAAACCTAATCAACAGGCGATCAATCGTTTCCATCGGTTGCTTAATGATTCGCTTCATAAACTGGCTGACTTGAAGCTTAATCTTATAAACGTAGTGGATCGCTCCAAACAACTTGGCGCCTTCATGTATGCCGTACGTTGGCACTTGGCGTTGCTTTTCGCGTGGAAACCAGTTGTATCGAAGCGCTTGATAGGAACGAATCATGGATTCGTCTTCAAACAGCAGATGGTTGATCTCTTCAGCTTCCACCTGCTTCTTGAGCTGTGTATGGTGTGCTTGACTGGGGCAAGAGTTTGCCTGTTATGCGAACCTGAAAGCTACGCATGACGTACAGGTCTATTTTGCTGATCCCTTACCCTTCCTGGCAACGCGGATCAAATGAAAATGCCAATGGCTACTTCGAGAGTTCATTC